>JBGSSR010000303.1:0-1911 GCA_041736905.1 Sphingomonadaceae bacterium | reverse complement strand
GACCGTTGCGTTCTACCGCGATGTCCTTGGCATGGATTTCCAACTTGCGATTGCAGAGGACAACGTCCCCTCCACGGGCGCGCCCGACCCCTATATGCATGTGTTTCTCGACGCCGGTGGCGGCAATGTGCTGGCGTTCTTCGAAATTCCAAACAGCCCGCCGATGGGCCGCGATGAGGCAACGCCCGCGTGGGTGCAGCATATCGCGTTTAAGGTTGCCGACATGGACGCCTTGATGGCCGCCAAAGCGCGAATTGAGGCGCATGGGTTGGACGTGCTTGGCCCGACGCACCATGGGATTTTCAAGTCGATTTACTTCTTTGACCCCAATGGCCACCGCCTTGAACTCGCCGCGAATATCGGCACACCGGAGCAAATGGCGCAGTTGAAATCGGTCGCCGACGATATGCTCGCCGAATGGAGCGCCACAAAGAAAGCGCCGCGCCACGCCGCATGGCTGCATGAGAAAATCGCCAATGAAAGCTGAACAACCCAACATGGTATTGCGCGGCTATTTCCGCTCCTCCACTACCTACCGCGTGCGGATTGCGTTGAATTTAAAAGGATTAAGCTACCGCCAAGAACCGGTGGATTTGCTCGCGCGCGATAATCACGCGCCGGATTATCTCGCCGTAAATCCATTTGGCAGCGTGCCTGCGCTCACCATCAATGGCGAGCATTATGCGCAATCCTTGGCCATAATCGAAATGTTGGATGAGCGTTGGCCAGAGCCTGCGTTTCTGCCTGCCGCCACGTGCGCGCGGATAAAGGCGCGCGAATGGGCCTTTGCAATTGCCACCGAATTGCATGCGCCCTTGAACCTGCCCGTGCTGAATTATCTTAAGGATGAATTGGCGCAGGATAAGGCCGGCGTCACCCGTTGGTATCACAAATGGTTGGAGCGCACGCTGGCCCCGATTGAGGCGGAACTGGCGAAATGGCCGACCGATCCCCTGCCCTTTGGCACGCCGGGCCTGTTTGAAATCATGCTGGTGCCGCAATTATACAATGCGCGGCGTTTTGATTTTGACTTGTCGGCCTATCCGTCCATGATGGCGGCGGATGAAGCGGCGCGGGCGCACCCCGCCTTTGCCGCGGCGCATCCTGATAAAAACCGGATGCACCAAAAGCGTCCTAAAATACGGAGAGCAATATGAAACTCGCTTCGCTGAAATCGGGACGCGATGGGCGTCTTGTCGTCGTGTCACACGACCTCACACGGTGCAGCGACGCCACGCATATTGCGCGCACGATGCAGGAGGCTGTGGACAATTGGGCCACGGTGGAGGGCCGATTGCGCCGACTGGCCGAAGGGGTGGAGCATGACTCCGTCCCATGCGACCGGTTCCGCGAACGTCATGCCGCCGCGCCTTTGCCCCGCGCATACCAATGGGCGGACGGCAGCGCCTATATCAACCACGTCGAATTGGTGCGGCGCGCGCGCGGCGCAGTTGTGCCCGAGAGTTTTTACACTGACCCATTAATGTATCAGGGGGGCAGCGACGCTTTCCTTGGACCGCGCGATGCCATCCCCTTGGCCGATGAGGCATGGGGATGCGATATGGAGGGCGAAATCTGCGTCATCACCGACGACGTGCCGCAGGGTGTAAGCGCGGCCGACGCAGAGGGGCATATCAAACTCATTCTGCTCTGCAATGATGTGAGTTTGCGCAACCTCATCCCCGGCGAATTGGCCAAGGGGTTCGGGTTCTTCCAATCGAAGCCTCCCACGGCCTTCTCCCCCGTCGCGGTGTCGCCCGATGAATTGGGCGACGCGTGGAAAAATGCGCGGGTGCATTTGCCGTTGCTCGTCGATTACAATGGCGCACCGTTTGGCAAGGCGGATGCAGGCGTCGACGCGACGTTCAGCCTCGCCGACCTCGTCGCCCATGCGGCGAAAACGCGGCCCCT
>JBGSSR010000250.1:0-10680 GCA_041736905.1 Sphingomonadaceae bacterium | reverse complement strand
AGGATTCGGGTCATGATTGATATGTGTATATCATATCATGATATCGTGTCAAGGGGCTAGCGGCGTTCATCTAAAGGGTGCGTGGATGAAGATTTTTGAATGTGCCCTTAAATTATACCGAAACGGAAGCTGC
The DNA here is from genome assembly GCA_041736905.1 of Sphingomonadaceae bacterium. GTDB lineage: Bacteria > Pseudomonadota > Alphaproteobacteria > Sphingomonadales > Sphingomonadaceae > JBGSSR01. The sequence goes on along the minus strand of JBGSSR010000250.1, from coordinate 10,547 downwards.
CAACTGATTACATTCGATAAAGAGCATACCAAACGACTGGCAATGACGCCCACGACACCAGCGTTGTAAGGTAAGAAAACTTAGGCTTAACCATGTCTTCCAACTGCAACGGCCTTCTATTTTTGATTTCCCAGATGAGGTCGGGAACACGCGCGGCCATTAGCATCAAAAGAGCAATGACTAATCCAATATTCGAAAAATGATAAACCGCAGCGAAAGAAATAACAATTAATACGGACACAATAATAATAGTTCTAATCCTAGCCTTTCGATGATCTTTCGATATTACCTCACTGTTTAATATAGAATCCGCCATTTCATCGTTTGTAAAGATGGATCGGACGAGGAAGCCAACCAAATTCGTGCTAATAAACATAAGGAAAAACCATACGACTAGAACCATTAGAGCTTGTATGGCGATGTCATACATATTTTTCATCCCTCAACAAATTTCAGTTGATTGCACTCTAAGTTGAGCCATAAAAAACGCGAGTGTCGGCAATCATTATTTTGCGATTATTGATTCTATCCCGTTACCCCTTCTTAGCCCGCATCGCCGCCATAAACCGTGCCGCCCAGCCAACCTTCGCCTGTTGCTCTGCGCGGACCAAACACAAATCCCCTGCCCCCACGTCCTTGCTCACCGCTGACCCCGCGCCAACTATCGCGCCTGCGCCGATGGTGACGGGGGCGATGAGGGACGAGTTGCTGCCGATAAATGCGCCCTCGCCAATCACGGTTTTATACTTGAAAAATCCGTCATAGTTGCACGTGATCGTTCCCGCGCCGATGTTCGCGCCCGCGCCGACCTCGGCATCGCCGATGTAGGACAGATGGTTCGCCTTCGCGCCCTTGCCCAGCGTGGCCTTCTTCATTTCGACGAAGTTGCCGACCTTTGACCCCGCCTCCATCACCGCGCCGGGGCGTAAGCGGGCATAGGGGCCGACCGCGCATTTGGGGCCGACTGTTGCGCCCTCCAAGTGCGAGAAGCCATAGATTTTCGCGGTGTCCGCAATGGTGGCGCCGGGGCCGAAAACGCAATGCGGCTCAATCAATACGTCGCGGCCAACCACGGTGTCGTGGCTGAAAAAGACGGTTTCCGGCGCGATGAGCGTCGCGCCATCGGCCATCGCCTGCACCCGCCGACGCCCCTGCCACACGGCCTCCAGCCCCGCGAGTTCGCCGCGGCTGTTGACGCCCGCAACCTCGGCGGGGTCGTTGGTTTCGATAACCGCGCTGCGTTGGCCGGGCAGCATGACGATGTCGGGCAGATAATATTCGCCCGCCGCATTGTTGTTGTCGATGCTGTCCAACAGGATAAACAAATCGCTCGCCCGCGCCGCCATCAGGCCGGAATTGCACAGGTTGACGGCGCGTTCGGCGTCGGACGCGTCCTTAAACTCGACCATCTTTTGGATAAGCCCCTGCTCATCGGCAATTACGCGGCCATAGGCGCCCGCGTCATCTGGGCGGAAGGCGAGCACCACCGCGCGCGGATCATCGCCTGCGTTCAACCGCTCCACCATCGCGCGCATGGTCGCCTCTGTGACCAACGGCACATCGCCATAGAGGATCAGCACATCGCCCGCAAATCCGGCCAGCGCCTCTTTCGCCTGCGCCACCGCGTGGCCGGTGCCAAGCTGTTCAGATTGCACCGCGACAGTGACGGGGCGGTTCGCCACACTCGCCTCAATCTGCTCCCGTCGCGCTCCGACCACAACCACCGTGCGTTCGACGCCCAGGCCATCCACAGTGTCGAGCAAATGGTGCAACATCGGCTTACCCGCAATCGGGTGCAGCACCTTATGCGTGTCGGATTTCATCCGCGTCCCCTGCCCCGCCGCCAAAATGATGGCCGCCAGGGGCCGGTTGCTCTTGCTCATGAAAAAACTCCTTGGAATGCCGGACGGCCTTAATGACATCCCCTTGCCATTTTGTTGCGATAGGCGCAATTCTTAGCGCCGCCTAAGGTTGCCTTTATTCCGGCGACAGCTTAGGGCAGGCCGACCCAATCCCGCCAGCATAAGGAGCGCGCCATGACCGAACGGACCGACTTGCGCGCCGATGATGAGTTGCAGGTGGATGCCCCGCTTGATGAGGACAACCGGCTGACTTCAGACTTCGTCGATAGCGTTGCAGAAGCGCTTGAGGCGGGCGATTACAACGAAGTCTATGCGCTGGTCGAACCGCTGCACCCCGCCGACATTGCCGATTTGATGGAGCTTATCCCGTCCGCCGACCGAGGTGATTTGGCGCATGCACTCGCGGATTTGATGAGCGCCGATGTGCTGGCCGAAACCAACGAATATGTGCGTGAGGACATCATCGAGGGGCTGGACGCGGGGCAATTGGCCGACCTTGCGGGGCAACTCGACACCGATGACGCGGTTGCGATTATCGAGGATTTGGAGGCGGAGGAGCAGCAAGCGGTTCTGGATGAATTGAATCCAGAAGACCGCGCCGCGATTGTCGCCGCACTGTCCTACCCCGAAGAAACCGCTGGCCGCATTATGCAAAGTGATCTGGTCGCGGTGCCGGAGCATATTTCGGTCGGGCAACTCATCGATTATCTGCGTGAGCATCAGGAATTGACCACCGAATTTTGGGAGGTGTTTGTGGTCGACCCACAACACCGGCCCATTGGCACATGTCAGCTAAGCTGGATTTTGCGTGCGCCGCGAAGTCAGCCGTTGCACGAAGTGATGAAGCGGGAGCAAACGCTTATCCCTGTATCAATGGACCAAGAGGAAGTCGGCCTGCGTTTCCAAAAATACGCCCTGATTTCCGCCGCCGTGGTCGATGAAGCGGGGCGATTGGTCGGTCAAATCACGGTGGATGACATCGTGCACATTATCTCGGAAGAAGCGGGCGAGGACATATTGCGCCTGTCCGGTGCGGGCGAAGGCGACATCAACGAACCGTTGCGCGACAGTTATTCGGCGCGGGTGCGGTGGTTGATTGCAAACCTCGGCACGGCGGCATTGGCCAGCCTGATTATCGCGCAATTCGGCGCAGCGATTGAGGCGATGGTGGCGCTTGCCATCCTAATGCCGATCGTCGCCAGCATCGGCGGCAATGCGGGCACGCAAACGATGGCGGTCAGCGTGCGGGCGCTGGCCATGAATCAACTAACGCAGAGCAACACGCGACGCATCATTTGGCGCGAAATGCGATTGGCCATGATGAACGGGCTGACTGTCGCCGTGTTGGTGGCTATTGCGACATGGATGTTGTTCGGACAACCTATGCTCGCCGCCGTGATTGCAGGCGCCATCGTGTGTAACATCCTGATTGCCGGGTTCGCGGGCGTTGCGGTGCCGGTGATTTTCGACCGTCTTGACCAAGACCCGGCGGTCGCCAGCAGCGTGTTTGTGACGATGATTACCGACAGCATGGGGTTTTTGATCTTCCTCGGGCTGGCAGTGGCGAGTGGGTTGGTGGGTTAAGCCCCTTGCTGTTCCAGCCCGCTTCTCCCAAGTAAACAACATGCCTTTGCACATGACCAAAATCGCATTTGGATGCGATTCGCTCGCCTATCTTCAGGAACGCTTGTCCGCACGGTCAGGCGAATTGCATGCGGGTGAGGTTTTCCTCACCACGCGATATTTGCCCAAACGCCATGCGGAGATGGTGGGTGGGTCGCTGTACTGGATTATAGCGCACCGGATTATGGCGCGTAGCCCTATCCTGCGCTTCGACGCCGCTCCCGATGGCCGGACGCAAATTGTCATCTTGCCTGAGGCTATTCCTGTCGAATCGAAAGCGAAACGGGCGCATCAGGGATGGCGCTATCTGGAGGATAAGGACGCCCCCCTTGATTTGGGCGACGGTGAAAAGGCGATGTCCGAAATGCCGAGCGACATGTTGATGAACCTCACAAAATTGGGATTGGTTTAGGTCGGCATGAGGGGTGACAAGAACTCTTGACTCCTGCGAATCGTAAATGTAAAGAGCTCTTGTCAGGCATCAAGCGAACATATGCTGGCAAGGGACACGTATTTTGGAAAACCGCCTTAAAGATCTGCGCACCGCCCATGGCCTAAGTCAGGGGCAGTTGGCCACACGCCTCGGCGTGTCGCGGCAGACGATTAACGCGGTTGAAACCGACAAATACGACCCCAGCCTGCCGCTCGCATTGCGCCTGTCCAAAGTCTTTCAGGTGCCGGTGGAGGATATCTTCATCGATACATGGACCGACGATTCAGCGGAGTAAGGGACGGATTATGACACAAGAAACGCAAATGGATGCTGCCGCCGCCAAAAAACAGAAAAAACAGGCGCGTATTGTCATCGAAATGATATTGGGCGGCCTGTTCGGCGCAGGCGACATGATGTTGTTGGCGGAGGTTATGCCCGTCGAACTGCTCGACATATGGGAGTTTATTGCGCTCGCTTTGGCGACCATGATTGCCTTAGTCCTGGTCATAATTCTCATTACTGCGGCATCGCGGCGGTTGATGATTATGCGCGTCTTTGACGGTGAAGCCGATGAGGCGGAAATTCGCTCGCAACGGCGCAACATTCTGTATTCCGGCCTGTCCATGGCTGCATTAATCCCTCCGCTCACGGTGCTCGCCTTGCCAGAGTTGGTCAATCGGGACTTAGGCATGGCGATCATTGTTGTTTCCTTGATGGTTATGACCGGCGCAGGCTGGGTCATTTGGCGTGAACAGGATGAATTGCATCGCGTGGCTGGCTTGGAAGGCGCGAATGTAGGTTTAGGCGTGATCTTTACCGGTATCTTCCTTTGGGCAGCATTGAATATTTTAGGGTATAACGTGCCGTTTGAGCCACTTCCTGCGGTTATTTTGACGATTTTGGCAACGGTGGTTAGCTCGATTATCGTCGCCGCACGCCGGTCCTTGTTCTCAACATCATCCTAACCTCCCCCTTGCGTGGGAAACGCACTTGGCTTAGGCGGGCGGCTGACTATTAACAACGAAAGCTGCCCGCTATGACCGACGCCGACGAAATCGAAATCTGGGACTTTGATGACCTAGAAGAGATGGTCGATGCCGCCGCCGGTGACATTCAATTCATCATTGAAAGTGCGCTGGATGCCCGCGGCCAAGCGCTGCTGGCGTTCCCTGGTGGCAATTCGCCTAAGCCAATCTTGGAACGGCTGGCGAAAGCAAAGATTAAATGGAAGAATGTTGTCATCATCCCCACCGACGACCGTTTGGTTGAGGTGAGCAGCGCATTGTCCAATGTGGCGATGCTGGCGAAGATGTTCTTGCCACTCGGCGCGCGGGTATTGCCGCTGACTGCCGATTTGCCGGATTATAAGCAAGCGGGAATGGCCGCCGATGCGCGGTTACAAGACCTCTATTGGCCGCCCGATCTGGTGTGGCTGGGCATGGGCGCAGATGGCCATACGGCGTCCATCTTCCCCGGTCCCGACTATGATGAGGCGATGAACGGACCAAAGGCCCGCCGCGCCGTTGGTGTTGCGCCCGACCCCCTGCCCCCTGAGGCTCCCGTCAATCGCGTTACCCTGACCAAGGCCGCTATTATGGAGGCGCGCACCGTGATGCTGACCATCAATGGCGCGGATAAAAAGGCCGTATTGGACAAGGCGGTTGCCGATGGCCCTTCGTCGTCGCTGCCCATTGGCCGGGTGATTGCCGATTTGGCGGTGCCGATTGACGTCTATTGGTTACAATAGGCGTGGAGCCAATTGCCTTTGACCTTGTCGGTTTTGATCTAGACGGCACGCTGCTGGATACTAGCGGCGAGTTGACGGCCAGTGTCAATTACACGCTGGGTCAAATGGGGCGCGACATGCTGACCCGTGATGAGGTTCGGCCCATGGTCGGCCTTGGCGCGAAGCATATGTTGGCCGAAGGGACTAAGCGCACCGGCGCGTTTGACGATGCGTTACTGGCGCAATGGTTGCCCGTGTTGCTTGATCATTATGAGGCGCATTTGGGTAGCGACAGCCCGCCATTCGCGGGTTTGCTTGGCCTAATGACCGCCCTCGACGCCCGAGGTATAAAAATGGCGGTGGTTACCAACAAATACGAAAGCTTTGCGGTCAAGTTGCTGCGAGAGATTGGTATGTTGGGCCGCTTCGTCTGCGTAATTGGTGGTGACACAATGGGCAAAGGCATGGCCAAACCGCACCGCGCTCCAATGGACGAAATGGCGCGGCGGTGTGGCTTGTCAGACCCCGCGCGTGCGATGTTTCTTGGCGATTCTATCTATGACATAATGGCAGCGAAAGCGGCAGGAATGCGTTCAATTGCCGTTTCATTCGGCTTCTTGCACCAACCTATTGAGGAATTGGGGGCTGACGCCATTGTGGACCATTATGATGAGGTTTTGCCACTGCTGACCACTTGGTCGAAGGTGCGGGCGGATGGTTGAGCCCGAAAAAGAATATCATTTTAGCAGCCCGGGCGTTTGGATCCCTTTCCTGCTTATCTCATTGATCTGGGGATCGACTTGGCTCGTCATCCGCGATCAATTGGGCGTTGGTGCGGCGGTGTCTGTTCCACCGGGATGGTCGGTTACCTATAGGTTCGTAGTGGCGACCGTGGGAATGGCGTTGCTCGCCGCAGTCATGCGGCAAAGCCTGTCCTTGCCGCGCGCGATGCATCCATGGCTGATCGCGATGGGGTTGTTCCAATTCGTGCTCAACTTTAACCTAGTCTATCGCGCGGAGGCATACCTCACGAGCGGCATTGTTGCGGTGTTGTTTGGCCTGCTTATTCTGCCCAATGCGGCATTGGCCCGCGTGTGGCTGAAAACACCGGTTGGGCGCGGTTTCATTATCGGCAGCATATTTGCCTGCCTTGGTGCGACTTTGCTCATCATCAACGAATATCAGCGCGCGGCGGATAGCGGCCATGTCCTGAACCCTGATGCGGTTTGGATGGGTTGCCTGTTTGTCGGCGCAGCGGTGCTGAGCGTCAGCCTTTCCAACGTTATGCAGGCGGCCCCTCAGTTCAAGGCGCAGCCAGTGGTCGCGGTTGTGTTCTGGGCGATGTTATATGGCACCGGAAACAACGCCGTGTTGGCTTATATATCTTCAGGAGCGCCAGTGATGGATTGGCGTCCATCCTATATTGGCGGTTTCACCTATCTGGCGCTGGCGGGGTCAGTTGCAACGTTTCCGCTGTATTTCCGGCTAATCCGGCAAATCGGACCGGGTAAGGCCGCCTATAGCAGTGTGCTTATACCCATAATTGCCATGGGGCTCTCCACGGTGTTTGAAGGCTATCACTGGAGCGCATTGGCCATCGCCGGCGGAGTGCTGTCCATTGGCGGCATGGCCTATGCCCTGTTCGCCAAGGACCACAATGCCTGACTGATAAAGATGGTGCGGACGGCGGGACTCGAACCCGCACACCATTTCTGATAACAGATTTTAAGTCTGTAGCGTCTACCATTCCGCCACGTCCGCCTGCGCAATCGCCTATCCCCAATGCGGGGCGCGCGGTCAAGCCGTTTTGACTCCCCTTCCCCAATTCTGATTGCCGCGCTAAGCATTTGGGTATGAACACACACGTCTGCAACATCACCCAATCGATAACCGGCCAACCCTGGCAATGGCGCGGCCAAGGCGCGGATGCGCGCGATCCGGGGTTTAAGCCCGATGACCTTGTTACGCAGATTTTACTAGCGCGTGGTGCCCCACGAGAAGAATTGGACGCCTATCGAGAGCCTACCATCCGGGGTTTCATGCCCGACCCGTCGATTTTCCAAGACATGGACCGCGCCGCCGAACGCCTGGCCGATGCGGTGCAGTCTCAGGAGTGCGTCACTGTCTTCGGCGATTACGACGTCGATGGCGCGACTAGCGCGGCGGTGCTCATCCTGCTCCTACGCGATTTGGGGTTGGAGGCGGGTTATTACATCCCCGACCGCCTGATGGAGGGCTACGGCCCATCGGGCGAGGCGTTGGTCAAATTGGCGGAGGACGGTAGCAGCCTCATTGTAACGGTCGATTGCGGTGCGATGGCCTATGAGGCGCTGTCGATGGCCAAAGTGGCTGGCGTGGACGTCATGGTGGTTGATCACCACAAATGCGCGGCTCAGCTTCCAGACGCCTTTGCCTTGGTCAACCCCAACCGTTTGGATGAAGAACCGAACGCCGCCGCCCATGGCCATTTGGCGGCGGTGGGCGTAGCGTTCCTTCTCGGCGCAGCGGTCATCCGGACGTTGCGCGGACGCGGATATTTCGTGAACCGTGTTGAGCCGAAAATCATACGCCTGCTCGACATCGTCGCACTCGGCACCGTCGCCGATGTGGCGCAATTGAAAGGCCTCAACCGTGCCTTTGTCGCCCAAGGGCTAAAAGTCATGGCGGCCCGCGGCAATATCGGCCTGTCGGCGCTTATAGAGGCCAGCAGGCTAACCCGCGCGCCATTATGCAGTGATCTGGGCTTTGCACTAGGCCCACGCATCAACGCCGGTGGCCGCGTGGGCAAAAGCGATTTGGGCGTCCGTCTGCTCACCACCCGCGATCCGGACGAAGCCCGCGCCATTGCCGCAGACCTCGACGCGCTCAACAACGAACGCCGCGCCATTGAATCAATGGTGCAAGAGGGCGCGGAGGAACAAATCGGTGGCCAACACAATCGCGCGGTCGTCACTGTGTCCGGCAAAGGCTGGCACCCCGGCGTCATCGGCATCGTCGCGGGGCGCATCAAAGAGAAAACGGGCAAGCCGTCGTTGGTCATTGCGTTGGATGCCGATGGCGTGGGTAAAGGTTCGGGGCGGTCGGTAGGCGGCGTAGATTTAGGTGCAGCCATCATTGCGGCAAAGGACGCAGGGTTGCTCGTAGCGGGCGGCGGACACGCTATGGCCGCAGGGCTGACTGTGATGGAAGACAAACTTCCTGCCCTTGCCGATTTTCTAGACGAACGCCTCTCCGGCGATGTAGCGCGCGCCGATGAAAGCCGCAGCTTGCTTATCGACGCATTGCTGACCCCACGCGGGCTGAACCCATTGTTCGTGGACGCGATTGAGGCGGGCGGACCCTATGGCATGGGTTGGCCCGCGCCGCGCGTCGTCGTTGGCCCCGTACACGTCATCAAATGCGATGTGGTAGGCCAGGGTCATGTGCGTGCCATCGTTGGAGGACGTGATGGCGGCAGCTTTAAAGCGATGGCCTGGCGCGCCGCCGAAACCGATTTGGGGCAAAGTCTGCTGCATGGCGCCAAGGGGCGGACGTTGTGGCTCGCTGGCCGCGCCAAAATCGACGATTGGGGCAGCAAACCTGCGGCGGAACTCCACATAGACGACGCCGCATGGGCCGATTAATGACTGCTTTAGAAAAAAAGTGCGCGATAGTGATTAGCGGGGGTTGACCAAGCTCAAATCTCTGCTATCTGCGCCTCTCCAAGCCATTTTGGCCCCTTCGTCTAGCGGTCTAGGACGTCGCCCTTTCACGGCGAAAACACGGGTTCGAGTCCCGTAGGGGTCACCATTTTTGCGATAACGTAGTCTCGCTTGGAGCAATCCATTCAAAAATTTTTTGTTGGCGCACGCGGCGGGTAGTCGCGTATTATTGGGCTATTCTGACTAGGCGCAATGCTACCTTCGGTACGCTTGAATCCAGCGTTCAGATGCATCTTGCAACGTCGATCCAGTGAATTGCTTATCCCAACAATGAAGAACCCTCAGGGTTCTGCAGTGGGCCTGCTAGGCGATTAATGTGTAATGTAATTTGGGCGCACAAAAAGGGCCGCACCTTTTTCAAGGAACGGCCCGAATAGCATCTATCGATCAACGTAGAGCGAAACTAATTTAGCTTGGCAATCGCAGCGTCAACTAGCTTGGCGTCAATGTCGGCGTTGTGACCTTTGGCGATCAAGGCTTGTGCGGCATTTGACGCTGCAGACGCTGCCTTCGAACGCAAATCGGCAATCGCGGTGCGTTCCGCAGCAGCGATTTTTTCTTCCGCCATCTTCTTACGGCGAGCGATCAACGCCGTGCTATCCGCTTTGGCTTTTTCAACCATTTGGGCGGCTTCCGCTTCGGCGGCGGCGCGGATTGCGGCCGCTTCTCCATCGGCGTCGGTCAACTTCTTGGTATAGCTATCACGAAGAGCCTCCGCTTCTTTGCGCAACATTTCGGCTTCTGCCAATTGTGCGCGAATTGCGTCAATTTTGGTGTCGAGCGATTTGGCAATCAGTCCTGGCACCTTCTGCCAAACCAAGATGGCTAGAAAAACCAACATGGCAACCGACACCCACGCCGTGGCGTTTAGGCCTAACCCTGTGGGGTCAACATGGTGTTCGACGGTGGCCGCACCATCATGGGCACCTTCATGCACTTCCGCGGCGGGTGTTGCACTTGGGCCAACTGTGGTTTGCGCTGAGATCAAATTAAGCATTGGCCAACTCCGCTTTGACTTGCTTGGCAACCGCCGCCTTGGTCACTTTCGCGCCGGACAGTTTGGACACAATGTCTTGGGCTGCCTCAGTCGCAGCGGCCTCTACTTCAGCCATAGCGGCGGTGCGTTGCGCGGACAGTTCCGTTTCCGCAGCGGCCAATTTTTCGGCCACCTCGGCATCCACCTTGGCAATTTTTGTTTCCGC
>JBGSSR010000150.1:0-12195 GCA_041736905.1 Sphingomonadaceae bacterium | reverse complement strand
GACCTTCATGGTTGGCGGCACGGATGATGCATTTGGGCGTGCGGAACCCATCCTCTCCGCCATGGGTAAGGCGGTGATCCACGCGGGCGGTTCTGGTGCGGGGCAGGCGGCAAAAATCTGCAACAATATGCTGCTCGGCGCGAGCATGGTTGCAACCTGTGAGGCGTTTGCGCTCGCTGAAAAACTCAGTTTAGACCTGCAAACCTTCTTCGATATTTCATCCAAGGCATCGGGCCAATGTTGGTCAATGACCAGCTATTGCCCCGTTCCCGGTGTCGGCCCGCAAAGCCCCGCCGATAATGACTATCAGGGCGGTTTTGCCACCGCCTTGATGCTGAAAGACCTTCGTCTCGCCATGGAAGCGGCGGGGTCCGTTGGTGCGGATGTGCCGATGGGGGCGCGCGCGGCGGAGCTTTTTGCGGCGTTTGCGGAAGACAATGGCGGGCTTGATTTCTCGGCGATTATTAAGACGCTCTAGGCTACGCGCGCGCTGACCAATCGATGTTTGACATAGCCAAGCAAAAGCACCGAAATGCCGCTGCCCACTGCCGTCAGGGTGAAGGCCCCGACCAATCCCTGCGCCGCTGGCCCGCCAACTGATAGCAGGAACGCGGGGATGATAATGCCGGGCAAAGTATTGGCCAAATTCATCACGCCCAATCGCGTTGCGACAATTGGAGAATGGGCCAGCCATTGCGCAATCACGGCGGTATCAATCGCCAAATAGGTGACCAGCGCGGCCATGAATGCGGCGTAGCTGATGGTAATTGCCGCTGTTGATGGGGCGAGGGTGAGTGTCGCCATGGCTATGGCCAGCACAATGGCGGCGGCTTGTAGCAGCGTCAACGGATTAACCCGCCACGCCGCCAATCGCGCCGCGCCCAAGGCCGTCGGCAGGCTAATGATGGCTGCGAGTATGACCATATACAAAATGGTTTGTGTGACGGCGGCGGCATCGGGCAACGCGGCGGCCAAATAGGGCTGGACAAAGGTGAGCAATAGCGCGGCGGACAATTGCACGAAGAACCGCGCGGCAAAAACGGCGACCCATATCGGCATCGCGGGGGTTGCGGCAAAGAGCCAATGCGTAGGGCGACTGGCCGAATCCACCGCCTGCTGCGTCCCGCCGCCGCGCCATGTTAAGAGGGGGAGGGACAAGGCCAATGTCATCCCGCCAATGGCAAACAGGCGCAGGCTCATGTCCCCCGCCGCCCCGCCGCCCAACAACGCAAGGCCCAGATTGGCGACGGGCAGGCACAGGTTCACCATGCTGGCCAATTGCGCCTTATCCTGCGGCGCGACATGTTCGGCGAATAACGCATTTAGGCCCGCCAGCACCAAGTTAATGCCGATTTGTAGGACCGTGACGGCAATCAGCAATCCCATGATAGTGCCGGTGGAGGAAAACAGCGCATAGCTGCCCCCAATGGTCGCCAATCCCGCCCATAGCACCGGATTCCGAGATCCGGTGCGCGCGAACACGGCGTCACATATCCGCCCCGCCATGACACCTGCCACGCTGGCCACGATGGAGCCGACCAGGACAATTGCCGCCTGATCGATCAAGGGCATATCGGACACTTGCGCCACCCGCACCGGCAGAAACAGGCCGAACAGCGGGATATAGGACAGCATCAATCCCAAATGCGCCGCCCAATAGGCCCATGGAAAGGGGATGCGGACGGGCGCTGTCTGTTTTATTTGGGGGGACAAGTGGTGCCCCGAACGCGCAGAACATGGGGCAGGGTGAAAATACCGTCCACGTCATCGCCATTGGCGCGCGCGATTAGCCGTTCGACGGCTGTGCCGATTATGTCGGATATGGGTTGGCGAACGGCGGTCAAGGGGGGAACGCTGAACCGGACGCCGGGCGTGTCCTCAAAACTGATAATCGACACATCACCGGGCACTTGCAATCCGGCGCGGTCAATGGCGTGCAGCGTGGCAAATGCCATTTCGTCATTGTCGGCAATAATCGCGGTCGGCCTTTCCTCCATCGCCAGAAGGAGGTCGGTTTGACCAGATGCTGGGTCGAACAAGAACTCGCCCTCGCGCACCCAATCGGGATGGGTGGGCAATCCCGCCGCCTTCATGGCGTCGCTGTAGCCGCGCAGCCGGTCCGCGCACACGGCATATTGGCGGCCTCCCGAAAGATAGGCAATGCGCCGATGGCCGAGGTCGATCAAATGCTCGGTTGCCTCACGTGCGGCGGCGGTGTCGTCCATCCGCACTGTGATGCCGGCAAAGCAATCGGGGACATTTATCCGTGCGCAGCCTATTTTGCGCCGCGCCAGCAACTCAACCAACGCCTCATTCTGGCTATGTGGCGGGGTCAGGATGATGCCGTCGGGGCGCAACGAGGCGATGATTTTGTCCAATTGCACAATGGCCGCATCGGGGTCGGCATCGACAAGTTCGAAAAGCATGTGATAGCCATGTTTCTCCGCCTCCGTCATCCCGCCATATAGCATCTGGTCAACCCAATCATTGCCATGGCCCGCGCGCCAATTTTCAATCGTCCGATGGCGGTCGTTGATGGCCACGATCAGGAAGGACTTCGCGCCGCCCATCCGCCGCGCCGCGATATTGGGGACGTAACCAAGGGCGTCGATCGCCTCTTGAATACGCTCCTTCACCGCCGGCTTTACATTGGGGCTGTTGTTGATGACGCGCGAGACGGTCTGACGGGAAACCCCGGCCATTTCGGCAACATGCTCAATGGTGACTGAGCGTGATTCCGCCATCAGTTTCAAACCTCTATCTCTAATGTCGTCTGCTTTACTCACGGCGGCCTCTGATTGACAAGCTTAATTGGGCTGGCATCCTGGCCGTCTTACATTGGCGCGGGGCAGTATTTGGCGAGGTAATCAGCGTGGCTGGGCATAAAATGCACCAACTCGCGGATAGAGCGTTCAATTTCATTATACTCCTTATCAAAGCCTGCGCCGCCCGCACCTTCGGCCATCGGGTTGTGGCCGTTCATCGCGACCCCTTGCCCCATCATCACCGCCGCCCAGCTGGTTTCGGTGAAAAGCTCGTCATCTTCACGGAAGATTTGCCCGTTCTGGCGGAACAATTCCATCTTCTCGGTCAGGCTGTCTGGGACCGCCATGGACAGGCAATGTCGCCAAAACGGCGTGTCGTCGCGGCTGGTCGCTTTATAATGCAGGATGAGGAAATCGCGGATGCGTTCATATTCTTTCGCGGTCAGGCGGTTGAACGCGGTTTCCTGCTGCGGCGTGATGCCGTCGAGGGATAGCAGCGCAATCAGCTTGTTAATGCCGGTATTGACCAAGTGAATGGAGGTCGACTCCAATGGCTCCATAAATCCGGCGGCCAGACCCAACGCGACGACATTCTTGTTCCAAAACTTTTTCCGCCGACCGGTGACGAAACGTAAGAAATTGGGTTCGGCGGTTGGCTTGCCATCCAAATTGGCGAGCAAAATGCCATGCGCCTCATCATCGCTCATAAATTCATTGCAATAGACATGGCCATTACCGTTGCGGTGTTGCAAAGGCACGCGCCATTGCCATCCGGCGGCGTGCGCGGTGGCGCGGGTAAAGGGGGCCGGGCCGCTGTTATCATCGCGCTTACATGGTAAGGCGACGGCGCGGTTCATGGGCAGATAGTTGGACCAATCGTCATAACCGGTTTTCAAGGCTTGCTCGATCAGCAATCCGCGAAAGCCGCTACAATCCACAAACAGGTCGCCCGATAATGTCGCGCCATCGTCCAACGTCAATGTGGTGACAAATCCCGTTTCGCTGTCCAGCGCCACGTCGGTCACTTTGCCCTCACGCCGCACCACGCCGCGTGTTTCGGCATACCGGCGCAGGAATTGGGCATAGCGGCCCGCATCCAGATGATAGGCGTAATTCATCGGCGGCAAATCGTCGCGGGCGTAATCCTCGGTTCGCGCGAACTTGCCGAAATGCGCGGCCATGGTTTCCAGGTTGAACACTTGAATGGGGCGCGGGTCGCCTTTTACCTTTCGATTGTGCCAAACATGGTGGAACGATACGCCGTCCACATTATATCCATAATTGCCAAAGGGGTGGATATAGCTCTGCCCCACGCCGCCCCAGTTTACAAATTGGATGCCAAGCTTGAACGTGCCCTGCGACGCGGCCATCATTTCGCGTTCGTCAATGTCCAATAATTTGTTGAAATCGACGAAGGGCGGGATGGTCGCCTCACCCACGCCAACGGTGCCGATGGCTTCGGATTCGACGACGGTGACGGACAAGTCATGACCCTTAATCAGGCGGGAAAGCGCCGCTGCCGTCATCCAACCGGCGGTCCCGCCGCCCACGATAATGATATGTTTGACCGCCATAATTGATCCTCTCACGCCGCCCATTTGCGCGGTCGATGCCATCACTGTTGCGCCATAGATACAGTGGGTGATGGAAAGTGAAAAGAGCAAATTGTGAACGCTCATTTTTTACTTGTGAGCGTTCTCAAACTGGGATAGCAAATAGGCCACAGGACAATAATGTCCATTGCTTGGGGAGGAAGTTTGATGCTTCACACACAATCTGCACACGCACGTTTCGCGCTTAACCGTAAGGCTCTCTTGTCGGGGACGACGGCTTTAACAGCCATGTTGCTGGTGCCAACGGCGGCCTTTGCGCAGGAGCAAACCGTTACCGAAGAGGCACCGGTTGAAGATGAAATCGTGGTCAGCGGCTTCCGCGCCGCGCTTGGCAATGCGCAGGATGTGAAACGCGATTCGGACACGGTGGTTGACGTGATTTCCGCTGAAGATATCGGCGCATTGCCTGACCGTTCGGTGGCCGAGGCATTGCAACGCGTTCCCGGCGTTAACATCTCCCGCTTTGAACAACGCAATGACCCCGACCGTTTTTCGGTTGAAGGTTCGGGCGTCATCATCCGCGGCCTGCCCTATGTTCGGTCCGAGTTAAATGGCCGCGATATTTTCTCCGCCAATGGTGGTCGTGAGTTGAGCTTCAACGACGTATCGCCCGAGCTTTTGGGCCGCGTTGAGGTGTATAAGAACACCACCGCCGACATGATTGACGGCGGCATTTCCGGCACCGTCAACCTGGTGACGCGCAAGCCGCTGGACAGCGACGGTTTCAAAGTTGCCGGCACGTTGGAGGCCAACTATGGCGACTTGGCGAAAGAGTGGTCGCCCGGTTTCTCCGGCCTGATTTCCAACACCTGGGATTCTCCCATTGGTCGTTTCGGCGTGCAATTGGGTTATGCGCAGCAGGAATTGGTGACGAAGACGGACGCGTCCCAAATCACGGACCCTTGCTACCGTTCCAACACGCTGACCACTGGCTGTATCCGCATCGTGTCCGTGGGTTCGGGTGGTTATACCGGCTCGCCCAATTTCGACGCCAGCAACTTCCCCCCGGCGAACACCGTTGTGGTTCCAAAGGGCGCGGGCGTGCGGACCACTGGATTGGAACGTGATCGCAACGCGTATTCCGGCGTGTTGCAATGGGAAAGCAACGATGGCCGTGCGATGGTCACATTGGAATATCTGCGCGCTGAAACCGATGCGTCGATTAACGAATATTCCGCACTGGCGCTGGTCAACGACGATGCCTTGTTCCCTGTTCCCGTTGGCACATGGACGTTTGACGATGCGGGCATTTTCCAAACGGGCACATTGACGCAGGGTCTTGGCGGCGGCGTGCGCGGCATCCCGACCGAAATGCTGCGCTTCCAACGGAAAGATAAGGCGAAGACCGAGGATTTCTCGATCGACATCGACCTCGTCCCTACCGATAATCTCCGCATCAATATTGAGGCGCAGCATATTAAATCGGACCGCACCGAAAACGGCTTTATCGCCGCGATGCAAACCTATTCCGATATTTTCATCGACAATAGCGGCGACACACCGATTGTGCAATTCTTGCAACCCGGCACAGCCACCTCACCCGATAGCTATTTCACCGATCCAACGCGCAGCCTGTATTGGTTCCTGATCGACAACCAAGTGTCGAACAAGGGCGATTTGACCAGCATGAAGTTTGATGTCGATTATGACATTAGCGAAGACGGCTTCTTCAAAAGCGCGCGTTTCGGCGCCCGTTGGGGTGAACGGAACCGTTTGTCGCGCAGCGCGAACTTCTCCAACTGGGGCAACCTTGGCGCGCCATGGACGGGCCGCGGCGGCAACTGGAACGGGGCAGACCCGCAAGCATTCGGTCCGGGCGGAGCCTATGCCAGCGATTTTGATTATGACAATGTGCGCAACCCGTTCGGTGGCAATTTCCAACGCGGCAATGTGCCGACCCCGTTCGGCAATGGTTCGGCCATTTTCTTTGGCGGTGACGATTTGGTTGCCGATTATTTGGATGGCACCATCCGCAACCAGGCAGGACAGATTACGGCCTTCACCTTAACCCCCAATGCGTGGTTCCCGATTTCGGCGCGCAGTGGTAATGTCGCTGGTGGCCCATGGTTGCCGGGCGAAATTTCTGATGTGGATGAAAGCACGGCTGCATTTTATGGCCGTGTCGATTTCGGCACGAAATTTGGCAATGGCTGGGAGTTGAGCGGCAATATCGGCGTTCGTTATGTCCAAACGACTGTGCAAAGCGCGGGCCAAATCAACTTCCCATTCGGCGGTTTCTTTGACACCAACAACGATGGCACCGTTACCTTGGCCGAATTGCAGGCATCGTGCGCCACAGTGCAACCCGGGCAGCAGGCACCAGGCTATTGCAGCCTCTCGCCAGCACGGCAGACCGAATTTGCCAATGTTTTCACCGGTGAAGTGATTAGCGATAACGCCAACATCCAATTCTCCAATTGGTTGCCCAGTTTCAATGCGAAATTGGACTTTGGTGGCGGCATGTTGCTGCGCGTTGCGGCATCGAAGGGAATTTCGCGTCCCGATCTTTCTGCCTTCGCCACCGGCGGCGCGATTAGCGACAATACTTTTGACCTGCTGCAGGCAGGCTTGTTGGAAACCGGTCCCCTGTTCCAAGTGCGGACGGGCAACCGATTGCTGCGGCCGATTGAGGCATGGAATTACGACATATCGCTGGAATATTATTTCGCCGATGTCGGGTCGGTAACTGTCGCGTTCTTCCAAAAGGATTTCTCAAACCTCTTTGGCGACGGCCCGTCTATCCGAACCTTTACCAGCCCATCGGGTGTCTCAACCTCGGTTGAGGTCAACGGCCCGGTTAACTTTGGTAAAGCGCGTCTGCGCGGCATCGAATTGGCCTATACGCACGCATGGGACTTCCTGCCCGGACCATTGGATGGCCTGGGTGGTCAGTTCATCTACACCTATATCGACAGCAAGGATTTCGGCTCATCGGGCGATGTGTTCGGCGACTTGCCGCAACCCGGCGTGTCGAAGCATACGGTGAACGCGGTGCTGTTCTATGAGAAAGGCCCGTTTGCGGCCCGCGCCGCCTATAACTGGCGGTCCGATTATCTGCAAACGCCGCGCGATGTCATCTTCCCGTTCAGCCCGATTTACGGCGAGGCCACGGGGCAATTGGATGCGTCGGTGTTCATCAGCCTGACCGACCAAATCAAAATCGGTGCGCAGGGTGTGAACTTGTTGGATGAGGTGACACAAACGTCGCAAGTCATCGACTTTGATGGTAACCGCATCACGCGGTCGTCGTTCCGCAATGACCGTCGCTTCACCTTCTTGGTACGCTTCGATTTTTAAGCGATGATAAGTGGGCCGGAGTGTGTGCTCCGGCCCGCTTTTTTTGGGAATTTTGTCCGTGGCGGTGGCGTGGAAATTGGGTTTGGCCATGGCGGCATTGTCCGCCGCGCCTGCTTTGGCACAAGAAGCGCCTGAGCCAGACCATGCACCCGATGGCTATACATTGGTGTTCAATGATGAATTCAACACCGACGGCCTACCTGATCCCGCAAAATGGGACTATGACACCCACCGTAATAAGCAGGGTTGGTATAACGAAGAGGCGCAATATTACGCCCGCGCCCGCCCCGAAAATTCCCGTGTAGAGGGCGGCGTTTTGATTATTGAGGCGCGGAAGGAAAAATTGAGCCGCGCCGAATTTCCTGATTCCGGTGGGCAAAAATATACCTCCGCGCGCCTGATGACGAAGGGCAAAGCGGCGTGGACCTATGGTTTCTACGAAATCCGCGCCAAGCTGCCCTGCGGCATTGGCACATGGCCCGCGATTTGGATGCTGCCCGAAAAAAATGGTTTCAAATGGCCCGATGACGGCGAAATTGACATTATGGAACATGTCGGCTTTGTGCCCGGGGAGATCAACCAAACCGTGCATACGAAGGGGATGAACCACATCCTCGGCACGCATGATTTGGTGAAAACTCAGGTGCCCACGGCATGTGGCCAAATGCACCGTTACCAGTTGCTCTGGACCCCCGAGTACATCGCGATGAGCGTCGATGACACGCCGCGCTTCGGCCTTGTCAACAATGGTGACCCCGCGATTTGGCCTTTTGACCAACCGATGCACCTGCTGCTAAACATCGCCGTGGGCGGCGTTTGGGGCGGAGAAAAAGGCATTAAGGACAACGCCTTCCCCGCAAAAATGGAGGTGGACTATGTCCGCGTCTATCAACTGGCATCGACCCCCTAATTAGTGTGTAAGCCAGCCCGAACAGCGGGCGGCATGAGGAGAGACTATGCGTTCCCATTTGCTGAAATCCGCCGCCGCCGTTTTGTTGGCCAGTGCCGCCTTGGCCGCTTGTATGCCGGTTGCGCCGGATGCCGCCCCCACGGCCGTTTCGGCGCAGCGCAATGTTGAGGCCGAAATTGACGCGATTCTGGCGCGCATGACCACAGAGCAAAAAGTGGCGCAATTGATCCAACCCGACATCTCCACCATCACCCCAGATGATGTGCGCCAATATCAGTTTGGGACCATATTGAACGGAGGCAATTCCGGGCCCTATGGCAATGAGAAGGCCCCCGCGTCTGATTGGTTGAAATTGGCGGATGCCTATTGGGAGGCGAGTATGACGCCGCATGCGGATGGCAGCCCCGCCATCCCTGTATTGTGGGCCACCGACGCTGTGCATGGTCATAGCAATGTGGTCGGCGCAACCGTGTTCCCGCACAATGTTGGCCTTGGTGCGACGCGCAATCCTGCGCTGATTGAGAAAATCGGTGCGGCGACGGCCGCGGAGATTGCGGCAACAGGCATCGACTGGACTTTCGCCCCGACATTGGCGGTCATTCGCGATGACCGATGGGGCCGCACGTATGAAAGCTATGGCGAGGATCCCGCTCTGGTCGGGGAATTGGGTGCGGCGATGGTCCACGGCTTGCAGGGACGGCCCGGCAGTGCCGATTATCTGGCCCAAAACCGCGTCATTGCGACCGCCAAGCATTTCTTTGGCGACGGCGGCACGGGCGGTGTGGACCAAGGCAACACCAAGGGCGATGTCGCCGAAATCCGCGATATTCACCTCACCCCCTATACCCCCGCCTTGGGCGCGGGCGCAGAAACGGTGATGGCGAGCTTCTCCAGCATCAACGGTGAAAAAATGCACGGTAGCCAGTATTGGCTGACCGATGTGCTGCGCGGCGAGATGGGTTTCAAAGGCTTGGTCGTGGGCGATTGGAATGGTCACGGCCAAATCCCCGGCTGCACGAACACCCGCTGCCCGCAGGCGATAAACGCAGGCCTCGACATTTTCATGGTGCCGGAGGATTGGAAGGCGTTGCTCACCAACACCGTCGCTGATGTGGAAAGCGGCGTCATCCCGATGAGCCGATTGGATGAGGCCGTGCGCCGCGTCCTGCGCCTGAAATTCGCTTATGGCGCATTTGATAAGCCCAAGCCGTCGGAACGGACGAATGCCTTGCCCAAGGGCGGCATTGGCACAATGGACCATCGCGCATTGGCCCGCGATGCGGTGCGGCAGTCATTGGTGCTGCTGAAAAACGATGGCGTCCTGCCCATTAAGCCGAACGCGCATATCCTCGTCACTGGCGCGGGCGCGGATAACATCGCGCAACAATCTGGCGGTTGGACAATCAGCTGGCAGGGCGGCGCGGATCTCACTAACGCCGACTTCCCCGGCGCGACTAGCATTTATGCTGGATTTGCCGCCGCCGCACGCGATGCGGGGGGCAGCACGGAGTTGTCGGCGGATGGTAGCTTCACCAAAATGCCCGATGTCGCTGTCGTCGTGTTTGGCGAGAAACCCTATGCCGAATTCGTCGGCGATATGCCCAATTTGGACTATGCCGATGAAAGCGGCCTGGCCACCATGCGCGCACTGAAGGCGCAGGGAATTAAGGTCGTTGCCGTGTTCCTATCCGGACGTCCATTGTGGATGAACCCAGAAATCAACGCCGCCGATGCCTTCGTCGCCGCGTGGCTGCCGGGAAGCGAGGGCGCGGGTGTCGCCGATGTTTTGATGGCCGGCAAGGATGGCAAGGCGCGTTATGACTTCACTGGCCGATTGTCGATGTCATGGCCGAAAACGTGCGATCAATTCAGTTTGAATACAGGGCAGGCAGGCTACGCGCCACTGTTCGCTTATGGCTTTGGTCTTTCCTATGCGGCGGCAATGGACGCGGCTTCCAATCCATTGGAAGAGACATGCGCATTGTCTGCCATGGATGGCGGTGATCACGTGCCATTGGTTAAGGCAGGCGTGTCCGTGCAACCGGTGGTTATGGCCTTGGTCGATGACCGTCCGGCGGCGGTCGTTGCCTCGCGTCAGCAAAGTCCCAATGGCCGGCTGACTATGACGCCGGTGGACCGTAAAGCGCAAGAGGACGCAAGGCGATTCGTGTTCGGCGGACCAGCGGCAATTGCATGGACTTTGCCAGCCTCCACCTTGAACAATCGCACCCCCACGCGCCTGACGATGGAGGTGCAGGTTGGCACGAAACCCCGCGATGGTGGCGGCGCGATTTTGCGCATTAGCTGTGGCGCGGGCTGTTCGCATGTAATCGACATCACCGAGGAACTGAAATTGGCCGAGTGCAAAGGCTGGCGGCAGATTGATGTGGACCTGTCTAAACTCGGCCTTCCAAAGGGGTCGAGCAGCGACTGGACAATATCACTTTCAGCCGACAAACCGTTGTCCATCGACGTTTCTGCAGTGCGGTTATATTGACGACTTAGCCCGTTGTTCCATCTTTAAATTTTGGCCAAATCGCTAAATCGCGGCTACCCAAAGTGGCGGCGATATAGCGTGTTATTCCCGGCCCGTGAATGATGTGCGTCATTGGGGCGCCGATGGCGGGCGTGCGCCGTTTGCCCCCTGCTTGGCCTATTCCGCCGCACGCATTCGAATACGTATTCGGGCAATCCTTCTCGGACAGGCGTTGACAGCTACGGCCCTTCGGCGTAAATTGTTAGCGGTAACATCTATGTTGCTCAATTGTATGAGTAAAAACTCATGCGAAAATATCTAGGAGGGATAAGCTTTATGAAGGGCTTAAAACGTGCGTCGGCGCTTTCGCGATCGGCATCCGCTTTGGCGGTTTCAATTTTCTTTGTCAGTTCCGGGGCCGCGTTGGCGCAAGATGCAGCGGCATCGAATGAGGGCGACATCATCGTCACCGGTGTGCGCGCATCTTTGGAGCAATCCATGGAAATCAAGCGCGACTCGGACGGTGTGGTGGACGCCATTTCGGCCGAAGACATCGGTAAATTCCCCGACACCAACTTGGCCGAATCGCTGCAACGCATTCCCGGTGTGTCGATTAGCCGCGTGAATGGCGAAGGGTCGCAGGTCACCGTGCGCGGTTTCGGGCCGAGCTTTAACCTCGTCACCGTCAATGGTCGTCAACTCGCCACGTCCAACGTCGATGCCGTCGGCGGCGACCAAGGCGTCGATTTCAGCCGCTCGACCAGCCGTTCGTTCGATTTCTCCAACCTCGCATCCGAAGGCGTTAGTCGTTTGGAGGTCTATAAAACCGGCCGTGCATCGAACCCATCGGGTGGTATTGGCGCCACCATCAACGTCGTTACCCTGCGCCCATTGGACACCAATGGCGAGGGATTGCGCGGCAGCATCGGTGCCAAATTGCTTTACGATGCCAGCATGGACCTAAAAGACGTTACCCCAGAATTGTCGGGCGTGGTCGGTTGGTCCGACCCATCGGGTGTGTTGGGCGTTTCGATTTTCGGCTCGTACCAAAAACGCGAAAGCAGCGCTGCTAGCGCAACGTCCAACGATTGGAACATTGCGCGCTTTTCGGCGATGCCGGGGCGCGGTGCCAAC
>JBGSSR010000147.1:0-5933 GCA_041736905.1 Sphingomonadaceae bacterium | reverse complement strand
GGCGGTGACGGCTTTGTGGAGGACAACCTCTGGACCGGCGTGGGCCGTGCGCGCTCCGGCTGCGGCGCGGCGATTGTCGGCACGCCCGACCAAGTGCTCGCCAAATTGCGCGCCTATCAGGCGGAAGGGATTGAGGCGTTCATCCTATCCGGCTATCCGCATATGCAGGAAGCGGACATGTTTGCCCGCTATGTCATGCCGCATATCCAGCATGGGCCGCTAACCATCTAAACGAACGGGAGCCTGCGTGGCGCACGACGACATCTTCGATATTGCGGTCATTGGCGGCGGCGTCAATGGCGCTGGAATCGCGCGCGATGCGGCGGGGCGGGGTGCGCGTGTCCTGCTGCTGGAGGCGGGCGATCTGGCGCAAGGGACCAGCAGCGCGTCGAGCAAATTGATCCACGGTGGCCTAAGATACCTCGAACATTATGAATTCGGGTTGGTGCGTGAATCGCTGTCCGAGCGGGAGGCTTTGTGGGCCATTGCGCCACATATTATCTGGCCCATGCGGTTTGTGTTGCCGCATGTGAAGGGTTTGCGCCCGCGATGGTTGGTGCGCGCTGGATTGTTCCTCTACGACCATTTGGGCGCGCGCAAATTATTGCCCGCGACGCAGAGTATCAACTTGCGCAATCACCTCGCCGGTGGCCCGCTCAAACCGGAATTTGAGGCTGGGTTCGTCTATTCCGACTGCTGGGTCGATGATGCGCGATTGGTCGTTCTGAACGCCCGTGACGGCGCCAACCATGGCGCGGAAGTGCGCACGCAATGCCGCGTGACTGGCTCAACCCGCCAGGGCGACCATTGGCGCATCGAGACAACGCAGGGCCAATTCCGCGCCCACGCCATCGTCAATGCGGCGGGGCCATCGGTGCTGTCTGTGTTGGGCCTTAGCCATGAGCCGACGGCGCGCAAAATGCGGCTGGTGCGCGGGTCACATATTGTTGTCCCGCGCCTGTATGACCATCCGCACCCCTATTTCTTCCAATTGCCCGATGGCCGGATTTTCTTTGCGATACCATATGAGCAGGATTTCACCCTCATTGGCACAACCGACGCCGATCATGAGGGGCCGTTGGACAAGGTGCAGGCGAGCGGAGAGGAAATCGCATATTTGTGTGAGGGGGCCAGCCGATTCTTTGCGCGCCCCATCACTCCCGCCGATGTCGTCTGGTCCTATGCCGGTGTCCGCCCACTCATCGACGATGGCTCGGGCAAGCCGGAGGCGGCGACGCGCGGCTATCAATTGGAATTGACGCCGGAGAATGAAGGCGCGCCGTTGCTGTCCATTTTCGGCGGTAAAATCACCACCTATCGCCATTTGGCGGAGGAGGCGGTGGATACGTTGGCGCACCGCATCCCTGCCCTTTCCGGCGGTGCATGGACCACGACCAAACCCCTACCCGGCGGCGATTTCGCTGTCGATGGCGTAGAGGCGCAGATTGCGGCTCTAATGACGGCTTATCCCTTCATCGACCGCCCATGGGCAACGCGCCTTATCCAATCCTATGGCACATTGGCCGCGACCATCTTCACCAACGCCAAAACCGTATCCGACTGCGGCCAACATTTCGGCCATAATCTCACCGAATGCGAAGTGCGCTATTGCATCGCCCGCGAATGGGTTATGAGCGCCGATGACATGCTGTGGCGGCGTAGCAAATTGGGCCTTCGGCTCTCCGCTGATCAAACCGCCACACTCGACCAATTTATACAGGAGGCCTTGGCCCAATGACCCCGAAAATTGTCGCCATTGGCGGAACCGTAAACCCGGGCAGCACCACCGAACTCGCCCTTCGCACCGCACTCGACAAAGCGGCGGCTGATGGCGCAGAAGTCAGCCTGTTCGATGGCGCATATCTCGCCAATCTCGCGCATTATCGTGGGCCAGGGCATAAGGACGGCGATGGCGCAGAATTGGTTCAGGCGGTGCGCGCCGCCGATGGCATCATCATTGCCGCGCCCGGTTATCATGGCACGATTTCGGGCTTGGTCAAAAACGCGCTCGATTATCTGGAGGATTTGGCGCGCGATGAACGGCCCTATCTGGATGGCCGCGCCGTCGGCCTCATCGCCACGGCCTATGGTGATCAGGCGACGATGAGCACGATGCACACCTTGCGCTCCATCGTCCACGCCCTGCGCGGATGGCCGACGCCGATGGGGGCGACCATTCGCACGTTTCAGGGGCTCTATACGGCGGACGGCGTGTGCACCGACGAACGCACGCAAATGCAGTTGGACATGGTCGGCACCCAAGTCGTCCACGGCGCGCGTAGCTTTGCAACTGTTACGAAGAGCGCGCTATAAAACATTGATACTACAAGAGAGGATGGGACAATGGCGGACGATCGTGCGATTTTGGTGTTGGACGAGGGAACCACATCGACTCGCGCGATACTCTACGCAGCCGACGGGACCGTGTTGGGCAGCGCGCAGCAGGAACTGACTCAATATTATCCCAACCCCGGATGGGTCGAACATGACGCCGCCGAAATCTGGGCCGAGACGCTCGATTGTGCGCGGGCGATGGTCGAAAAGGCGGGCGGTGCGGACCGTATCGCCGCCATTGGTATCACCAACCAACGCGAAACCGTGGTCGCGTGGGATCGCTCCACCGGCGAACCCATTTGCCCCGCGATTGTCTGGCAAGACCGCCGGACCGAGGAGCGATGCGCCGAACTACGCGCGGGCGGGCATGAGCCGATGGTGCAGGCGAAAACCGGCCTTGTCCTTGACCCGTATTTCAGCGCCACCAAAATGCGCTGGATCTTGGACCACGTTCCCGCCGCCCGCGTATTGGACGACCAGTTAGCGTTTGGAACGGTCGAAAGCTGGCTGGTGTATAAACTCACTGGCGGCCTTCACATCACCGACGCCACCAACGCCAGCCGGACAATGCTGCTGGCGTTAGATGGCGCGGATTGGGACTCGGAATTGCTCGCCCTTCACGGGGTGGGCCGCGCCAGTCTACCCACGATAACCGACACGCACGGCGCGCTTGGCACGACTGAGGCGGCGCTATTCGGCGCGGCCATCCCCATTTGCGGGCTCGCGGGCGACCAACAGGCGGCAACCATTGGACAGGCGTGCTTTGCGCCGGGCGAGGTCAAGGCGACATTGGGCACAGGCGCCTTTGTGCTCGCCAGCACGGGAACCGCCCTACCCCGCTCCGAACACCGGTTGCTGGGCACAGTGCTGACGCAATCAAACGGCTTGCGCACCTATGCGTTGGAAGGGTCCATCTTCGTCGCGGGCAGCCTCATCCAATGGCTCCGCGATGGATTGGGGATAATTGCCCATTCGCCTGAAACCGAAACGTGGGCGCGCTCCGTCCCCGATAGCAACGGCGTCATCATCGTTCCGGCCTTATCCGGCCTTGGCGCGCCGCATTGGCGGGCGGATGTGCGCGGAAGCATCCATGGTTTAACGCACGGCGCGACCCGAGCGCACATCATCCGAGCGGCGTTGGAGGCTATGGCGCACCAGATTGCGGATTTGCGGGACGCCTATGCGGGCGATGGTTGCGATTGGCAGGCTCTTCGCCTCGATGGCGGGATGAGCAGCAACGATTTCGTGGCGCAGGATTTGGCGGATATCCTTAACCTGCCTGTTGAACGGCCTGATAATGTGGAAACCACGGCGTTAGGCGCGGCGATGTTGGCGGCGGTGGGTTGCGGCCTTTATCCCGACCTCGCGGCGGCCAGCGTCATGCGCGGCGGGGCGAAGGCATTCACGCCGGTCATGACGGATGCGGTTCGCCAAACCCGCTTATCATCATGGCATGACGCGGTCGGCCAAGCGTTAGCCTAAGGGCAGAGCCGCTCCAACTCCCGCCCGCGTTGTGCGGCGGCGGCGGTTTTGCCTTGCTCCACGAAATAGAAACTGGTGCCTGACATGCTTGCCCGATCGCTGCAATAATCGGCGCATCCATCGGGTAAAACCCCGGGCAACGCCAATTCTATGCCATCAAAATGCGCGATGAAGCGGCACTCCTCCTTGCCATCCAAGCTGATGGTGACATTCTCACCATCCCGCGTCGCCTTCCCCCGCGCCTCACATTGGCTGTCCGCGCCATAGACGGTTAGCAAGCCAATGCGATACTCATCGCCATCGGCCACCGCGCAAAACCGGTCGGTGCCAAGGTCACTGCGCCGTTCAAAGCTGCCTTCAAAAGCGATTTTGGATTCGCCGGGGATGATGCCCGTGTCAACTGCCGCTTTATCCAGCGCACGGCCTACGCTGTCGTCGGTATTGCCCTCAACCGCTGCCTCCGCATCGGTTACCGACGCCGGTTCCTCTGAACACGCGGCGAGCATAAGGGCAAGGAAAAGCGCCCGTTTCAATCTACCCGCTCCAACCCGTCGGCGGTGACGCGGCGGTAAAAGCAACTGCGCTCGCCGGTATGACACGTCGGCCCAGCGGGCGCGGCAACCACCCAAACGGCGTCCTGATCGCAATCGATGAACATATCCATCAGCGTCAGAAAATGACCGCTGCTCTCTCCCTTCGTCCATAATTTTTGCCGACTGCGGGAGAAGAACGTCACTCGCCCGCTGGCCTGCGTGACCGCCAAAGCCTCGGCATTCATATGGCCGACCATCAGGACATGGCCATCGGCGGCATCCGTCACAACGGCAGTAATCAGGCCATTGGCGTCAAATTTCGGGTCCAGCGTCAGGCCGGTTTCGCGTTCATTGCTCATAAGCCACTGTTACGGCACACGGTCCTACTCCCGCAAGTGCGATAATGTTACAAACCAGCGACAAGGGGGGAGACAAAGCCGATTGTGGGGACTATAGCGCCTCCATAGCACCCAGAATGCGGCAAAACGTAAGGATTCGGTCCCCCCATGCTGACCTCCAAACTGCTGACCACCAATCCGTTTGAACCGATTGACGGCGACCATTTGCGTGAAGAATGCGGCGTCTTTGGTGTCACCAACGCCGATGATGCCGCCGCAATGGTCGCTCTCGGCCTCCACGCCTTGCAACATCGCGGACAAGAGGCAGCCGGTATCGCCACTTTTGACGGGCGGGAATTCCACAACCATCGCGCCATGGGCCATGTTGCGGGCAATTTCGACCGTGAGGATGTCATCGCCGGCCTGCCCGGCACATTCGCGTGCGGCCATGTGCGCTATTCGACGAGCGGTGAGACCAGCCTTCGCAATGTGCAACCCCTGTTCGCAGAACTGGCATCCGGCGGCTTTGCCGTCGCGCACAATGGCAATATCTCCAACGCGTTAAAATTGCGTGGCGAATTGGTGCGGCGCGGATCGATTTTCCAATCGACAAGCGATACAGAGGTCATCATCCACCTCGTCGCGACCAGCGGCTATCGCACATTGCTTGACCGATTCATTGACGCGTTGAAGCAAGTGGAAGGCGCCTATTCGCTCATCTGCATGACGCCGGAGGGCATGATTGCCACCCGCGACCCATTGGGCATTCGGCCCCTCGTCATGGGCAAATTGGGCGACAGCTTCATCTTCGCATCCGAAACCGTCGCCCTCGACATCGTCGGCGCGGAATTCGTGCGTAGCGTGGAACCCGGCGAAATGATCGTCGTACGCGGCACCGAATTGGTCAGCCACCGGCCCTTCAACGAAGTGTTCAGCCGCCCGTGCATTTTCGAACACGTCTATTTCTCCCGCCCCGACAGCATCGTTGACGGCAACAGTGTCTATTCGGTGCGCAAGGCGATCGGCGCGGAACTCGCCCGCGAAAACGGCGTCGATGCGGACTATGTCATCCCTGTACCGGACAGCGGCACACCAGCGGCGATCGGCTATGCCGCCGAATCGGGCATCCCGTTCGAACTCGGCATTATCCGCAGCCATTATGTCGGACGCACCTTCATCCAGCCGGGCGACGGCGTGCGGCATTTGGGAGTAAAGCTGAAACACAACGCCAACCGCGCCCTTGTCG
>JBGSSR010000331.1:0-10776 GCA_041736905.1 Sphingomonadaceae bacterium | reverse complement strand
TCACACCCTCGCCACCACCCGAACCTGCCGGTCCGACCTTACGCCTGCCGATGGACCAGTTGCAGGAGCTGATCCGCCGCGCGCCGGAAATGGCGGCATCCGAATTCCGCACCGCCGCCAATGCGCTGGGCCAATGGTATGAGGTCAACATCAACGGCACGGGCGGCACCTTGCATCTGGGCGACGAGGACGGCCTGCCGCGCCCGCTGATCGCCATTATGCAGGATGACACGACGGCGGTGGTCATGCCATCGGCGCAATATGCGCGCGATTTTGCGTTTCAACATTATAAAATCCGCAACAGCGAACCGATGCGCGCATTTTTCGATTTGCAGGTGTCGAGCCGGATTGAACTCGCCTATGCCGCGCCCTGTTTGGTTCAGGTTCATGGGCAGGATTTGCGCGTGGTGCAACGCGGGGTCCTCAGCGGGTTCAGCGATTAGGCCGCCCCCTTACGCCGTATAGGCCGCGCTATCCTCATCGGGCCAATGCGCCAATCGCGGGGTGTTGCGGTTCAAAAACAAGGCGGGCAGTTTCACCAGCATCAATGTCTTGTGAATCCAAAAATCCGCCCACCGCTCATTAAACCGCGCCTTTTTGCGGCCATGCCGCTCTAACCAACGTTCATAGGGCAGGAAATGGTCCGGCTCATCCCGCTCCACCGCGCGGAAGAGTTGGTGCAACGCCTTGTCGGAGCGGACATGCCCGTTGCGCAGCAATATCTCCACCTGTTGCAACCCGCGCTGTTCGGTCAGCATGATGACACGGCACAGTTTTTCGAACTCATCGGCGTCCGTAATAATCGCATCAGTGTCGAGGTCATCGATGGTGCAATGGAATACGCGCTCAATAAAATGGTCGATATGGCCGCAGGTGGTGTCCACCTTTAACGGCATTTGCCCGCGCATTTCGTACCAGCGGCGGAACATGCGGTAATGGGTATGCTCATCCTTCCGGTGCTTTTCGACCTCGGCGATAAAGTCCGGTTGGTCGGCACACCGCGCCCGCACGGCAATCAGGACGCGGTCCAATGAGGTATACCCGCGATATTCGTTGTAGATATAAATCGACGCCAAAACGTCCAAAAAACGCGCGCGATAGGATGCGAAGAAATTCATAATCCCACTATCCCACACCGCGCACGAAACACCTAAACAAATGCGGCGGAATTTTACCGTGATTTACCAAAATGGTTGGACTCGCGGCTCGCGATTCATTACGCTTATGAGCGAATTAAAGGGATCGGACCACAGGCATAATAGGCCCATTTGCCGCCTGCGCTTTAACCAAAGGGATAGGAACCATGGGAACATTTATTGGCGGTGACGAAAACAACGTTTTCACAGGCACCTCTGGTTTCGATGACATGCGCGGCAACGGCGGCGACGACACCATGGAGGGCGGCGACGGCACCGATATTATGCAGGGCAATGATGGCAACGATCACTTGTCGGGGCAGGGCGGCAATGATGATATGTATGGCCTTGCAGGGAACGACCGACTGAATGGCGGCACAGGGGCAGATAATTTGGAGGGCGGCACGGGTGACGACATTTACAATTTCGTGGATGCCAGCGATACTTTGTTCGAGTTGCCCAGCCAAGGCTATGACATTGTTCGCACCTTAGAGGCCAGCTTTTCCTTCGCCGCGCTGAATGGCGGGGATACGACGTTCAACAATTTTGAACAACTCGACCTGCTCCATACCGGCGCGACCACGGGGACGGGCAATCATTTGGATAATGTCATCAACAGCTTTGGCGGCGATGACATTCTCTCCGGCCTTGGCGGGGATGATAATATTTATGGCGGCATCGGCAATGACACCATCCATGGCGGCACGGGGATCGACGCGCTGTATGGGCAGGCCGGCAATGATATTGTGAACGGCGGCGATGACGCGGACTTTCTGGACGGGGCACAGGGGAGTGACACCCTGAATGGCGATGGCGGCAATGACGACATCTATGGCTTCGCCGGTCGGGACATATTGAACGGCGGCGCGGGCGATGATTATCTGGTCGGCGGGGCGCAGCGTGATGTGATGACCGGCGGCGCAGGGCGCGACCTGTTCGTCTTTGCCGCCAGTGACTTTGCCGGTTTAGGGCGCAGCGGCGCGGACTCGATTTTGGATTTCAACCAGGCGGAGGGCGATGCCATTGCCTTTGAAAGCGTCTCCATCACCACCTTCATCGGCAATGCCGCATTCAGCGGGACGGCAGGCGAATTGCGCTTTGCCAATGTTCAGGGTGACACCATGATTTACGGCGACACCAACGGCGACGGCGCGGCGGATTTTGCCATTCATTTGGTCGGCACCATCGAAATCGTCGAGGGGGATTTCGTCTACGGCGGCGGCGTTGCCACCGCCGAAGTGCAAAGTGCGCCTAAGAGCGAAACCGTGCCGGTCAACGATGGGTATAGCGGCGTCATTGCGGACTTGGCCTATGCCACCGACAATCAAATCCACGTGGATAAGGGGCTTTGGTTGTTTTAGGGTCCGACCCTAAGCAAAATCCGTGTTGGGATTCACGGCGGGGCGGGGCAAGGCAAAACCTTGCGCCTGTCCCGCCGTTTTTATGGCCAAGATTGTCCATGGGGCAGCGGCACGTTCCCCTCGATTGGCCCGAAATGCCGAAATGGGATGGACAGCTAACTCCGCGTTAACTATGGTAACTTGGCGTAACGAGTGTCCGTTTTTGATAATTCCTGACTTGACCACGCGCGGTGCCGATGTTTCGGTGCGCGTGAGGGGTGGCAGGCGCAAGAAAATAAGGCGGGCGCGTTAAAATATAGGACGCAGTCGGGTCCATCTTTTTGCGAGGAGAACACACATGCCAACATTTCCAGGAACCCCCGGTGACGATGCCATTGATGGCACAGCCGTGGACGACATCATTGCGGGCGACGCCGGTAATGACTTGCTTCGCGGTGGCGACGGTAATGACGACATTTCCGGCGATGACGGCGACGATGTGTTGGTGGGGCAAGCCGGAAACGATAATCTGGTCGGCGGCGCAGGCAATGACCGGTTAAATGGTGGCTTGGGCAGCGATGTGATGGCGGGCGGTGACGGTGATGATGTCTATAACTTCATGGACGCCGCCGATACGGTGATAGAAAATCTAGGCCAAGGCATTGACACCATCCGCACGGGATTGAGTTCGATCAGCTTGGCCGTCAACGTCGAAAACATGGTCCTGCTGCATTCGGGCAACACCATTGCCATTGGTAACGCAGAGAACAACACCATCACCCATTTCGGCGGCAATGACATAAGCTTCGGCGACGCGGGCGATGATATCATCTTTGGCGGCGTTGGGTTGGACCAACTCCACGGCGACGATGGCAGCGACGATATCGATGGCCAAGCAGGCGACGACCAATTGTGGGGCGACGCGGGCAACGACTTTCTGGAAGGCAATGAGGGCGATGACGTCATTGACGGGGGCAACGGCGATGATGGTGTTTCCGGCCAAGCGGGCAATGATACCCTGATCGGCGGCATCGGCAATGACCGGCTGAACGGCGGTTTAGGCTCCGACATGATGACCGGCGGCGTGGGCGATGATGTCTACAACTTCGTTGATGCGGGCGACACTATCGTTGAACTCACGGGTGGCGGCACCGATACCGTGCGCACCGTGCTGACCAGCTATGTCTTGGCGGATGAGGTCGAAAACCTGACTCTGCTCCATGGCGGCGATACCTATGCGGCGGGCAATGTGCTGGCCAATTATATCGAAAGCTTTGGCGGGGCCGATACCATCCACGGGCTGGGCGGAAACGACACGATTTTCAGCGGTGTGGGCGATGACATCCTCTATGGCGACGACGGCGCAGACATATTGTTCGGGCAAGCGGGTGCAGACACGCTTTATGGCGGCCAAGGCAACGACAGCGTGGAGGGCGGCGTCGGCAATGACACGCTGAACGGTGGTTCGGGCGATGACAGCCTGTCGGGCAGCCAAGGCGTTGACATATTGTTGGGCGGCACTGGCGATGATGTCCTTTTTGGCGGGTCGGGCCGCGATACGCTAACCGGCGGGCAAGGGGCCGACCTCTTCCGCTACTTCTCCACCGATTTCGCGGGGCGCAGTGTTAGCAACGTCGAAACCATCACCGATTTCAACCAAGGGCAAGGCGACCAAATCGACTTTAGCCTGTTCATGGCCGCGTCCTTCATTGGGACCGAGGCATTTAGCAATACGGCGGGCGAAGTGCGATACGCCTCCTTAGGCAGGGACACGATGATTTACGGCGATGTGGACGGCGACGGAGCGGCGGATTTCGCGTTGCTGTTGCTCGGCACGGTTGCGTTGACGGCGGCGGATTTTGTGTTCCCGCCCAGTTAAGTCGCGGATTAATGGCAATAAGACGGCGGGGAAAGTGATGGCTTTCCCCGCCGTTTTTCTATGCGCCGCGCGCCGTGGCCTTATTCGTTGGACAAGCGGGGCGGCGTATGTAATTCCGTGTAACGTTGGGCCGTCGAAACGACACTCTCTATGCGCATTATCCAGTGATGTTGGCCTCATTTCGCGCCTGCACAGGATGCGGGCCTAGCGTTTTTCCTAAGAATACCAACGCCGAACAATCGCGGGTTGATGGTGGAAGGGGTGGGTGCATCGGCGCACTCCGCGCCCAGTTCCCGCCATCCAAGCCCGATAGCGTGATAGGAAAATGGCATGGCCGACTTTATTTTGGGACCGGAAGATAACAATGTCGATGGCACCAACGATTCTGATTTCTTTATTTTAGGGGCTGGAAACGACCTGGCACGCGGCGGCGACGGCAATGATGAGATGTTCGGCAGCGATGGCGATGATATCCTGTCTGGGCAAACTGGCATCGATTATTTGTACGGCGGCGACGGAAATGACCGGCTAAACGGTGGTGCGGGCCAGGATGACTTTTATGGCGGGTTAGGTAATGATTTCTATGTTCTTGTCGAATTTGGCGAGGTTGTCGTCGAAAATGAAGGGGAGGGGATAGACACCATATCAACCTTTTCGCCGTTCTACGTTTTGCCGGCAGATTTCGAAAACTTAATTTTGATGGACTCCGGCCCGACTGAAGCCCTTGGCAATTTGGGCAACAATGTCATCACCAGCTTTGCCGGTGACGATTATCTTGCGGGGCGCGGCGGCAATGACACCATCTATGGCGGCATCGGTAATGATTTTGTCTGGGGCGACGAGGGCGATGACTTTTTATATGGGCAGGCGGGCAATGACACCATGCGCGGCGGTTTGGGCGTTGACCAACTGTATGGCAATGCGGGGGATGACATATTGCACGGTGAAGGCGGTAATGATGTCCTGACCGGCGAAGGCGGTGCCGATGAAATGAACGGCGGCGATGGCGTTGACTCGCTTCACGGCGGGCGAGGGAACGATACCCTGAACGGCGGCAATGATGGCGACGCCTTGTTCGGGGATGAGGGCAATGACATTGTGAGCGGAGAAGCGGGGCGCGATGTCGTGCGCGGCTATACCGGACGCGATACTTTGGACGGCGGCGCGGATGATGACACCGTCCACGGCGGGGCGCAGCGCGATGTGATGACCGGCGGCACGGGGCGGGACACGTTCCTGTTCTTCGCGGGCGACTTTGCCGGATTGGGCCGCACGGGCGCGGACTCCATTCTGGATTTCTCTCAGGTCGAGGGCGACCGGATGCAATTCCAACTGGGCCAAGTGCTGACCTTCATCGGCGATGCTGCGTTTAGCGGCGTGGCGGGCCAAGTGCGCTATTACCATAGCCAGGGCGACACCTTGGTCTATGGCGACTTGGACGGCGACGGCGCGGCGGATTTTGCCGTGCATTTGGTCGGCACGCATGATTTGGTCGCGGACGATTTCCTGTTCCTTGGGCCGTAAGCCATTTGGACAAGGCAGAGTGGGGAGGTCGCAAAGGTCAAAATTTCGGCCTTCCCCTGTCGTATCCATAGAATACCCACGGCGGGTGTTGACCCATCCTACAGACAAGAAAACCAATAAGGTCGCATCCTGAAACCGATAGCTATGGGATGCTAAACACATGGCCGATTATACTGGAACACCCGGCGACGACATTTATGTCGGCACAAGCTCAGGCGACACGATCACGGGCGAAGGCGGCAATGACTTGCTCTCTGGCGAAGGCGGCAGTGACCAAGTTGATGGCGGCGACGGCGATGATGTTGTGTCCGGCGGGGCCAGCGATGACCTTCTCTACGGACAGGCCGGCAATGACCGCCTAAACGGCGGTGCGGGCAGTGATCTCATGTTCGGCGGGCCGGGCGATGATATCTATAATTACGTCGATTTTGGCGACCAAGTGTGGGAAATCTCCTTCGAAGGTTATGATACCATCCGCACTTTGGCGCCCACTTACGCGTTGCCGTCGGTGGATGTTGAGGAACTGGTGCTGCTGCATACGGGCGATACGTTTGCAACGGGTAACGCTTTGGCGAATGTGATCCGCGCCTTTGGCGGCAACGATAACATCAATGGCGCTAATGGCGATGACGAGATTTACGGCGGCGTTGGCAATGACACACTGAATGGTGGCAACAACAATGACCGGCTTTATGGCCAATCGGGCAACGACAGTTTGAATGGCGGCGCGGGCTTTGACTTTTTGGATGGCGGATCGGGCAACGATATGCTGAACGGGAACGCGGATGCCGATGTCCTAAACGGCGGAGCGGGGCGCGATGTTCTGAACGGTGGCGATGGCAGCGACGTGATCAGCGGCGGAAATCAGCGCGATGTTTTCACCGGCGGATTGGGCGCGGACGTGTTCCAATTCGAAGCAGGCGACTTCGCCGGTTTGGGGCGCAGCGGCGCAGATAGCATCACGGATTTCAGCCACGCACAGGGCGATCAAATCGACCTGTCCAGCTTGAACATGAGCTTCATCGGCGCGGCGGCGTTCAGCGGCACGGCGGGAGAGCTGCGCTATTTCCATATGCAGGGTGACACCATGGTTTATGGCGACACCAACGGCGATGGCGCGGCGGATTTTTCCATTCACCTGGTGGGCATACACAATCTGGTGGCGGGTGATTTCATCCTCACTCTCGGCGTGGCCTCCGCCGAGGGGCAAGGCCCGCCCAAGACCGAAACCATCCCGGTCAGCGATGGCGACAGCGGCGTCATTGCGGACGTGGCCTGTGCCGCCGAAAATCAAATCTATGTCGAAAAGGGCCTGTGGCTGTTTTAGGCAAAAGTCCAAGCACGCATTATGGCGGGGGAAGCACCAATACCATTGGTCGCCTCCCCCGCCGTTTTAATGGGCCCCATTTTCAGCCCATTTTTGGCCCTTAGTGTCATCGCCATGCCATGGAATTAGGGGGCGACTTGTAAAATCGTTTCGCTAAGCTGCTGCGCAACAATCGGCATTCGCCCACTCTTCAAAAAAGGCAATTTTCATGGCAAAGAAAACCCCCACCCAATTCGCAAAATCCGGCGTGGTAATGGCGAATTATGTGGGCGATGACGGTTCGAACGGTTACAATGGCACGGCGGGCGCCGATACCATAAATGGCCTTGGCGGTACCGACTTTCTTTATGGGTTTGGCGGTGATGATTCCATCCAAGGCGGCAATGACACGGACTATTTATATGGCGGTGATGGCAATGACGTTTTGTCCGGCCAAGCTGGCAATGATGAAATCAACGGCGCGGATGGCGATGACCGACTAAACGGCGGCGCGGGCGCGGATTCGATGTTCGGTGGCGCTGGTAACGATGTCTATAATTATGTCGATGCGGACGACACCATCGTCGAGTCCACTCAGCCTGGTATCGACACTGTCCGCACCGTCATGAGCAGCTACACATTGGGCGCGAATGTCGAAAGCCTTGTTCTCTTAGGCAATACGGCGCAAGTTGGGGTGGGCAATGCCTCGATCAACGAAATCACCAGCTTTGGCGGTAATGATGTCCTGTCCGGCATGGCGGGCAATGATACCCTATATTCCGGCGTCGGCAACGACACGCTGAACGGTGGCGACGGCAATGATCTTGCCGATGGGCAAGCGGGCAATGACACGTTGAATGGCGACGCTGGCAACGACATTTTGAGCGGCGGCGCGGGTGATGATAGCACCAACGGCGGGGCCGATGACGACACGCTGTCCGGTGGCGCTGGCCGCGATACACTCGACGGCGGCGCGGGCAATGACATCTTGATCGGCGGCGTTAGCCGCGACATCCTAACCGGCGGCAGCGGCAGTGATCGCTTTATATTTGGCACGGGCGACTTTGGCGGATTGACCGTCAATGCGGCGGAACGGATTACCGATTTCAGCGCGGCCGAAGGTGACCTTATCGACTTGGCCGGAGCAGGCAACGGAGCGATATTGTCCTTCGTGGGCAGTGCCGCATTCAGCAACAGCGCGGGCGAAGTCCGCTTTGAAGTCGTGGGCGGTAACACCATGGTCTATGGCGATACCGACGGCGATGGCGTCGCCGATTTCGCCCTTCGTTTGGATGGAGTGCACGCGCTAACCGGCGATAGCTTCGTCCTCGGCTTCGCCCCGCCGCCCTCTGCGCGGGAGCTTGGCGTGGACAAGACGGAGGGCGTTGCCCCTGTTTCGGACGTGGCCGATGGCTATGCCGATTGGGTAAGCGCGACCGACAACCTAATCTGGGTCACCGAGGGCCTCTGGGCGTTTTAAGGCAGCATTATCGGTTGTGAAAAAGGGCGGGGAGGGCACCAAAGATTATTGGGTGCTTTCCCCGTTTTTTTGGCCCCGCCGTTTTTCTGCCCGCTGCTTAATCCCCGCTGTTCGCGCGCACGAAATTGGCGGCGTCAGTGAGCACGGGGGCCTTGCCCTTCCATAAAGGGCTGAGCGATTGCACGATGCCGACATGGCCGACCCCGGCGTAGGACCGCACCTCCGCCCGCCCGCCTGCGCCGTTCACTTTGGCGGCGAGTGCGGTGGAATTGCGCGGCAACACGATATCATCGGCGTCGCCGTGGAGCATTAGCAGCGGCGGCGCGGCACCATTGGCATAGGTTATCGGCTGCGTCATTGCCGGATCAGCCCCCGCAAACGCCTGCACCGCCGCATCGCTGGTGAAGGGATAGAAATCATAGGGTCCGGCAAGGCCAATCGCGCCCTTAAGCGACCCATCCGGCACCCCCGCGCTACGCAAATAGGTCGGGTCGAGCGTCAGCAGCAACCCGATATGCGCGCCCGCGCTATGCCCCGCGATGAACAATTTCGATGGATCGCCGCCATAGGCTGCGATGTTGCCGCGCGTCCACGCGACAGCTTCGGCCGCATCCACCATGAAATCGGGGAAGCGGACCTCAGGCACTTTGCGATAGTCGATGACGACACTAACAAAGCCTTCGCGCGCGAACGCCTTACCCGCAAAGGCGTACCCGCCCCGGTCGCCATCGCGCCAGCTGCCGCCGTGGATGAACACGACGACGGGGAGTTTGGCGGTCGCCGCCGTGCCCTTTGGTGCGTAAACATCCATCTTTTGCGCGTGGTTGCCATATGGGACGCCCGCCGCCGCCGTCTTGACCCCGCTACCCCCGCCGCTCAACGCATCGACATTGGAAAGCAATCGCGGGCCAGCGCAGGCGTTGAGCGTGAACGCGAGAGCGCCGACGATAGCGATGCCCAAAACCGACCGGCGGAGTAGGCTCACACCGCGACCTCATAGGCCGCTGTGGTCAACGCCGCAACATCATCCGCGCTTACCCCCGGCGCGAGTTCGACGAGTTTGAACGGGCTGTTGTGGTCGTCCCGCTTAAACACGGCAAGGTTCGAAATAATCATATCGACCACATTCGTCCCGGTCAGCGGCAATGTGCAGGTGGGGATGAATTTCGGCTCCCCCGCCTTGCTCGCGTGGTCCATCACGACGATGATTTTCTTGACGCCCGCGACAAGGTCCATCGCGCCGCCCATGCCCTTGATCATCTTGCCGGGGATCATCCAATTGGCGATGTCGCCGTTTTCGGACACCTCCATCGCGCCCAAGACGGTCAGGTCAATATGCCCGCCGCGGATCATGGCGAAGCTTTGCTCCGACCCGAAATAGGCGGATTGGGGGAGTTCTGAGATAGTCTGCTTGCCCGCATTGATAAGGTCGGCGTCCTCCTCACCCTCCAACGGGAAAGGCCCGATGCCCAGCATGCCGTTTTCGCTCTGCAACGTGACTTCGACGCCATCGGGGATATGGTTGGCGACCAAAGTGGGGATGCCAATGCCAAGGTTGACGTAGAACCCATCCTGCAACTCCTGCGCCGCGCGGGCGGCCATTTGGTCGCGGGTCCAGCCTTTGATGTCGGTCGTGGTGGTCATGTCATTGGCCCTCTTGTTTGGGTTCCCAGCGGGTGTCCGCCGGATAAATATCGACGAAACTAGCGCCCTCCCACGGGCCATAAACGGGGTTGGGCAGGATGAACCAGCCTTTGCCCCATAGGCCGTCGAAGGCATAGGAATTGACCAAATCGCGGCGCTCTGTCGCGGTCATGCCCTTGGCGTTGAACACATCGGAAATGTCGCCCAATTGGTCACCCGCGAGGATAACAATGCAGTAATCTTTGGCAATCATCGCCCGCCGCCCGTCCTTGGCCGACGACGCTTTTTCGCCCGCCGGAACGCCATCGCCCTTTAGGTAAAGCGTGCTGCCATGGCGGAATTCGCCCAGTCCGGCGTGTTTAAGGGCGGCGGCGGTCGGCTCCGCCCATTTCGCCACGCGGTTGGTGTTGATGATGATGGTGATGCCGGACGCGCGCAGCCGGTCAAAAGCCGCCACCGCGCCGGAC
>JBGSSR010000115.1:0-2963 GCA_041736905.1 Sphingomonadaceae bacterium | reverse complement strand
TAAGGACATGGAGATGGTCATGGCACGAATGCAGCAATCTGGGCAAGCCAATCGGCGCGGCTTTTTGGCAAAGGCGGGTGCACTCGCGGCGGCTCTGGCCCTCACCGGATGTTCGACCGTCTTGCCATCGGGCGGCACGGCAACCGCGCCCGTGGCCCCAACCGAAACCATTCATAAGGTTGCGATTTTGGTCCCCTTAAGCGGCCCCAACGCCGAAATCGGCACCAGCATCGCCAATGCCGCCACGATGGGCTTTATCGACACCCAAGCGGCGACCGTGCGCATGACCAGCTATGACACGGCCGCCGGAGCAGACGTCGCGGCGCAGCGGGCACTGGCCGATGGCAACCGTTTGATTTTGGGGCCATTGCTCTCCGACGACGTCGTGAAAGTCGCGGGCTATGCGCGCCCCGCTGGCGTGCCTATCATCAGCTTTTCCAACGATGTCGGCTCGGCGGGAACCGGCGTGTTCCTCATGGGCCAATTGCCTAGCCAGTCGGTGGAGCGCGTGGTGTCCTATGCCTTTGCCAAGGGTAAGCGCCGCTTTTCCGCGCTAGTCCCCAACAACGTCTACGGCCAACGCGCGACGGGTGCTTTGCAAGGATCGGTGCGGATGTTGGGCGGCACCTTGGTCGGCATAGAAGTCTATGACCGGACCAGCGAATCCGCCGCCGCCGCCGCCAAAAGGCTTCAGGCCAAGGGCAGCTATGACGCCCTGCTGATCGCCGACAATGGCCGTGCCGCGATGATGGTTGCCCCCCATGCGCGCAAATTCGGCGGCAAAAATGCTCAGATTTTGGGCGTGGAATTGTGGAACACCGAAAGCGCATTGGCCAATGACGCCAACCTGCGCGGCGCATGGTATGCCAGCATTTCGGACACGCTCTATCCGCAATTTTCGGGCCGGTATAAGACCCGCTTCGGCAAAGACCCGTATCGGTTGTCAACATTGGGCTATGACGCCGCGTTGCTCACCGTGCGCGTGGCGAAGGAGTGGTCGTTCGGTACACCCTTCCCGATGAACCGATTGACCGACCCCGATGGCTTTGTTGGATTGGACGGCACGTTCCGGTTCCTGAACGATGGCCGGTCCGAACGGATGCTGGAAATCAGCCAAGTGAACGCGGGCGGATTTGCGGTGATTGATGCGGCCCCTGCGGCGTTTGCGAAATAGGGATCAACTTGGCCAGAATAGCGCTATATCGTGCTTAAACGCTCATCGGAAAGACGAACGGGATGAGATATTTTCAACTGTTCTGGATCATTCTGATTGTATTTTTGACAGCGGTGCAGGTTTTCACAATCTCCATCGACAATCCAATGGATTTGGTTACCGGACTCATCGCTATCCCTTTGGTTGGGGCATATGTGATGTTGCTAACGACGCTGCCATTTTACCGACCGCATAGGGCGTTGTCGGCATTGCTCATTATTTGTATCGCGTTCGAAGTGCTCGCGATACTTTATTATAGGTGAACGGCGGTCGAAACTTAGTCACGACCGCCGCGATTAATTCACCCCTTATACAATAACACCGGTTTCCGCGCCGCCTGCGTCTCATCCAGCCGTGCCCTTGGCGCAAAATGCGGCGCAGTAGAGAGCGACGCATCCCCCGCCCGCGCGCGTTCCACCACGCTGCGGAATGCGCCGAGGAATTGGTCCAGCGCCGCCTTGCTTTCCGTTTCCGTCGGCTCGACCAGCATTGCGCCGTGGACGACCAGCGGGAAATAGACCGTCATCGGGTGGTATCCCTCATCAATCAGGCCCTTGGCCACGTCCAGCGTGCTGAACCCATCGGCAAGGCCTTTATCGCTGAACAACGCCTCATGCATACATGGTCCCGACGCCGCAAATGGCGCGTCGAG
Source organism: Sphingomonadaceae bacterium (assembly GCA_041736905.1). Classification (GTDB taxonomy): domain Bacteria; phylum Pseudomonadota; class Alphaproteobacteria; order Sphingomonadales; family Sphingomonadaceae; genus JBGSSR01. The sequence goes on along the minus strand of JBGSSR010000115.1, from coordinate 1,098 downwards.
CACATCCTCCATCACGCGCAACACGTAGTTGGCGTTGAGCACGGCATCCTCCGCCACCTGCGCCAATCCGTCCGCGCCGTGGCTTAGAATATAGGTCAACGCGCGGGTGAACATGCCCATTTGGCCATGAAAGGCGGTCATCCGGCCAAAGCTTTGCATGGTTCCGCCAAAATGATCGCGCGCGAAGCTTTCGGCGTCCTCCTCCTCAATCAAATGCACCACGCCATCGGCGGTGCGCGCGGTGTAGGGCAAGGGGCCAAAGGGGGTCAGCGCCTCCGACAGCACCACTGGCCCGCTGCCCGGACCGCCGCCGCCGTGCGGGGTGGAGAAGGTTTTGTGCAGGTTGATGTGCATCGCATCAATGCCAAGGTCGCCGGGGCGGACCTTCCCCACAATCGCGTTGAAATTCGCGCCATCGCAATAGACGAAGCCGCCCGCGGCGTGGACTGCGTCGGAAATGACTTTCATATCGCGCTCAAAAAGCCCGCATGTGTTGGGATTGGTGATCATCACGCCCGCGACGTCGGGGGCGAGGCGCGCTTTCAACGCCTCCACATCCACGCGGCCATCGGGGGTCGCGGGGATTTCTTCCACGCGGTATCCAGCAAACGCCGCCGTGGCGGGATTGGTGCCATGCGCGCTGGTGGGCACAAGGATGACTTCCCGCGCATCGCCGCGGGCTTCTAACGCGGCGCGGATGCAGAGAATGCCGCACAACTCGCCGTGCGCACCCGCCTTGGGCGTCATCGCAACGCCATGCATGCCGGTGAGTTTAATCAGCCACATCGCCAGTTCGTTGATAACGCCCAGCGCCCCTTGCACCGTGTCCTTTGGCTGCATCGGGTGGATGTCGGCGAAACCGGGCAAACGCGCCATTTTCTCATTCAGGCGCGGGTTGTGCTTCATCGTGCAACTGCCCAATGGGAAGAGGCCAAGGTCGATGGCGTAATTTTGGCGGCTGAGGCGGGTGTAATGCCGCACGGTTTCGGCCTCAGACAGGCCGGGCAGGTTGATGGGGGACGTGCGGAAAAGCGCATTTAGCCCCTCCCCTTCAGGGGAGGGGTTGGGGTGGGGGCTATCGGCATCCTTTGAGCCCCC
>JBGSSR010000059.1:0-3850 GCA_041736905.1 Sphingomonadaceae bacterium | reverse complement strand
TCGCGGCGGCCAAGGGCTTCATTGATGAGGTGATCATGCCGCATAGCACGCGGCGGCGGGTGGCGTTGGGGTTGAGGAAATTGCGCACCAAGGCGTTGGAGAACCCTTGGAAAAAGCATGATAATATTCCGTTGTGAGGATTTATGTCTCATTCTGATTTAGATAAATGGGGGCATGAGTGTCTGAATTGCGGTCGAGAATTGAACCGATCGCATATGCGTGGTTTTGAAACTCGTTGCCACTATTGCGCTCGCTACGAAGATAGAATTTTAACTTTGAAGATGGTCATAGCGTTTTGCGCAGTGGTTGGTCTTTTTGGCTTAATTTCAATTATTGTAAGGTCTTAAATTGAGGTTTTGGAATCTGCAGGGCATGACTTGCTGCAACCTTTATAAAAAGCAAGTTGGCGGACCTTTATGAAAGGGGTGGTGAAATGAGCAAGCTGCACGGTGACGATGAGGAATTGACCGAAAATGACGCCAAAATTGTAAAAGGGATGATTGCTCGTGGAGATAAAAATGAGACAATCGCAGCTTACTTTGGAGTAAATCAACGAGCAGTTTCAAACATTCGTAGCAATAAAAAATTTACTGACACTCAATCTGCGCCGCTTTTGGAATTGCCCCCACCCGGACCTTACGGCGTCGATCCAATCTACATTCGTTTTTATAGAACGATGTCTAAAGTAAATCAGCTATGGGAAAATAGGGAACTTGGAAAGGCAAAAGCCCTCCTCGAAGCTGCATTAGCGAACCCAGTTTTTTCGACTGAATTGGGCGATATGGATGAAATATTTGCCGATATGTTCCGTGACGAGCAAGGTATTTCATCTTTGGGTGAATGAATGTCGAACATAGGCCCTTCCCCTAAACATGACGGGCCAAAATAAACGAAGGTTTTGAATTATGAAACTAGGCCGTCTCAACCACATCGGAGTGGCGACACCCGATCTTGCCGCTTCCATCGCGTTTTACCGCGACATCATGGGCGTTTCGGATATTACCGAACCCTTTGACCTGCCCGAACAGGGGGTGAAGGTGTGCTTCGTCAATACGCCCAATAGCTCAGGGGGCGAAGGCGGAACGGCGGGCACGCAGATCGAGTTGCTGCAACCGCTCTCCCCCGACACCGCAGTTGGAAAATGGATGGAGCGCAACCCCTTGGGCGGGCAACATCATATTTGTTATGAAGTTCCAGACATCCACGCGGCCAAGGAATGGTTTGAATCCAAGGGCAAAAAGGTGCTCGGCGAACCCCGCATCGGCGCGCACGGGACGCTGATTTTCTTTGTCCACCCAAAGGATATGGGTGGGATGCTGACCGAGATTATGGAAACGCCAAAGGGGGCGCATTGATGTTCCATCCTCGCCCGCCTGCGGGAGAGGATACGAAGCCTTGACCCTCGAACGAAGTGACGAGGGCTAGGCGAAGTTGGAGAGGGCAGATGCCCTCACCACTGCGACTAAGGGCCGCTGGCGCGACCCAAGTCTCGTTGCCTCCCCCGCTGGCGGGAGAGGATGAAGCAAGGATTGAAGAATGACCGACGCAACGAAACCCACGCCTGATCAAGTGACTTTGGCCGAATGGCAGGCCGCCGCGACCAAGGAAACCAAGGGCAAGGACCTGAACTGGCAGACGCCGGAGGGAATCACGTTGAAGCCACTCTACACCGCCGAAGACGCCCCCCAAGACCCCGGCCTGCCCGGTTTCGCGCCCTTCACGCGCGGGGTGCGGGCGTCGATGTATGCGGGGCGGCCGTGGACCATCCGCCAATATGCGGGCTTTTCCACTGCCGAGGAATCGAACGCATTCTATCGCCGCAATCTGGCGGCGGGGCAAAAAGGCCTTTCGGTTGCCTTCGACCTTGCCACCCATCGCGGTTACGACAGCGACCATCCGCGCGTCGTTGGCGATGTGGGGAAGGCTGGCGTTGCGATTGACTCGGTTGAGGATATGAAAATCCTGTTCGACGGCATCCCGCTCGACCAGATGAGCGTCAGCATGACGATGAACGGCGCGGTCATCCCCATCCTCGCGTTCTTTATCGTCGCAGGGGAGGAGCAGGGCGTGCCCCGCGCTGCGCTCGACGGGACTATTCAGAATGACATCCTAAAGGAGTTCATGGTCCGCAACACCTATATCTACCCGCCCGAACCATCTATGCGGATTATCAGCGATATTTTCGGGTTTACCTCCCGCGAAATGCCGAAGTTCAATAGCATCTCGATCAGCGGCTATCACATGCAAGAGGCCGGCGCGACGCAGGTGCAGGAACTCGCTTTCACCATCGCCGACGGCATGGAATATGTGAAATATGGCGTGGCTTCGGGACTGGACATTGACAAGTTTGCGGGGCGGCTCTCCTTCTTCTTCGCCATCGGCATGAATTTCTTCATGGAGGTCGCCAAACTGCGCGCCGCCCGCGTGTTGTGGCATCGCGTGATGACCAACCTTGGCGCTCTGGATGACCGGAGCAAAATGCTGCGCACCCATTGCCAAACCAGCGGCGTGTCGTTGCAGGAGCAGGACCCCTATAACAACGTCATCCGCACCACGATCGAGGCGATGGCCAGCATGTTGGGCGGGACGCAAAGCCTGCACACCAACGGGCTGGATGAAGCCATCGCGCTGCCCACCGATTTCTCGGCGCGGATTGCGCGGAATACGCAAATCATCCTGCAGGAAGAGACCGGCATGACGAATGTCGTCGATCCTCTGGGCGGTTCTTACTACATCGAAAGCCTGACCAGCCAATTGGTGGATCAGGCGTGGGCGATTATCGAACGCGTCGAGGCCGAGGGTGGGATGGCGAAGGCGGTCGCCGCTGGCTGGCCCAAGGCGATGATTGAAACGGCGGCGGCGGCACGGCAGGCGCGCGTGGACCGTGGTGAGGATGTCATCGTCGGCGTGAACAAATACCGGCTTGGCACCGAAGACGCGCTGGAAACCCTTGAAGTGGACAATGCCAAGGTCCGCGAGGGGCAGGTGGCGCGCCTCAAATCGGTGCGCGCGAACCGTGATGAGGCGAAATGCCAAGCGGCGTTAGCGGCGTTGACTGAAGGTGCACGGGGCGACGGCAACCTCCTCGCACTGGCGGTCGATGCGGCGCGTGAACGGGCGACCTTAGGCGAAATTTCGGACGCGATGGAGGCGGTCTTTGGCCGCTATGGCACGCAGCCTACGCCGGTAAAGGGTGTCTATGGCGCGCCTTATGCAGGCGACCGACGCTGGGCACAGGTGGTCGAAGGGGTTGAGGCAGTAACGCGGCGATTAGGCCGTAAACCAAAGCTACTCGTCGCCAAAATGGGCCAAGACGGCCACGATCGCGGCGCGAATGTCATCGCCTCGGCATTCGGCGACATGGGCTTTGATGTTATCAGCGGGCCGCTGTTCCAAACGCCGGAGGAGACGGTGGTGCTGGCGTTGGAAAACGACGTGGATGCCGTGGGGGCTTCCTCCTTGGCGGCGGGACATAAGACCCTTATCCCTGAACTTATTAACCGCCTGCGTGAGGCGGGTCGGGGCGACATCAAAGTCATCGCGGGGGGTGTCATTCCGCCGCAAGATTATGATTTCCTGCGCAATGCCGGCGTGCAAGGGATCTATGGCCCGGGCAGCAACGTGGTCGAATGCGCCGCCGATGTGCTTGGGTTGCTGGGCCATAATATGCCCGAATTGGGGGAGGCCGAATAATGAAACCCGGCTTCTCCGTCGAAACGTTGATTCCGTGCGGGCGAGGTTCCGGCCCGTTGCGTATGGGGTTGGCGCGTGTGGGGGAGGCCGAATGGTTGTGGCCGGAATTCGACCGTGCAGCGCGGGCGGCGACATTTGATGCCCATCCCGATGCCAT
>JBGSSR010000321.1:0-2000 GCA_041736905.1 Sphingomonadaceae bacterium | reverse complement strand
TCGCCATTTAACATCGGGTTGGCAACAATCGCCTCCACCAGCGCGGCGTATTCGGTGGGATCGCCAAGGCGCGGCGGGAAGGGGACTTGCGCACCCAAACTATCCTGCGCCTCTTGCGGCAATCCGGCAAGCAATGGCGTTTTGAACAAGCCGGGCGCAATCGTCATCACGCGGATGCCATAACGGGCAAGGTCACGCGCGGCGGGCAGCGTCATGCCTACAATGCCGCCTTTTGATGCGGAATAGGCACATTGGCCCATTTGCCCATCAAAGGCCGCGACCGATGCGGTGTTGATAATCACCCCGCGTTCCTCGTTGCCAATCGGCTCCTCCGCATGAATGCGCGCCGCGAATTTGGACAGGACGTTGAACGTGCCGAACAAGTTGACTTGCAACACGGCGGCGAAATGGCTCATCAAATGCGGGTTGCCGTCGCGATCCACCACCTTCGCAGGTGGCCCGATACCGGCGCAGTTGACCAAGATGCGCGCCTTGCCATGCAGCCCCTCTGCCTCATCCAGTCCGGCGATCACGGCATCCTCATCCGTCACATTGACCTTAACAAAATGACCACCAATTTTTGCGGCGTGCTCTTTGCCGAGTTTTTCGTTCATGTCAAAAATGGTGACTTTCGCCCCGCGGGCAGACAGCAGCTCGGCGGTTGCGGCACCAAGGCCGGACGCTCCGCCCGTGACGATGGCGGCGACATTTTCAAATTGCATGGGATATCCTCTTCAATAGTGCTTTTTCGTAGGCTGCCAAGACAGTGGCAAATCGCAACTGAATTGAAAAGCGATATTTTCGAATATCACTTGGATTGCATAGTTCCTGAACCCCACAAAAAACACGTCGATAATCGTTGTAATTTGCGTATATCACGCTCCATGCAACGACCCACACTCCTGTCCCGCATTGCTCTTGGCATCATCCTCTGGCTTTATCGTCGGCAGGGATGGGCCATCACCGGCCATGCACCGGACACGCGCAAATGCGTGCTGCTCGGCTTTCCGCATAGCACCAACTGGGATTTCATCTTCTTCCTTGGAGCGGTGCATCAATTGGGTATCAAGCCCAGCTTTATGGGCAAGGCCAGCCTGTTTAAATGGCCGATGACGCGCTTTATGCATGACATGGGCGGCATCCCCGTCGATCGCAGCCGTAAGGGCGATTATGTTAGCTCCGTCGCGCGGGAGTTCAGCGTGCGCGACGACCTGTCGCTCGTCATGGCACCCGAAGGCACTCGGTCGGGCGCAGAAGGCTGGCGCAGCGGGTTTTACTACATCGCATATCAGGCGGGCGTTCCCATCGTGCCCGCATGGGTGGACCATGAAAACAAGCGCGGCGGCATTGGTCCCGCCATCATGCCGACGGGTGACTATGCCGCCGATTTGGCTAAAATTGCTGATTTCTACCGCTCGGTCTTGCCAGATAGCCCGCGCGTGGGGCAGATTATGGCTGGCCTCTCCCCCCAAGCCATAGGACCCAAGCCATGATAAAATCCCTTCTTATCGCCAACCGCGGCGAGATTGCGTGCCGGATTATCCGCACCGCGCGCGCGATGGGTATCCGCACCGTGGCGGTCTATTCCGACGCCGATGCAAAGGCGCTGCATGTGCGGTCGGCGGATGAGGCGGTGCATATCGGGCCGTCTCCGGCGCGGGAATCCTATTTGGTGGGCGAGAAGATCATCGCGGCGGCATTGGCGACGGGCGCGGAGGCCATCCACCCCGGCTATGGTTTCCTGTCGGAAAATGCGGAGTTTGCGCAGGCCGTCATCGATGCGGGCCTGATTTGGGTCGGTCCTCGTCCCGCCAGCATCACGGCCATGGGCCTGAAAGATGCGGCCAAAAAGCTGATGGCGGCGGCGGGCGTGCCCGTGACGCCGGGCTATATGGGCGAGCGGCAGGAACCGGATTATTTGGCCGAGCAGGCGGCGGCGATTGGCTATCCCGTCCTCATCAAGGCCGTCGCGGGCGGCGGTGGCAAGGGGATGCGGCTGG
>JBGSSR010000044.1:0-26888 GCA_041736905.1 Sphingomonadaceae bacterium | reverse complement strand
GGCCAAGGGTTGGCGCGTGCAATTGGGTGCCTATGACACTCTGCAACAGGCGGAAAACAGTTGGTATAAGATGGAGAAAAAATATCCATCGCTGGCCGGAATGCAGCCTTATCTGGTCAAATTCAACGGTATTATCCGCCTGCAATATGGTCCATTTGGGTCGAAAGCAGAGGCGGACAAAAGCTGCGCCACCGTAAAACGAGCAGGCCAGGACTGTTTTGTCCTGAAACAACAATAGGGCCGACAACGCCCCGTCGGCATTGGCAAGGCGAGGCGTTGCGGCTATAGCCCCTCAAAATAAACATTTGGGGGTGTCCATTGGCCATACGCAGCCGCGTTACGTCGTTTGAAATTGCCGAGCGCGCGGGCGTCTCGCAGCCTACGGTTTCACGTGCCTTGCGCGGGATGCCGGGCGTCCACCCTGAAACGCGCCGCCGCGTGTTGGAGGTGGCAAAGGAGCTTTGCTACACCGCCGATTTCAACGCGTCGCGCCTGCGCACGGGCCGGACGCAGACGATTGCGCTGGTCATGCTATGCCGCACCGATGAGGATCGCGCGCGGATTAATCCCTTTTATCAGGCATTGCTGGGCGCAGTAGCGGCGGCGGCGGCGGATTGCGGGTATAGCCTGCTCATCAGTTTTCAGGATCCAGACCATTTGTTCGGCGAATATGAAACTGCTGGCCTAGCGGACGGCATCATCGTAATTGGTAGTAGCGCACATGCCGCCGGTTGGGCCTATTTCAACGACTTGGCGGGCAACAACCGAACCATTATCGGTTGGGGATGCAGGCAAGGCCCCATCCACCGCGTTCGCACGGCCAATGCCGAGGGTGGCCGCATCGCGACGCAGCATTTGCTCGACATGGGGTCGCGTAAGCCCGTGTTTCTAGGATGCGACCCTGCGATCCGTCCGCAATTTGGTGAGCGGCAACAGGGTTTTGAGCAAGCGGTAGAGGCCATCGGCCTATCTCCCGCCATTGCCTTGGTCGAGCCGGGCAAAACGCGTTTTCAAGAGGCGTTTGACACTGTCACCAAATTGGCGGCGCGCGGCTGGGAGTATGATGGCCTGTTCGCGGCGTGTGACCTTTATGCGCTTGGCGCGATGAAGGCGTTGCAGGCGGCGGGCGTCTCCATCCCTAAGGATTGCATGGTCATCGGCTTCGATGGGTTGGAAGCAGGGGAGTTTTGCACCCCGACACTTACTACAATCACGCAGGATTTCGGCGAAGTCGCGCGGCGGTTGGTGGACAATATGGTCCGCCTAATCGACGGATTGGAAACCAATGAAGACGCCATTCCGGCGACATTGACCTACCGCGAATCAACGGAGCGTTAGATTAGGCGGCGCGGCGGCTGTTCAATTGCAACCAGGCGCGGGCATTTTTCTGTGCGACACTGATTTCCCGCGCGCTCATTTCGTCGCTGATTTCTGCACGGCAATAGGCCGCCTCTTCATGGCCAGCGGCGGCGGCGAGATTAAACCATTTGTGCGCCTCAATCATGTCCACATCCGCGCCATTGGTGCCGGTGGAAAAGATCACGCCCAATTCAAACAAAGCCTGTATGTCACCCGCTGCCGCATCGGCAATCCGGCTATCCATCAGGAATTGTGCGCTTTTTAAACTGTTACCCATTGTCGGAACCCCTGTTTCCCTGTTCTGAACACAGGTTGCGTCGGAACCGGTCAACAAAAGGTTAACGGGAATGCGATTTTTCTTAAGGTTACATTTGAATTGGATGGAAAGGCGGTTCGGCGGTCACGCCTCCATATTGTCGATTAGGCGGGTGCCACCAATTCGCGCCGCCGCGATCAGGCGCGCAGGCTTTCGGTATTCGGACAGAACGGCCAAATTGGCCGCATCGCGCAATTCGATATAATCGATGCTATCGAAGCCACCTTCCAATATTTTCGCGCGCGCTCGGGATAGGACGGCATCGGGACCTACACCACCCGCTAATGCGGTAATCGCCTCCCGCATAGCCTGCGGCAAAGCAACCGCATTGGCGCGTTGCTCCACAGTCAGATAGGCGTTGCGGCTAGACAAAGCCAAGCCATCGGCGTCGCGCACGGTCGGCACGCCAACAACCTCCAAAACGAAATCCAAATCCCGCGCCATCCGGCGGATGACGGCGAGTTGCTGGTAATCCTTCTCTCCAAAAAACGCCTTGTCCGGCGCGACTTGATTGAAGAGTTTGGCAACCACCAGCGCCACGCCGTCAAAATGGCCGGGCCGATTGCCGCCGCACAGGCCTTCGCTGACCCCGCGCACAGTGACGCCGGTGGCGAAGCCGACCGGATAGACTTCACTAACCGTCGGAGCCCACAAAATATCGACTCCGGCCGCCCGAAGCAGCGCCGAGTCCGCTTCCATTTGGCGGGGATAGGCATCCAAATCCTCATTCGGCCCAAACTGCGCCGGATTGACGAAAATCGACACCGCCACCGCATCACACGCTGCCTTTGCTGCCTCAACCAGCGCCATATGCCCGGCGTGTAACGCCCCCATCGTCGGCACCAAAGCCAACGTCCGCCCCTCGGCCCGAATCGCCCCTGTCGCATTACGGAGCATGGCAAGCGTATTGATTGTTTGCACGGCGGCGGTCCCTTCCCTAATACAATGCAACGCATATGACTTCGCGCTGCGTTTCGCGCAAGTCGGGGGTTCGTCCTTGCTCGAATTGGCAGGGCGATTGGGGTATTACAGAATTAGAGGGTATAGGCGCTTTATGACGCATGTGATCGTTTTTGCGAATGAAAAGGGCGGCACGGGCAAGTCCACTACCGCCGTGCATGTCGCCACCGCGCTGTCGGCAATGGGGAAAAAAGTCGCCTGTCTCGATCTCGATTCGCGGCAACGCACATTATATCGCTATTTTGAGAACCGCGGCGTAACCGCCCGGCGGCGGGACATCACCTTGCCTACGCCAGCGTTCGAGGTATTTGAGGGCGATTCGTTGGCCGCGATTGAAAATCAAATCGGACGGCTTTCGAGCAGCACCGATTTCATGGTGATCGACACGCCGGGCCGGGATGACAAATTCGCCCGCTATGCCGTCACCCGTGCCAACACATTGGTCACGCCCATGAACGACAGCTTCGTCGATTTCGATCTCATCGGCCAAGTCGATGGCGAAAATTTTAAGGTAAAGAAGCTCAGCTTCTATTCGGAACTCATTTGGGAAACCCGAAAAGCGCGGGCGAAGAACGACGGCGCAACCATTGATTGGATTGTCCTGCGCAACCGCCTCGCCAATATGGAGGCGCGCAACCAACAACGGGTTGCCGAGGCATTGGCTGACTTGTCCAAGCGCGTCGGTTTCCGCGTCATCGCCGGATTGAATGAGCGCGTGATTTACCGCGAATTGTTCCCTAGCGGTCTAACGTTGCTGGATAAGGGCCATTTGGGCCAATTGGGCACCACGCATTTGGCCGCGCGGCAAGAGTTGCGCACAATGGTGTCCGACCTTGGCCTGCCCATTTCCGCACCAGCGGCGGAGGTGGCTTAAGCCCATGCTTCCCCTTGGCGCTGCTGCGATAGCCGTGCTTGGCTGGCTTTGGTGGACAAAGCGAATCGGGCAACAGCATATTCTGCCCATCGCCTTTGGACTTGGTGGTGTCATCGGTCTTGTTCGCGGCGTTATGCCCTTGGCGTTGATTGGCGTCGCGGGCGCAGGATTTTTCATTTGGCAAATGGGCCGTAACGCCCGGCAAACGCCTGGGCAAAAGGTTGCGCTTGCCAAAGAGGAAGCAGAGCGCTTGCTCGCCCTTCCGGCAGTGTACGACACCGAAATGTTGGACGCCGCCTATCGGTTCGCGGCGAAGCAAGCCCACCCTGACGCGGGTGGCGACGCGGCGCAATTGGCCGCGCTCACCGATGCCCGCGATTTGTTGAGGGCGCGTTTGCTGCAACCGACTGAAGGTTAAGCGTTAGCAAGCGTTTCGGCCAGAAACCAAGCGCGACCCTCGGCCTGATCAGTCCAATCGTCCATCAAACCCTCGGTCGCATTGTCGCGTGCCTTGGCGCACAGGTCCTTCAAATCCTTCAACTTGTCGGCGAAGGTCAGATTGTCCTGACGCAATTCCTCCAACATATCGGTTGCAGATACTGACGCACCGTCATTATCCTTAACCCTTTGCCGCGCCGCGATGTCGCCGATGGACGTCAAGGTGCGTTGCCCATTCTTACGCACCCGTTCCGCTGCCAAATCGGTAATGGCAAGGATTTCCGCCGCTTGCTCATCCAACATCAGGTGGTATTCGCGGAAATGCGGGCCACTGATATGCCAATGGAAATTTTTGGTTTTCAAATAAAGCGCGAAGGCATCGGCCAATAGCGCGTTTAAACCCTCGGCCAATTCAGCTTTGCTGTTGTTGCCAGTCATATAAACTCCTGTGTTTGTTTACGCAGCAAGCGACTCCGCCGCTGCCTGATACATGGGTTATAACGCATGTGGAATGGAATAGTTTCACGATTGATTTGGCCTAGTTTAATCGATTTTGTCGATTAACGGCTACCATATTGCGCCAAGGCTTTGCTTAGCGGAGAAGTCGGCCTATATCCCCAGTTATGGACCGTGTTTATCACCTTTTTGCGCATGGCTTGCGCATGATGCTCGCCGCGCTTTTGCTTGCATTTAGCGGACAGGCAGCGGCGCAAGCCACCCAATATGTCACCGGTGAATTGGTGGCATCGTCACAGGATGTTCGCGCGGGTGAGGATACCATGCTCGCGCTGGCCATGGTACCAAAGGCGGGCTGGCACGGCTATTGGGTGAACGGCGGCGATGCCGGTTTCGGGATGGAGTTGGAATGGACAACACCCGATGGCGTGACGGTCGGGACGCCGCTTTATCCAGTACCGGAAACCTATGTTTTGCAGGGCCTTATGAACCATGTTTATGAACGGCCCTATGCAATTTTAATTCCCGTTACGGTGGATAAAACCTTAGCCGCAGGTTCAACCATTACCCTTAGGGCCGACGGAACTTGGCTCGCCTGTTCCGATAAATTGTGCCTGCCGCAAGAGGGCAGTTTCACCGTCACACTGAACGTCGTTGCGGCTGATGCGCCGAGGCCGGAGGCAGACCCTCGCTTTGCCTCGTGGCAATCCAGATTGCCCAGCCCACTAAATGCTGCCGCTGGATATTCCATAGTTGGCGACACGCTCACCATCACTATTCCCTACCCCGCCGACGCGTCATTGGAGAACGCGCATTTCTTCGCCGAAACCGATGGGTTAATCGACTACGCCGCCGCGCAAGAATTTAGCCGTAAGGGCGATGCCCTGACTATCACGACCAAGGCCGCGTCGGGTGCAAAGGAGGGAGACCCCCTCAAAGGCCTGTTAAAAATCGGTCCCGACTTGGGGCTTAGTTTAACTGCGACAACCGACGCTGGACTGGCAGGCGCGGGCAGCGGCGCTTCATTGCAATCCGTCGGCGGCGCTGGCGGATTGCTCCTAACTCTTGGCGCTGCATTGCTGGGCGGGTTGCTGCTCAACATTATGCCCTGCGTATTTCCGATCCTTGGCCTAAAGGCGCTAACCTTGGCGAAGGGCGGTCAGGATGAGACCTCCGCGCGGCGCGATGCGATGGCTTATACCGGCGGCGTAATCGCAACGACTTTGGCTTTGGGCGGCATCCTTCTCCTCCTGCGTGCAGGCGGCGAGCAAGTGGGTTGGGCGTTCCAATTGCAAAATCCGGCGGTGGTGTTCTTCCTACTGTTGTTGATGGTCGCTATTACGCTCAACCTTTTGGGCCTCTTTGAATTGCCCGGGATGGCAGGCATCGGTGGTGTTTCAGGCAACAGTGAGAGCAGCTTCATGACCGGCGCACTCGCGGCCTTCGTCGCCACGCCGTGCACAGGACCATTCATGGCGGCAGCTTTGGGCGCGGCCCTAATCCTACCGACTTGGGCGGCATTGGCGTTATTCGCGGTATTGGGATTGGGCATTGCCCTGCCCTTCCTCGCGCTGGGTTTTGTTCCCGCCTTGCGCAAGGCGTTGCCAAAGCCAGGGCCTTGGCTGTCCACTTTCCGCCGATGGATGGCATTGCCCATGGGTCTAACTGCACCCGCGCTCTTGTGGCTCTGGGGACAGATGGGCGGGGCGCTGTGGTTAGCCGTTATAGGCATAGCGGCGCTTGGCCTTGTCCTTTACTTCGCCGGCAAAGGCCAAAGGGCGGGCCGAGCCGTCGCGCCGATGCTCGTGGTCGCAGTCGCTCTGTTTGTATCAGCACCCGCCGCCGTGGCTGCCCTTCCCTCGCTGACCGCTGCGCCAGACGTTGAAAAAGCCAACGACAATTCCATCGCCTTCTCCCCTGAAAAATTGGCGGAATTGCGCGCGGCCAAAACGCCCGTATTCCTCTACTTCACTGCCGACTGGTGCATTACCTGCAAGGCGAACGAAGCCGCCGTGTTGAACCGTGACGACATAATCGACGCCTTCGCCGCTAAGGGAGTCACCATCATGCGCGCCGATTTCACCCGCCGCGACGCCACTATCGCGGCTTATCTAGCCGATAAAGGCCGCGCCGGTGTGCCACTTTATCTTTACTTTCCGCCGAACGCTGGACCCAAAGAATTGCCTCAAATCCTAACCCAAGACATCGTAAAATCCGCCATCGCGCGCGGATAATCACGCTTTTGATTCGGTCCGGCGCAAATAGGACTCAATTCGTCCCTCGTTCATTGCCGCGTCAGGCGACCTGATTCATGATAAATACGCATAAAGCCTTTCGGGTAGGAATGAGCGATGAAAACATTGAAATTAAGCGGCCTTCTAATGGCCATTGCCGCCATAGGCCTTGCCAGCGCACCAGTGGCACAGGCGCAGGTGGAGGAGTTTGACCCCAGCCGCGCGATTAACACTGAATACAAAGCGCCGGAATATCCGGAGGCCAGCGCGGCGGCACCTGCACCCACCCCTACCGCGCCACCAGCCGAAGCGGGATGGGATGACCCCTATGCCCCCGTCGGCGACAGCACAACGGGCGCGACCACAACCGCTACCGCCCCAACGGACACGTCGCCCGCCACCACCTATCAAAAGGATGACCTCATCGGCGCGGCCGAGGGCGTGTTTGGCGATGGTGCCGAGGGCGTTGCGGGCCTGATTGAGGATATCCTTAAGAAGCAGGGCCAACCCAATGGCTATATCGTTGGGCGCGAAGGCGGCGGCGCCTTCATCGTCGGCCTGCGCTATGGCAGCGGCACAATGTATCATAAGGTAGAGGGCCAGCGCCCCGTTTATTGGACAGGCCCCTCCATCGGCATTGATGCAGGTGCGCAAGCGGGGAGCAGCTTTATCCTCGTCTACAACCTTTATGACACCGAACGCCTGTTCACCAAACGCTTCGCGGCGGGTGAAGGTGCGGCCTACGCCGTGGGTGGTTTGCATGTTAGCTATTTGCGCAAGGGAGACATCGTCCTTATTCCAGTTCGCATGGGCCTTGGCCTTCGGCTGGGCGCAAATGTGGGCTATATGAAGTTTTCCAAAAAGCAGCGTTGGCTGCCATTTTGAGATAAAAATCCCCTTGGGGTCGCAAAAAAATGTCGAAAAGCGCACGGGCGGGGTTGATTGCCAATCCCGCCCGTCGCATTGGGGCGCGCATAGTATTGATGGAGTCGACCCATGTTTAACGACCTGACCACCCTGCCCCCCGACGCTCTGCTCGCGCTGATCAAGCTCTACGCCGCCGACCCGCGCGATACGAAGATCGACTTGGGCGTCGGCGTATACCGCGATGCGACCGGGGCAACGCCAGTGTTCCGTGCGGTGAAAAAGGCGGAAATGGGTCTTTTGGCCTCGCAAGACAGCAAGGCCTATCTTGGCCCCGAGGGCGACCTCGGCATGGTCGATGGCCTTATCCCTTATGCGTTCGGAGACTGCGTGGCGCGCGAGCGGCTCACGGGTATCCAGACGCCGGGCGGCACGGGCGCGGTGCGTCTCGCCTGCGACCTGCTGAAATCCGTGGGTATCAAACGCGTCCTACTGGGCACGCCAAGCTGGCCCAACCATGCCCCCATTATTAAGGCGGCGGGGATGGAGGTCGTGACCTTCACCCATGGCGATATCGACATGCAAAGCCTGACCTTCGATGCGCTCATTGCAGCGATGGATGCTGCGGGAGCGGGCGACGCGGTGCTGCTCCACGGATGCTGCCACAACCCGACGGGGATGGATTATTCCGCCGAGCAGTGGGTGACCATCACCAACAAAGTATTGGAACGCGGCGTATTTCCGCTGATCGACCTCGCTTACCAAGGCCTTGGTGCGGGTTTTGATGAAGATGCCGCCGGGATGCGCGGATTGCTCGCCCGCGTGCCAGAGGCGTTGATTGCCTACAGTTGCGACAAAAATTTCGGCGTCTACCGCGACCGCGTGGGCGCGATTTACGGCATGGGCGAAACCGCCGACGCCGCCGCGAAATTGTTCAGCCACTTCAACGCACTGGCCCGCGCCAATTGGTCGATGCCGCCCGACCACGGCGGTGTAGTTGTGCGTATGATTTTGCAAGATGCGGAGCTAACCGCCATGTGGCAGGCCGAAGTGACCGACATGCGCGCGCGGCTCTCGGAAGTCCGCGCAGCATTGGGCGCGGCGGGCGCAAATGGCGTCATTGGCACGGTGGACCTCGCCGCTGCTGGCGCGCAGAAGGGCATGTTCAGCACGCTGAAACTGACGCCAGAGCAGATCAAAACCCTACGTGAGGACCATGGCGTCTATATGGCGGGCAGCGGCCGGATTAATATCGCGGGCCTTACTTTGCCGCAAGTTGGGCAGTTTGTTGAGGCGTTGAAGGCCGTTGCTTAGTGGCTATGGGCGAGGGGCTTAACCTCGCGCCACCACCAAACGATATCCGCAATCCAGTTCGTCTAGCGCCATCACGTCGCCATATCGCTGCTCCCACGCGCCGGATTCTAAATCCTCGGCAAGCTGAGCCAGCCCAACCTCAACGCCATCCAACTTCCAAAAGGACGAACTCCCCGCCCTTATGCACGGGTCGAGGTAAGCCGTTGGCCGCCGCCAATAGGCATAGAGGAACCCGTCGATGCAATCGTGCGGGATGGGAACAGTGCAAATCTCAACCTCACCCAAATGCTGCTCATAAAAACCCATGGGCGGCATTTGTGAGTCATCCAACGTGACAAGCTCAGGAAAATAGTCATGCAGCCAAGGTCCGCGAAAGGCAGGATCAAACGTCAGCAATACGACTGGTCCCTTCGCCACCCGCCGCATTTCGGCCAAACCTTTGGCCTGGTGCTGCCAATGATGAATGGTCAAAACCGCCATTGCGGCGTCGAAACTATCGTCGGCAAAGGGCAGGTTTTCGGCGGTGGCTTGTAAAGCAGGAGCGGCATCCGCGGGGCGTTGCGCAATCATCGCAGCGCTGGGTTCCAACGCTGTTACTTGCCGGTCGCGTGGTTCATAAGATCCTGTGCCTGCGCCGACATTGATGACCGTCTGCGCATCCGACAGAGCCTCGTATAGGTGGGCAGCAATGCGCGGTTCCTCACGCCGCAAATGGGCGTAGTCTATGCCAATGGTGTCATATAGCGGTTGCATTCACCCCTCCACCCACTCACTCCTCGGCACGCCTTGCGCATAGAGCAGCGCGGTTAGGTCTCCGACGGACACACTCGCATCTGCCGCCGCGCGCGCCTTTTCCTTGGCGTGATAGGCGATGCCTAGGCCGGCTGCCTCTATCATCGGAATGTCGTTCGCGCCATCGCCCACGGCCAGAACTTGTGTGGGGGTGAGGCTTTTTGCCGCGCTGATCTCATGCAGCAAGCGTGCCTTTTCCCGCGCATCGACGATGTCGCCGATCACTTCGCCATTCAGCCGCCCGTCGGCAAGGCCAAGCACATTGCTATGTGCCTGATGAAAGCCGATTTGCTCCATAACCGGCGTGGTGAAATGGGTGAAGCCGCCGGAGACCAGCACCGTTTCCGCGCGCCATGCCCGCATCGTCTGCACCAAGGTCCGCGCACCGGGCATCAGGACAACACGCTCGGCCAAACAGGCGGCAATCGCGGCCTCGTCCAGGTCTTTCAGTAACGCAACGCGCCCGCGCAACGCCTCAATAAAGTCCAATTCGCCGCGCATGGCGCGTTCCGTCACCTCGGCAATTTGCGCCTTTATCCCCGCATAATCGGCGAGTTCGTCGATGCATTCGATTTGGATCATTGTGCTGTCCATGTCGGAAATCAGCATGGATTTGCGCCGGTTTTCGCCCGATTGTACTATAACGTCGATGGCGTCGGTGAACGCGGCCAGTGCCGCCTTTGCCGCCACCAAATCACCGTTGAACAACACATCGGCGGCAATGCCTTCGTCGATCCAAATCGCCGCGCCTACCGCCAACCCCGCACCCGACAAGGCATCGCGTGCCCCATCCAAATGGGTTTGCGATAATCCTGAACCTGCTATCAGAGTGGCTATGGCCATGGCGAATCCCCTGTTGAAACCGGTTGCGCTTATCGCGGGTCCGACGGCCAGCGGCAAGACCGCATTGGCGCTGGGACTCGCCAAACGCACCAATTGCGTCATCATTAATGCCGACAGCGCGCAGGTTTATGCCGATTTACCCATATTGAGCGCGGCGCCATCGGCTGCGGAATTGGCGCAGGCCCCGCATCGCTTGTTTGGCTATCTGGATGGCGCAGAGGGGTGCAGCGCGGCGCAGTGGGCGGCGGATGCTACATCGGAATGTGAGGCGGCATGGGACGCGGGGCTATTGCCCGTGTTGGTCGGCGGGACGGGACTGTATCTCAACACCTTGCTGTTCGGGATAGCGCCCATCCCCGAAATCCCAGCCGCCATCCGCGAGGAAGTGCGGGCGATGGCGGTGGCGGACGCCCACGCCGCCCTGCGCGCAGTCGACCCCGACACGGCCGCCAAGCTCGCCCCTACCGACACCACCCGCGTCGCCCGTGCGCTTGAGGTCGTGCGAACAACGGGGCGGAGCATCGCAAGCTGGCGGGAGGAGCGTGTGGGCGGGATAGCGGACACAATCACCCTCTCTCCCCTCCTCCTCCTGCCCCCGCGCGATTGGCTCTATGCGCGGTGCGATGCGCGGTTCGCGGCGATGGTGGACGCGGGCGCAGTGGAAGAAGTGCAATCACTCATTGCCCTCAACCTGCCCCCCGAAACCCCGGTAATGCGCGCCATTGGGGTGGCGGAATTGGCGGCCTATTTGTTCGGTGAATTATCGCTTGGTGAAGCCATTGCCCTCGCCTCCCAATCCACCCGCCGCTACGCAAAGCGGCAGTTTACGTGGTTCCGTGGGCAATCCCCCGCCGATTGGTCGCGCCATGAAGTGCCGTTAAATACCAACATAGACCAACAAATTGAAACTATATTACACAAATTGCCCTTGACATAGCAG
Source organism: Sphingomonadaceae bacterium (assembly GCA_041736905.1). Classification (GTDB taxonomy): domain Bacteria; phylum Pseudomonadota; class Alphaproteobacteria; order Sphingomonadales; family Sphingomonadaceae; genus JBGSSR01. Next base: position 15,498 of record JBGSSR010000044.1, on the reverse strand, counting down.
TTTATAATCTTTAGCGACGCTGTCAACGACGCCCCATGGCCCTATGCCTATGGGGCTTGCTTTTTGTTTGGCGGGGCGCGTATGGCCCGCGCCAGACCGTGGTTGACGGAGCGATTGCTGTGACTGAAAAATCTGGGGCCGACATATTGGTGGACGCACTGCTGGCGCAGGGGGTGGAGGTCGTGTTCGGCTACCCCGGCGGTGCGGTCTTGCCAATTTACGATGCGCTTTATAACCACCCGAAAATTCGCCACATATTGGTCCGCCATGAACAGGCGGCCACGCACGCGGCGGAGGGTTATGCTCGCTCTACCGGCAAAGCGGGTGTGGTGCTCGTCACCAGCGGGCCGGGTGCGACCAATGCGGTGACTGGCATCACCGATGCGCTGCTGGACAGCATTCCAATGGTGGTCATCACGGGTCAAGTGCCCACGCCGCTGATCGGCACCGATGCGTTTCAAGAGGCCGACACCGTCGGCATCACGCGCCATTGTTCGAAGCACAATTATCTCGTCAAATCGCCCGACCAACTTGCGGCGGTGGTCGAAGAAGCGTTCCATATCGCGACCAAGGGCCGCCCCGGCCCCGTCGTCATCGACATTCCAAAGAATGTGCAAGTTGCCACTGCGCCCACCGACACCCCCCGCCCCGCCGCCAATCGCCGCTACCAACCCGCGCATGAGGCGGATTTCGGCGTAATTACGCAAGCCGTCGAAATGATGGCGGCGGCGAAGGCCCCCGTGTTCTACACCGGCGGCGGCATTATCAACTCCGGACCGCAGGCGTCCGCGGACTTGCGCGAGTTGGTTGCACTCACCAATGCCCCGATTACCAGCACGCTGATGGGCCTTGGCTCCTACCCCGCGACCGGCCCCAATTGGCTCGGCATGTTGGGGATGCACGGCACGTATGAGGCCAATTATGCCATGAATCAGGCGGATTTGATCATCTGCCTCGGTGCGCGTTTTGATGACCGTGTGACCGGCCGTCTGGACGCCTTCGCGCCGAATGCGAAAATTATCCATGTCGATATTGACCGGTCCAGCATCAACAAAATCGTGCGCGCCGACCTCCCCGTCGTTGCCGATGTTGGCCAAGCGATTAAACAACTCATTCAGGTTTGGAAAGGCCGCAAGATCAAAACGCCTGACCTGGCCGAATGGTGGTCACGCATCAAAGGCTGGCGTGCAGTCGATTGCCTGTCCTATCCAGCTGGCAAGGGCAGCGAAATTATGCCGCAACTGGCGGTGCAACGCCTGTATGAGATGACCAAGCATCGTAAGACCATCATCACGACCGAGGTGGGCCAGCACCAAATGTGGGCGGCGCAACATTTCGGCTTTGATGAGCCGAACCGTTGGCTGACGTCCGGCGGCCTTGGCACCATGGGCTATGGCCTACCCGCCGCCATTGGTGCCCAATTGGGTGATCCCGATGCACTCGTCATCGACATTGCGGGCGAGGCCAGCATTCAAATGAACATTCAGGAACTGGGCACCGCGCACCAATATCGCACGCCGGTTAAGGTGTTCGTGCTCAACAACGAATATATGGGCATGGTCCGCCAGTGGCAGGAACTGACTTACGAAAGCCGCTATGCGCACAGCTATTCCGAAAGCCTGCCTGATTTCGTGGCCTTGGCGGAGGCATATCAGTGGAAGGGCATTCGTATCGATGATGTGGCCGACCTTGATGCCGGCATTCAGGCGATGATTGACCATGACGGGCCGGTGTTCGTCGATTGCCGCGTGGCACAACTTGCCAACTGCCTGCCCATGATCCCATCGGGTGCGGCGCATACCGAAATGCTGCTGCATACGGCGGATGTTTCGGGCACGATGGACGACGAAGCGAAAGCTTTAGTATGAGATACAAAGATGACAAGCGCGTTAATATGAACGAAATGGCGAAAACCCTTGATGAGTCGCTCTTGCGGATGCGGGCTGAAATTGAAGCAATGACAGCTGAGGAATTAGGCGGAAGCGAGGCGGAACGACAAAAGCTGCTCTCAGACATTGAAAAGATGATCCTCCAGCGAGGTCTTAACTAATCATGCATATTAAAGAAGACATCGCCGAACGGCACGTGCTCGCCATTACGGTGGACAATGAAAGTGGTACTTTGTCGCGCATCGCGGGCATGTTCACCGCGCGCGGCTATAACATCGATAGCCTAACCGTGGCGGACATTAGCGAGGACCATTCGGTCAGCCGCATCACCATTGTCACCAACGGCCCACCTCACGTGATTGACCAGATTAAGGCCCAACTCGACCGGCTAATTCCGGTGCATAAGGTCGTGGACCTAACCGAGGCCGGCGCGCACGTTGAGCGCGAACTGGCTCTGGTCAAGGTGGCGGGTAAGGGCGATATACGTATTGAGGCGCTGCGCCTCGCCGAGGTATTCCGCGCCAAGGTGGTGGACACGACAACCGGCAGCTTCATTTTCGAACTCACCGGCACGCCCGATAAAATCGACGGCTTCATTGCGTTGATGCGCGAAGTCGGCCTTGTAGAGGTTGGCCGCACGGGCATCGTCGGCATGATACGGGGCGCGAAGGCCTAAACCCATTTACACGCCGGACGACCAATGGTCTGCACGGCATCCACTCCCAATTTACCGAACTACGAAGGGGAAAATCCATGAAAGTATATTACGACGCCGATTGCGATCTCGGCCTGGTTAAGGACAAAAAAGTCGTCATCATCGGTTATGGCAGCCAAGGGCACGCCCATGCGCAAAACCTGCGCGACAGCGGTGTGAAGGACGTTGCCATTGCCCTGCGCGAAGGCTCCGCGACCGCGAAAAAGGCGGAAGGCGCTGGCTTCACCGTCATGAGCAATGCCGATGCAGCGGCATGGGCGGACATCGTCATGATCCTTGCGCCGGATGAATATCAGGCGGACCTCTATGCGAAAGACATTCACGCCAACATGAAATCCGGCGCGGCTTTGGCGTTCGCCCATGGTCTCAATGTGCACTTTGGCCTCATAGAGCCACGCGCCGATGTGGACGTCATCATGATTGCGCCCAAAGGCCCCGGCCACACTGTGCGCGGCGAATACACCAAGGGCGGCGGCGTGCCGTGCCTGATCGCTGTTCATCAAGACGCCAGCGGCAACGCACATGACATCGCGCTCGCCTATGCATCGGGCGTCGGCGGCGGGCGCAGCGGCATCATCGAAACCAATTTCAAGGAAGAATGCGAAACTGACCTGTTCGGTGAGCAAGCCGTGCTTTGCGGCGGTATCACGCATTTGATCCAAGCTGGTTTTGAAGTGTTGACCGAAGCAGGTTACGCGCCCGAAATGGCGTATTTTGAGTGTTTGCACGAAACCAAGCTGATCGTCGATTTGCTCTATGAAGGCGGCATCGCCAACATGCGCTATTCGATTTCAAACACCGCCGAATATGGCGACATCAAAACCGGCCCCCGCATCATCACCGCCGAAACCAAGGCCGAAATGAAGCGCGTTCTGGCCGACATTCAATCGGGCCGCTTTGTGAAGGACTTCGTCCTCGACAACCGTGCGGGCCAACCCGAATTGAAGGCCAGCCGCAAAGCCGCCGCCGCGCATCCGATTGAGGAAACCGGCGCAATACTGCGCGCGATGATGCCATGGATTGGCGCCAACAAGCTGGTTGATAAAGACAAGAACTAATCTGGCATTGCCGATTGGGGAATGATAGGAAGGGCGGCATGACAATGTCGCCCTTTTTTGTGCAGCTTGGCCGGATAGTGGTTGGGTATATCGTCGCCGCCTTCGTGTTCGGTCTATTCTACGCCTTCGGCATTGCGATATTGGACGATGCGCCGTCGCTACAAGACGTCCTGATGCTCATCGGTTTCGCGGGCGTATTTGCCAGTATATTCGCCATCCCTGTAGCCCTGCTATTGGTCATCTTCAGCGAGTGGCGATGCTGGCGGCAATCGTGGATCTTCGTGGGCGTGGGCGCCATCGCCGGCGGCATCATGCTGTCCGTGATGTACGGGCCCAGCATGACGGAGGATAGCGCCAAGATTGTCTCGCTGCTCATCATGGTCGCGGGCTGCGCGGCGTCCGGTTACGCATATTGGTACATTGCCGGACGCCACGCGGGTTCTTGGCGGGCTTAGCCGTTCTTCACCGGCTCATCGGGGATCAAATCCCCCTGCCCCCGTGTTTTCCACAATGAGTAGAATATCCCGCCCGCAATCAACGCCGCGGTCACGCCAAGGCTTAACAACGGCGGGAACTTTGCGCCGCCCATCAGGAAATCAGCGATGAAAATCTTCGCACCGATAAAGATGAGCACGAGCGCCAGCGCATATTTCAAATATTCGAAACGATGCACCATCGCCGCCAATGCGAAATAGAGCGCCCGTAGGCCAAGGATGGCCATGATGTTTGACGTGTAAACGATGAACGTATCGGTCGTGATGGCGAAAATCGCGGGCACACTGTCCACCGCGAACACCAGGTCGGCAAGGTTAATGACCACCAGCGCTAAGAACAACGGCGTCGCCGCGCGCACCAGTTTGCCCGTCTTTTCATCGGGCACTTTGACGAAGAATTTCTGGTCGTGCAGTTCCTTTGTCACCCGCATGTGGGTGGAAATCCATTTCACCACAGGGTTGTTCGCCACGTCCATTTCCTGCTCGCCTTGAAACAGCATTTTGATGCCCGTCGCGACCAAGAAGGCGGCAAAAATATACAGCACCCAATACCATTGCTCCACCACCGCCGCGCCGACGGCAATCATGATACCGCGCAGGATGATGACGGCAATAATGCCCCACACCAACGCGCGATATTGATACATACGCGGAATGGCGAAATAGGTGAAAATCAGGCTGATCACGAACACGTTATCAATCGACAGCGCCTTCTCAATGAAGAAGCCGGTGTAATATTTCAGGCCCAAATCCGAGCCCTTTTCGATCCACACCCACACCCCGAACAGCATGGCAATGGAGATATAAAAGGCGGAGAGCTTCAGGCTTTCTTTGATGCCCATTTCGTGGTCGGTCTTATTAAGGACGCCAAGGTCGAACACGGTGAGCACCGCGACCAAACCTATAAACGCCATCCAGAACCATACTGGCGTTCCCAGCCAGTCCATCATCAAAAATTCCATTGTTTCTGCCCCTGTTTTGCTTTTGTGGGAGAGGGGCGACGGCGGACCATGCCGCCGTCGCCGCATTAGCTTTTATGTTTCGTAGAACGTCACTTTGCCGGTGGAAAGTTCGTAATAGGCCGCAACGACCATGACTTTACCTTCCTTCACCGGGCCGCTGACAATCGGGTCGCTGTGGTTGCGCAGGTTACTGGCCACGCGTTTGGCATTGGCGATGATGGCCTTATCCACCAAATCCTCGCCCGCCTGATGATTGGCGCGGGCGTCGATGACGGCGGGAAGGATAGGCTGCACCATACGGGTCAGCGCGGGCGGCAATTGCGCGTTATCGGTCACCACGGACGTTGCCGCTGCTACCGCTCCGCATGCCTGATGGCCCAGAACAACAATCAGCGGCACATTCAGCGCCGATACGGCATAGGCCAGCGAGCCAAAGCCCGCATCATCAACATAATTGCCCGCCGTGCGGACGATGAACAATTCGCCCAGTCCTGCGCCGAACAAATGTTCCGGCCCGACGCGGGAATCTGCGCAACCGACCAGCGCAGCAAAGGGCGATTGCCCCGTCGCCAACGCCAAACGCCGCCGTGCGGAAATATCCAGCGGCGCGTTTTTATCTGTAACAAAGGCCTCATTCCCCGTTTTCAGCCGGTCAAGCGCCTGCTGCGGCGTCATGGTCGCCGACGTGGATGGCGCAGCAACCGCAGGGGCCGCCACCGCGCCCCCCAATGTGGCTGCACCCGCCAACGCTAACCCTCCGCCCAAAATATGGCGGCGGTTGGCGTTGATGGTGTAGGTAGTTTTAGCATTATCCTTAACGTTCATTGTGTCACCTCCTGTTGGGAAAGTGCTACAATCCTGTCCTTTATCGCCAATTTCTTACGTTTCAACGTTTGGATACGCAGCGCATCGGGATGCGGACACGCCATTTCTTTGCGCAACAACCGCTCAAGACGACTGTGCCTGATTTTCAAAATGGAAAGCAACGGATTCATAGCATTCTCCTCTTGTAAATCCCCTCGCGCGGAGGGGCGTTCATACAATCGGGTGCTATGGTTAGGCGCTGGCAGCAGGGCTGTCAGAATACGCACCGGATAACACCCGATGCGGTCCGACATCACGATAGACATAAGTCACCTATCGCCAGAGGGGCCCGGCCCGCTGTGATGCTAAATACAGCAGTTGCGAGAAAGTTCCATAGGGTTGAAAAAATTTTTTCTGTGTGCGGGAATATCGATACTATAGTGGAACAATTACCGCACTGGCGCGTTTATCGCCCCGTTATCAAATCAACAAAACACCCCAATATTCGGAGATTTCCATGAAACGCGCCCTAATTGCTGCTCTATCTGCATCGATGCTACTGTCTGCTTGCGCCTATATGCCCAGTGACACGGGCAGCGCGTCTACGCAGCCTGCCCTGCCCGGCACCCCCGATAAATCCCGCGTTTCCGGCGGTAGTTACACCGTGGACAGCAACCATACCTTGGTCACGTGGACCGTCGATCACTTCGGTTTCAACAAATACAGCGGCCAATTCAGCCAAGCGAGCGGCATGATGATGATGGACCCCGCCAACCCGTCTGCCGCGCAAGTGGATATCACCATCCCGATGAGCGGCATCGTGACCGGTGCAGAGGGTCTAACCAAACACCTCAAAACCGCCGACTTCTTTAACGCCGAGGTTTACCCCACCGCGCGGTTCACATCGACCTCGGTTGTGCCAACCGGCATGGACACCGCCGCCATCACCGGCAATTTGACCTTAGGCAACGTCACCCGCCCCATCACGCTTAGCGCGAAATTCATCGGCGCAGGAACCAACCCGATGAGTAAAAAAGAGAACATCGGCTTTCACGGCACCGCATCGCTGAACCGCAGCGATTTTGGCATCAACTATGCCATTCCTATGGTCAGCGACCGTGTGGATTTGGATATTACCGTGGCATTCACAAAATAAGCCTCCTTATAAAATAACAAAAATTGGCCGCCTTTCGCACGAAGGGCGGCTTTTTCTTTGACAGCCGAGCACGATTCGCGTTACAGGGCAACATGCACAGCATCACCGGCCTCAGCTTACTACGACTTACGCGCCCTTGGGCGTGATGTTTGTCGCGCGTACAATGCGCGAACCATGGCCCAAGGGTAAATCCACCCGAAATTCTTAAACCAAACGCTTTTTCGGGGTGACAGCCCCGCCCGCGTCCGTAAAGAGCATGGCCCATGATGCACAAAAACCCTTCCGCGAAATACCGCCCCTTCGGCCAAGTAAACCTGCCCGACCGCCAATGGCCGGGCCGCACGATTGATAAAGCGCCGCGCTGGCTCTCCACCGACCTGCGCGATGGCAATCAGGCGCTCATCGACCCCATGAACGGGGAGAAAAAGGCACGCTTTTTCAAACTGCTGGTCAAATTAGGCGTGAAGGAAATCGAGGTCGGTTTCCCCAGCGCCAGCCAGACCGATTTCGATTATGTGCGCAGCTTGGTCGACGGGAACATGATCCCCGACGATGTGGTGATCCAAGGTTTGGTGCAAAGCCGCGCCGACCTGATTGCTACGACGTTTGAATCGATGGCGGGCGCGAAGAAAGCGATTGTCCACCTCTACAACGCCGTGTCGCCCGCATGGCGTGATGTGGTGTTCAAACTCGACAAGCAAGGGGTGAAGGACATTGCGCGATACGGCGCAGAACTCTTGGCCGAAAACGCGGCGCGCTTCCCCGAGACCGATTGGCATTTTGAATATAGCCCCGAAACCTTCTCCACCGCCGAACTGGATTTCAGTTTGGAGGTGTGTGAGGCGGTGATGGAGATTTTGCAGCCGACCGCCGAAAAACCCCTCATCCTCAATCTGCCCGCGACGGTGGAGGCGGCGACGCCCAACATCTATGCTGATCAGATTGAGTGGATGTGCCGCAACATTTCGGCGCGGGAAAAGGTCGTTATTTCGCTGCACCCGCATAACGATCGCGGCACCGGCGTGGCAGCGGCGGAACTCGGCCTGATGGCGGGCGCAGACCGTGTTGAGGGCTGCCTATTCGGCAATGGTGAGCGCACGGGCAATGTCGATTTGGTGACGTTGGGGCTGAACCTTTACACGCAGGGCGTCGATCCGATGCTGGATTTCAGCGACATTGATGAAATTGTGCAGACGGTTGAATATTGCAACCAACTGCCCGTCCACCCGCGCCATCCTTATGCCGGTGAACTCGTATTCACCGCCTTTTCCGGTAGCCATCAGGACGCGATCAAAAAAGGCTTTGAAGCGCAGGAGCAGCGCAATGATGAGCATTGGAATGTCCCTTACCTGCCCATTGATCCCGCCGATCTGGGCCGCAGCTATGAGGCGGTTATCCGCGTCAATTCACAATCCGGCAAGGGCGGCGTCGCGTGGGTGCTGCAACAGGATTACGGCCTTCGCTTGCCCAAACGGCATCAGGCGGATTTCAGCAAGACGGTGCAGGAACTCTCCGACTCCACGGGCCGCGAACTCAGCAGCGCCGACATTTGGGGCGCGTTTGAGGGGCGGTATCTGACCCCCGAAAAGCCGCGCTTTACCCTCGTCAGCTATGCCAAACAGGCGGGCAATGGAATCCCACCGGGCGAGATGATCTTCGCCGGAACCATCGCGGTCGATGGCGCGGAACAATCGGTTAGCGGGCGCGGCAATGGCTTGATCTCCAGCCTCATTGACGCCATCCGCCCCGCGCTGGGCACCGACCTCGACATTATGGACTATAACGAACACAGCGTCGGCAGCGGCAAGGATACGCAGGCCGCCGCCTATGTTGAGGCCCGCACGTCGGAGGGCCGCGTGCTCTATGGCGTCGGCATGGACGCCGATGTGGGTCGTGCCACGGTGAAGGCGCTGCTCAGCGCGGCGAACAGCCTTTGAGGTTTGCGCCATGAATTGGGGCGCGGAGGATTTCGCCGCCGCCGCGGTCCTGATCGGCGGCGCTGCAATGGGGATATGGGTGGTGCGCCGCTTTGCCCCCAATGGCATGTTGCGCCTTTTCGGCTACGCGCTCGTGCTTGCGGCATTGGTGCTCATCTGGGCCGAACTTGCGGTGGGGATTTTCCACTAGTTTCGCCCCCGCCTGCCTTGCCGCCCCCGACCCCAGTTGCTAGGGCGCGCGTAGTTTCCGCCCACGCGCACAGGAGTCGCCCATGATCCCCCGTTATTCCCGCCCCGAAATGGCCGCTCTTTGGGAACCCGAAGCGCGCTTCAAAATTTGGTTCGAGATTGAGGCACACGCGACCCAGGCTCTGGCGGAATTGGGCGTGGTGCCAAAAGAAGCAGCAACCGCGCTGTGGGATTGGTGGGCGACAAACCCCGCGATTGACGTGGCCGCCATCGACGCGATTGAGGCGGTGACCAAGCATGACGTTATCGCTTTCCTCACCTGGGTCGCGGAGCAAGTCGGTGATCAGGCGCGCTTTATGCATCAGGGGATGACGTCTTCTGACGTCCTCGACACCTGCCTTTCGGTGCAATTGGTGAAGGCGACGGACATTTTGCTCGCCGACATGGACGCGCTACTGGCCGCCATTAGGGCCCGCGCAGAGGAACATAAATTCACCCCCACCCTAGGGCGCAGCCACGGCATCCATGCCGAGCCCGTCACCTTTGGCATGAAACTCGCGCAAGCTTGCGCCGAATTCGCGCGCGGGCGGGATCGCTTGGTCGCGGCGCGCGCGGAAATCGCCACCTGCGCAATCAGCGGCGCGGTCGGCACCTTCGCCAACATCAATCCCATGGTTGAGGCGCATGTAGCGGAGAAACTGGGCCTCGCCATCGAGCCTGTTTCCACGCAAGTCATCCCGCGAGACCGGCACGCAATGTATTTCGCCACCCTTGGCGTGATTGCGTCGTCGGTTGAACGGCTCGCCATTGAGGTCCGCCATTTGCAACGCACCGAAGTGTTGGAGGCGGAGGAATATTTTGCCCCCGGGCAAAAGGGGTCGTCGGCGATGCCGCATAAGCGCAACCCCGTGTTGACCGAGAACCTGACCGGCCTTGCCCGCATGGTGCGCGGGTATGTGACGCCCGCGTTGGAGAATGTGGCATTGTGGCATGAGCGCGATATTTCGCATTCGTCGGTTGAGCGGTATATCGGACCCGATGCGACGATCACCCTCGATTTCGCGCTGGCTCGATTGACTGGCGTGATGGAGAAATTGGTCATTTACCCCGAAAGGATGCAGAAAAATCTGGACCGTATGGGCGGCCTTGTCCATTCGCAGCGGGTGTTGTTGGCCCTCACGCAGGCAGGGGTCAGCCGTGAGGACAGTTACCGCCTTGTCCAACGCAACGCGATGAAGGTGTGGGAAAGCGACGGCGCGCTTTCATTGCTCGAACTGCTGCAAAACGACCCCGAAGTCACCGCCGCAGTCAGCAAGGAAGAAATCGCCGCGCGGTTCGACCTTGATTACCATTTCAAGCACATCGACACGATTTTCACCCGCGTTTTCGGGGAATAATCGCCGCAAATTCGGGGCTGGCAAAACCGCATAATCGTCGTATCATGCGGCGTTAGCGACTGGCAAATTATGGGAGCGCGGACACTTTGGCCTTTTTGAAGTTCATATTCTGGATATTGATTGCGGGATTTGTCGTGCTATTGTGGAAAGATAGCCCGCGTGTCGATTTACCCATTGGCGGCCAATATGACGTCAATGCGCGGTTGATGACATTTATCTTGCTTGGCTTCACGCTGGGTTTCGTGCCGCTGTATCTGTGGCAACGGGCGAAGCAATGGCGCATCGGACGGCGGGTAAAGTCGATGGAAACCGAACTCGCCGAATTGCGAAAGCGCGTTTATCCGCCAGTTGCAACACCGGTGAGCACTGCGCCACAACCGATTGTTGAGGACGGGCTATGACCAACCCGATCTACGTCGCCATTGACACCCCGCGCCTTGACGATGCGTTGGCGTTGGCGGCGAAGGTGAAAGGGCATGTGGGCGGCCTAAAACTCGGCTTAGAATTCTTCTGCGCCAACGGCCATCACGGGGTGCATGAAGTTGCAAAATTGGGCTTGCCCCTGTTCCTCGACCTGAAAATGCACGATATTCCCAATACGGTGGCAAAGGCGATGCAGGCCATTCAGGTGCTTGAACCCGCCATCGTCACCATCCACGCCGCCGGTGGCCGCGCGATGATGGAGGATGCGAAGGCCGCGGCGGGCGAGCATACCAAGGTGGTTGCCGTCACCCTGCTGACCTCTTTGGATGGGCAGGATATGGCGGACATCGGCGTGTATGGCGACCCCGCCGACCAAGTGGCGCGCTTGGCCGATTTGGCGCGGGAGGCCGGGCTGGACGGCATCGTATGCTCCGGCAAAGAGGTAAAGGCCGCGCATAGGGCATGGAAGGACGGCTTCTTCGTCGTCCCCGGCCTGCGACCCGCTGGGTCCGCGATGGGCGACCAAAAGCGCGCCGTTACGCCTCGGCAAGCGCGCGATGATGGCGCATCAGTGCTGGTTATTGGAAGGCCGATTGCGAAAGCGGAGGATCCGGTCGCGGCGGCAAGGGCGATTGAGGGGACTTTGTGATGAGGTTCGTGACGCAAATTCTGATGATTGCGCTGGCAATGGCGCTCGCGCCACCGGTGGCCCGCGCGGCCTCTAATCAAAGCATACCTTTAATGCCCTATGGTGAGCTTTCATCTGCGGATGTGGCTATCATTGATGAATTGGCCGCCGATTTCTTTGTGATCTTGCAATCTGAGGGGACTTACGCCGCTTTTAAAGTAATGCCTGCTGATGAAAGTGTGTTGCGTGGCTTCAAAGCACAAGGGGACCAATTAGATTATGTTTGTCCAAAGTGGGACTCTGTTTCGGCCGGTGGTTTCACAACGCTAAGTCAAAATGTTCACCAGCGCTACTATTACAGTATCGGCGACACTTGTGTAAATCGTTGGACACTCTATTTTGCTCGCAATGATACAGGATGGTTTTTGTTCAATGTGTCTTTCTATTCCATGGATCAATGGAAGTGACATGTTCGGGTGAAGGTCTGAAATTGTCATGACCGACCACGCCACCCCCAACCTGCCCGCGCGCGACTTTACCGCGACGGAGGCGTTCTACGCCGCGCTTGGTTTTGAAACCGATTACCGAGTCGCCAATTGGATGATCCTCTCACGCCGCGGCGTCACCCTCGAATTCGTCCCCTACCCCGATCTTGATCCGGCGAGCAGCAGCTTTTCCGCTTGCCTCCGCCTTGACGATATGAACGCGCTGTATCAGCAATGCCTCACGGCGGGTGTGCCCAACACGCGCAACGGATGGCCGCGCCTTCATCCGTCCGCGCGCGACCCAAGCGGCCTGACCATCGCATACCTCATCGACCCCGATGGCAGCTTGCTTCGCCTTATCCAAAACGACTAAGGCGGGGGCATGAGCACCCTTATCAAAATCTGTGGCCTGAGCAGCCGAACCGCCGTTGACGCCGCCATTGCCGCTGGGGCCAGCCACATCGGCCTTGTCCATTTCGACAAAAGCCCGCGCCATGTGTCGTTGGAGCAGGCGGCGGAACTCGCCGATTACGCGGGCGACCATGTCGAAACCGTGCTGCTGCTCGTCAATATGGACAAAGAGCCGACATTGCGCGCTATTGAGCAAGTGCGCCCCGACGTCGTGCAGTTCCACGGAACGGAAACGCCGGAGTGGCTCAATTTTCTGCGCCAGCACACGCCGATCGAAATATGGAAAGCATTCGGCGTGCGCGATGCCGATGGCCTGACCCGTGCGCGCAAATATGAAGGGGCGGCGCACCGCATCCTCTATGATGCACCGTCCCAAGCCCTGCCGGGCGGGACGGGAACGCGGTTTGATTGGTCGCTACTGGCGCAGCACCGGCATGGCATGGAGTGGGGCCTTGCGGGCGGGCTATCCCCCGACAATGTCGAAGACGCGCTCAATGCCACTGCCGCCCCGTTGGTCGATGTGTCATCAGGGGTAGAATCCGCGCCGGGCGTAAAGGATGTTGCCAAAATCGCCGCATTCTGCGAAGCGGTTCGGCGATATGACTCACGCTAAAACCATCCCCAATTCGCTCCGCACCGGACCCGACGACAACGGCCATTTTGGCCAATTCGGCGGGCGTTATGTGTCCGAGACACTGATGCCATTAATCCTTGATCTGGAACGCGAATATCGCGCCGCTCAAGTCGATCCGGCGTTCGAGGCGCAGTTTAACGACCTTCTGGAACATTATGTCGGTCGGCCCAGCCCGCTGTATTATGCCGAGCGCCTGACCGAGGAATGCCGCAAGAATGCACCCGCAGGAAACGGCGCACAGATTTGGTTCAAACGCGACGAGTTGAACCACACCGGCGCGCATAAAATCAACAACTGTATTGGCCAGATTTTGCTCGCCATGCGCATGGGAAAGACGCGGATTATCGCGGAAACCGGTGCTGGGCAGCATGGCGTAGCGACCGCAACGGTGTGCGCCCGCTTTGGCCTGCCCTGCGTCATCTTCATGGGCGCTACCGACGTTGCGCGGCAACAACCGAATGTGTTCCGCATGAAATTGCTGGGCGCCGAAGTTATCCCCGTGACCAGCGGCGCGGCAACTCTGAAAGATGCGATGAATGAGGCGTTGCGCGATTGGGTCGCCAATGTTCACGACACATTCTACATCATCGGCACCGCCGCTGGCCCGCATCCCTATCCCGAATTGGTGCGCGACTTTCAAAGCGTGATCGGACGGGAGGCCCGCGCGCAATTGCTCGACCGGACGGGGCGCTTGCCCGATATGTTGGTCGCCGCGATTGGCGGGGGCAGCAATGCGATTGGCCTGTTCCACCCGTTTTTGGACGACGAAAGCGTCGAAATGCTGGGCATTGAGGCGGCGGGCCATGGGCTGGACAAAGAACACGCCGCCTCATTGGCCGGTGGGCGTCCGGGCATTTTGCACGGCAACAAGACCTATTTGCTTCAGGACGAGGACGGCCAAATTACCGAGGCGCACTCGATTTCGGCGGGTTTGGATTACCCCGGCATCGGGCCGGAGCATAGCTGGCTCAAAGAAATCGGCCGCGTGCGGTATGATAGCGTGACCGATGTTGAGGCGTTGGATGCGTTCCAATTATTGTGCCGGACGGAGGGGATTATCCCCGCGCTGGAACCATCGCACGCGATTGCCGCGGTGGCGCGGGAGGCGGTGAAGATGGACCGCGATGCGATTATCCTCGCCAACCTGTGCGGGCGCGGCGACAAGGATATTTTCACGGTCGCCGAGGCTTTGGGGACGGGGTTGTGAGTTCCCCGAAATTTCATTCCCTGTTGCCAATTTTCTGCGTTTTTTTCTTGATCGTGGGCTGTTCAGACCCGGCAGGGGATGCAGAAAAGCGATTTGAAATGGTTAGAGCTGCGGGAGAATTTGACGGTATGTGCCGAGAGGCACAAGCAGTTGCGGCTGCTCATTTTGAACAGCGAGATCAAGATGGCTATGTTCGTTGGAACAAAACAGCAGATTCAGCTTGCAAATTGAGGGCCTCAGAAGTTGATTTCAATCATTGGCAAGAAGAATATAATATAAAACTCAACCTATATAATAACGGATATTCTCATCTTAAACCTATGTTGGGGGAACTAGAAAAAAAGGTAATCGCCGCAGAAAATGATTTCAAAACCTTGCAAAAAGATTTTGAATCAGAATTGTCGAAAGATCAGTAACTTAAATGACCCGCCTATCCCAAGCCTTCACCCGCCCCCACCCCGCGCTCGTGTGTTTTATCACGGCGGGGGATGGCGATACCGCCGCTAATCTGGACGCGCTGGTCGCCGCCGGAGCAGACGTGATTGAGCTCGGCATGCCGTTCACCGACCCGATGGCGGATGGACCAGCGATTCAGGCGGCGAACCTGCGTTCCCTTGCCAAGGGCACGACCACCGCCGACATCTTCGCCGCCGCCGCCGCCTTCCGGGCGCGGCACCCCGATGTGCCATTGGTCCTCATGGGCTATGCCAACCCGATGACCATTCGCGGGTCGGATTGGTTCGCGGCGCATTGCGTAAAGGCGGGCGTCGATGGCGTCATTTGCGTCGATATTCCGCCCGAGGAAGACCCCGAACTCGGCCCCGCGCTCCGCCAAGCAGGCGTGGACCTTATCCGGCTTGCCACACCTACCAGCGACGCCGCGCGCCTGCCCGCTATACTGAACGGCTCCGGCGGGTTCCTCTATTATGTCAGCGTAGCAGGCATTACCGGCCTGCAACAGGCGGCGCAGGTAAGCATTGATGAGGCCGTCGCGCGGCTGAAATCGGCCACTGACCTGCCCGTCGCCGTCGGCTTTGGCGTGCGCACGCCCGACCAAGCCGCCGCCATCGCACGCGTCGCCGACGGGGTCGTGGTCGGCAGCGCGATTG
>JBGSSR010000004.1:0-10441 GCA_041736905.1 Sphingomonadaceae bacterium | reverse complement strand
CGCCGACCTTTGACGACATTCGCATCGGCGCGGGTATTGGCGGGCGTTATTACAGCAGCTTCGGCCCCATCCGCATCGACATTGCAACGCCGTTGAACCGGCGTGAAGGCGATGGCTGGATTCAGGTTTACGTGTCACTGGGGCAGGCCTTTTAATGGACGCTGCGGTGCAAGACCAACCGGCGAAGGAGCCGCGCCGGTTCCGCTTTTTCCGCGGATTGTCGCTGTGGCTGCAACTGGTGCTGGCCATTCCTTTGTTGCTGATTATCGCCGCCATCGGTGCAGTCATATGGTTGGATAGCAGCAGCGGGCACGATTTTATCGTGCGGCAAATTGAGGCGCAGGCGCCCAAAAACGGCCTTCGCATTGGTATCGACCGGATTGATGGATCAGTCTATTCCAAACCAACGGTCAGGGGGCTGACGCTATCCGATCCAAAGGGCGTGTTTCTGCGCGTGGACACGGCCGATATGCGGTGGGATCCATTCGCCTATATGTCCAACCGGCTGTCGATTGAGACGCTGACCGCCGATCGTGCGCAATGGATGCGCATGCCGGAACTGATTGATACGGGGGAGGATAAACCCATCCTGCCCGACTTCGATATCCTGATCGCTGATTTCAATATCAAACGGTTGGAGGTGGCGGAGGCCGTGGCTGGCCAATCGGCGGTGCTCGCTGCCAAGGGCGCGGCGGACATTCGCGGCGGGCGGGCACGCATCGATTTGGACGCGCGCGGTGATAAGGGCGATGTTTTCATTCTCGCGCTAGACGCGGAGCCGGACCGCGATAAATTCAAGCTAGAGGCCGATGTGATTGGTCCGGCGGGCGGCGTGCTTGGCGCGTTTGCAGGTACCGACCGCGCGCTTGCCGCTAAGGTAACGGGCAAGGGCAGTTGGAGCCGCTGGGACGGCAGCATGTTGGCCGATTACAACGGCAAACGCGCCGCTGTGTTGCAATTGACCGGCAATGACGGCGTGTTCACGGCATCGGGGCGGCTGACCAATCCCGATTTCCTGGAAGGCCTGCCCGCGAAGTTGATAAGCGATGGTGCGGTGGTCAACTTAACGGGGCGTTATGACAATCAAATCCTGACACTTGAGGGCGATGCGCGCAGCGATGTGGCGTCGATCGTGCTCGACGGCGGGATTGATTTTGCGGACAGCAGCTTTGATGCGATGAAGGTCACCGTCCGGCGATTGGATATCGGCGCGATTATGCCCGATGCCAGCGCGACAAACTTAACCGGGCGCGCGCTCATGATGGGGCCACTCGCGACGCCGCGTTTCGACTATTTCGCGCGCGCGGATGAATTTTCCATTGGCGACACCGGCTTTGTCGACATGACGGCGGCGGGCGAGGGCGCGAGTTTCGGAGAAATCCTGCGCGTTCCGGTGCAACTGACCGCCACGCGGGTCACCGGCACTGGCGATTTGGCGGGTGAGGTTTTGAACAATCTGGATGTTGATGGCACCGTCACCATCGTCGATGGCCGCGTTCAGGGCAATAACATCCGCTTGCGCACGGATCAGATTGACGGGCTGGTGCGGCTCGACGCCAATTTGAACACGGGCCGTTATGACGTCGCGGCCAAGGGTGTGATCAGCGATTTCAATGTCAACGGCTTCGGCCAAGTGGACCTGAACGCCGATGTGAATATTCGCCCCGATGCGGGTGGGTTCCTGACCGTTGGCGGGCGCGTTTTGGCGGATATGGACCGGCTGGATATTGAGTTCCTGCGCACTTTGACCGGCGGCCTGCCGAAACTTGATACGCAAATCGCATTGGGCCGTGATAACCTTTTCCGGTTCAGCGATTTTACCGTTACCTCACCCAAATTCCGTTTTTCCGGCGATGGCGTGCGGCGGGCCGATGGCACATTCGACATTCGCGGGCGCGGCAATCATGCCGAATATGGCCCGCTCACCATGAACTTGATGGGTGTGCTCGATCGGCCCGTGGTGGAGTTGGTGCTCGACCGACCCTTTGACGCGGCGGAGTTGGCGGGCGTGCGGGTAAAATTGACCCCCAATGCCAACGGTTTTGCGGTGGTGAGTTCGGGCGGGTCGATGCTGGGGCCGTTTGATGGCGTCGGGCAATTGTTGCTCCCCGCGCGCGGCGGTGCATCGGTGCGTATTGACCGGCTGAATGTCGCGGGCAGCACGGCAAGCGGTTTAGTGCGCCCTGTCGATGGCGCGCTGGTTGGCAATATTGCGCTGGTGGGCGAGGGCATGTCGGGCAATATCGCGCTGAAAGCCGAGGGCGGCGGGCAACGCGTAACGGGACAATTGGCGCTTGCCGATTTGACGCTAACCAGCCCCGTAGCGCTGTTCATTCGGCGGGGCGAGGTGGACATGAACGCGCTGTTCGTCGGCCCGCGCTCCGATATTCAAGCCACCGTAACAGCGCGCGGTGTGCGCAGCGGTGGCCTCACCCTTGGCCGTGTCGCGGCGCAGGCGAATATTGTCGATGGCAGCGGCGAAGTCACCGCCTCCATTCGCGGCACACGCAGCAGCGGCTTTGAATTGCAAGCCAATGCGGCGGTCAGCCCGAACGCGATACAAGTGCTGGCCGAGGGCAGCTATCAACGCCGCCCCATCACTCTGTCCGGCCCCGCGCGCTTTGTCCGCAAAGCCGATGGCTGGGAGGCGCAGCCGACGCAGATAAATTATGAGGGCGGCAATATCGTCGTTGGCGGAGAATTTGGGGGCAAAACCACGCTGATTGCGGCGGATATGGAGAATATGCCGCTGCAACTTCTCGACCTAGCCTATGCCGATTTGGGCTTTTTGGGCCGCGCGTCGGGGTTGGTAAGTTACCAGTCCTCCGGCACCATTCCAACTGGCGAAGTGCAATTGCAAATCCGCAATTTCAGCCGCTCTGGCCTTGTCCTCACCGCTGATCCCGCCGACATTGCGGTCAATGCCAAGCTGGACCCCGATACGTTGGGCATGCGCCTGATCGTTAGCAATAAGGGCGAGACTGTCGGTCGTGCGCAGGCGGTGGTGAGCAATTTGCCCGCCGGTGGTGACATGACCAGCCGCATCAACGCCGGCCAATTGCGGGCGCAGGCGCGCTACGATGGGCCAGCCGCATCGCTGTGGCGACTGACCGGCATGGACATGATTGATTTGCAGGGCGATCTGCGCGTCTCCGCCGATGTCGCGGGCAGCGTGGCTGCGCCGACCATCGTCGGTAATGTTGCGACCGATAATGGCCGGTTGGAAAGCGGTGCTTCGGGTACCGTCGTGACCGATGTTATTGCACGCGGGACGTTCGACGGCTCGCGGCTTGTCATGCAAAGCATATCCGGCAAAACCGCCCGCGAGGGGAGCGTGACGGGCGCGGGTGAGGTTCGCTTTGCCGGTATTGGTGGGCTGGGTATGCAACTCGATTTTCAGGCGGACAATGCTTTGCTCCTGAACCGTGATGATATTTCGGCGCAAATGACGGGGCCATTGTCGATGCGTTTGGACGAGAACGGCGGCGTTATTTCCGGCGACGTTGTACTCAACCGCTCCTTCTTCCGTCTGGGGCAGGCGAGTGTTGAGCAATCGCTGCCGCAACTCGACGTGCGCGAATTGAACCGTGATAACGAAGAGATTGAAGTGCCGGTTGTGCGCAGCCAACCATGGCGTTTGGCGGTGAAAGCCAATGCGCCGGATCGATTGGAAGTGGAGGGTATGGGGCTGTCCTCTGTCTGGTCGGCAAACCTTGATATCGACGGTCAAATCGACAACCCGCGCCTAGTCGGTCGTGCGGACTTAATTCGCGGTGATTTTGACTTCGCGGGCAAGAATTTCCGCCTCGACAATGGCACCATCCGCTTTGCCGGTGAAGTGCCCGCTAACCCGACACTGGACGTATCGGCAAGCGCATCGATTGACGGCCTAGATGCGCTTATCAAAGTGACAGGACGTGGTCAGTCGCCGGAAATTAGCTTCTCCAGCAACCCGCAATTGCCGCAGGAAGAGTTGCTGTCCCGCTTGCTTTTCGGCTCGTCGATTACGGAATTGTCGGCGCCAGAGGCCCTCCAACTCGCCGCCGCCGTCGCCAGCCTGCAAAGCGATGGCAGCGGGTCTTTGGACCCCATTAATGCCTTGCGGGAGGCCGCAGGGCTGGACCGCTTGCGCTTCCTCTCCGCCGATGAGGCCAACGGGCAGGGCACGGCGATTGCAGCGGGCAAATACATCACCCGCAATACCTATGTCGAAATTATCACCGATGGTAAGGGCTATAGCGCGACGCAGATTGAGTTCCGCATCACGCGTTGGCTCTCGATCCTGTCCAGCATCTCGACCCTTGGCCGACAAAGTGTCAGCGGGCGGATTTCGAAGGACTATTAGCAGGTAAGCTCAAACGTATAATCGCCGTTGGATAACCGATCCATTTGGGCGCGGCGGAAATGATATTCCTGCCCATTGATGATGAGCGCTTTGTCGTACTGACCCTGCCGCAATGGACCTTCGCCCTTTGGCGCGGCGGCATAAAAAACTTCGCCGTTGACGGGATATAGCCGGTCGCCAATGGGCAAGGTTGGATAGCCGCTGCTCCCTGCATCATAATCCCATGACGATCCCTTATGATGCGTCCACCCCTCCTGCGCACGATAATAAAACAGGACGGTTGCGGTCATAGGGCATCGGTTGGTGACTTTCAGCGCCGGTGCGGACGGGGATGAGAGCGCCAATCGCGTGCCTTGCTTCAATGCGCTGGCCGCCGAGGCGATGCCGCGGTCCAGCAAGCCATCGGCGGGCGCGGACACGACGCCTCCGTCGATGCCAGCGCGATCGATATAGCCCACGCCGCCGCCTTGGTCGTCGGTTAGGGCGATCTCATAAAATTCATTTTCGGTCGCGCCGATGACGGTTACGGTTGAACCGGATGGCAGCATAATCGACGCGCCATCCCCATCGACCTGCGCCGTGGCGGCGATGTCGGGCCACACAAAGACGGAGGCGTCGGCGGTGAGTGTCATCTGCCGTTCCCGCTGCTCCAACAAGGTCGGTGGCGGGCGTTGCGACAGGTCCGATGCACGCAGGAACTGCCCCTTATTCGTGCCATCGGCCAGCCATAGCCAATCTTCCCCATCGGTATTGCGGATATATATGCCGTTGATGGAGCCGCCGCGTTCCAAGCGCGTGTCAGATTTCCGGGCCACATCGGGCAGGGTGAATGTGGCGGCGCGGCGCACGACATAGCGGCTCACCACATCGCCAGGCGGGCGGAAATCGGGCGAGCCGATGTCGGCATTATCGACCGCTACGGCTGCATTGCGCGCGCGGTCTTCACTCGGCGCGTCTGTTCGATTTTTAGCCCATACGGCAATGGCAAGCAGGGCGATCAGCACAACCAACCACATTCCGCACCCCATACCTTTGCGCCGTGCGGGTGGTTCGGCATAAAGGGGATCAACCGCCGCCGGAGGGGGTGGCGGCTCATCGGCGGGCGTGAAGTATCGAATGTCGGGGGCCAATTCCTTGTCCGGTCGCCATTCCAAAGTCAGCATTGCGAGCGGCGTTCCCATCGACACTGGCGCATGCGTGCGTACCAATTTCTTGGTCATACGCCCCGTTCCCGGCGCGGGAAGGCGTATAATGGCATGCTCGGTTTGAATAATGCAAACTATGTCGCCCGCCTCAAACGCCGCACCCGCCTCCACGCTCCACCGGACCAGATAGGCGGGGCCATCATGGCCGTCGGAATGGCTGTGGCGCAGAAGGTAATCTTCGCCAATCGGCTGGGGCGCAGCGATTGGCGTTGGATCGGGCGCTTGTTCCGGCTCAGCTGTCGTTGGCACTTGGGCCGTAAACAGGGCGGCGATGGCGGGCACATCAACGGCCTTTTTGACACTAATGCCACCATCTGACGCATATACCGTCAGCATCGTATCGGGCGTAATCCCCCCTTCTGCCACCGCACGCGCGGCCTCACCCTCGTTCAAAACTTCGAACGAATGGCCGTCATGCTCAAATGTGATGAGGGCGAAATCCTGTGCCAAATGCGCGTCCGAAGGTTAGTGTTCTGCCCCCTAATGCGCACGCGCATAGATTTTGACAAGAGGAGTGTTTTTGTGCGCCAATGTCGGCTATCCGTTGGGCATGACGGCAACTCCCCAAGGTGAACGAAGAACGTGACCGGCAAAACCATCCTCATCGGGTTGGGCGGCACCGGCGCGCGCGTGGTGGAGGCGGCGTTGATGCTTTGCATGGCGGGGCTTGGCCCGTCGGCGCTGTCCATTATGCTCATCGATAGCGACGGCGCGCATGGCAATGGGGAACGCACGGCGCAGGCGTTGACCCGTTACCACCGCTTTTGGCAGTTTTGGTCAGGCGGCGCGCATGGGATTGATTACTCTGCTGATGACGCACCCGATTTGGGCCGCGTGGCGGTGGAGCCGATATTACCGCATGGTCGCTGGCAGTGGTCCCCGCCGCCAGAAAGTGCCAGCCTGTCGGTGTTGGCGGACGGCATGCCGAAACCTCTGCTCGACTCGCTTTTTCTACCCAATGCCAAGGAGGCGCAGCGGCAGGTGCAGCACGGCCTGGGCGGGCGGGCGCATGTCGGCGCAGCGGTGTTTGGCGGCCTGTTTGCTGATGCCGGCAATCCAGTCGTTCGTTGCCTTCGGGAGGCCATGGCCGATGGTGCATCCATCGTGATGGTCGGCTCCGGCTTTGGCGGGACCAGTGTAGGCGCGATGATGGCGCTGCACGCGGCGTTGCGCGAAGCGGCGCGGCGCGGTGGTTCGATTGGCGCAATGCTGCTACCGCCTTATTTCGACAATGGGGAGGATTCCGCCGACCTTCGCCTGCGCTCGCAATTGGCGGAGCGGTCGCTCATCTCGGCGGGCGTTCATTTGCTGCCCATGACGGCGGCGGGCGTGACCGAACTGCCCCACCATGGGCGCAGCGGGCGGGCGCAAAGCAACCCGTCGATGGTTGAGGAACTGTCCGCAGCGGCGCAGATTTTGGCGCATCTGTCGGGTGAGGAAAGCGGTGCAGATTTGCCCTTCGGCGCCCTCAACAGTTTGCGCCACCTTATCCGGTTTTCGCATTTCAACCTTTACGAAACGCAAGTGCGTTTGCGCGCCAAGGGCGGGATATTCACCGGCAATTGGGCCATGGCGCTCGCCGGAAAATTCGACCCGAGTTTGGCTGGGGAGCATATCAACCTGCTCGCCGACATCAGCCGCCGGGTGTTGGAATGGGCGGGGAGTGTGGAGACTATGGCGGGGGAGGGCGCGCCGAACCTTGGTTGGCACATCGCGCCCATGGGCCGTAATGCCATGCCGATTACCGATGCCCCGCGCCAAGGGGTGCAGATGATTCATCCCGCCTCGCTAACCTCGGCGCAAATCGCCGCCGCGTTCGATCAATTGTCGGTTATGGGAGTGGGCCAGCCCAATTTTGCCTCCATAGTGCATCGGTTGCGACGTAAGCCCACCGTGGCGGCGGGGCACAATGGCATGGCGCGTGCCTTGATCGCCGCCGATCGCGTGCTTGGCGAGGGCGGCGCTCTATGACCGATCACATGCCCACCATCGACACTTATGTCGCCGGAACGCCGGACCCATGGGCCTATCCGATGGTGTTCGCAGAGGCGATTTTGGATGATGGCCACTCTTTGCACGGTCATGCGATGGCGCAATGGCGGGGCCTGTTGACCCTATGCGCATTGCAAACACAACGGGCAGATGATTACACATTGTTGTTGCGAGATGCCGCGCCCGATGCCGCTACGCTGATGGGCGCGACCTTGCTGGCCACCGCGCCAGTCGTCGGTATCGAAAGCGGGCAAGGCCTATGGCGCGCGCCAATGGTGCTGATGGCACAGCGGACTGGATGGCCCGAAGTGCCTCTGGCGTTCATCAACCCGCTTTGCCTGATTTCGCCTGCGCGCAGTTTTGATGAAAGTTGGCCTGCCCTTGGCTGGATGGCGCGCGGATTGTGCGATCCGCTCACCGCCGCCGCGCCGCCGCCGCTCACCGACATTGCGATAATGGCCAGTTGGCTGTCGGTGCTTGAGGGGGCATTGGCGGCGCAAAGGGATGCGATATGTGCCGTTCTGCACGCCCGAGTGCGCACGTTTCGGGAGGATTGCCTGACGCATTTGGCGGGGCTGTCGATTGAGGTAATGGCACAGGCTGCACCCGCCTGCCCGCTGCCAACGCCGTTTGCCCAATTGTTTACCGAATGCCGGATTGCCGCCGTTGCTGATCCCGCCGCCTTGGCCAAGGGGCAATTGGCGCTCGATCTGCCCGCCGCCGCCTTCGCGGAAAAGCCGCCGTTGCGCGGCGTCATCCTCGCCGATGCTGCCTTGGCGCATCATTATGGGCAGGATGCGCGGCATATCTTGATTTGGGGCACTCGAACGCTTGGCGAGGCGATGGCCGATCGACAGGTTCTGGCCGAAGTGCAAGCCGAGGCGGCGGCAAGTGGGTGGCTTGTGATCACTGCCGCTGACCTTTTTACGGATTGTCTGGTAAAGCTTGGCAAGCAAGGCGTGGTGCCATCGCACCCCGAAACCGTACGTGAATGCTTGCTGCCGCTGCGACCCGTGGCGCTCCTTTTGGGGGAGCGGTTGCGCGATTGCATCACGGTGAAGCTGCGCGACGATGGTGCGATTTGCACGCTGAACCTGCCCATGGCGGACGGGCGGATGATGACTCTCACACGCGCCTTTGCCGAGGCACCTACAGTGGGGCAGGGGCGCTTTATGGGCGCGGCCGATTGGGATATTCATGCGGCCAGCATCTGGCCCAATTTTGTCAGCCCTGCGTTTGATTATTACGCCGCACGTTTAATTGCAGGGAACGGCGCTGGTGGCGCATCGGTGCGACCTAGCGCGGTCTTGTCCCGCGACCTGATGCTTGCCATGATGGCGGATGGTGAACGGCCCGTCGATGCCATGGCGGCGCTCCATAAAGTGAACGCGGGCGATCCTCTGCCTAACGCTCGGGGCCGGATTGGCAGCCATGCCATCGCGTCCCGCATGTTGGACGAAACCCTCTGGCGCGCGCATATGCCGTTTGAGGCAATCGGCTGGCAATCCCAAACCGAAGGCGAGGCGGCGGTGTTTTGTGGCCTGCTTCTCCTCAATCTTCCCACATTGATGGCGCGGCCAGAGCCAATGGACGTGGCGGTCGATTTCGGCACAACCAACACCGTTGCTTGCTTTTCTGATGGCGCGCCCATTCGTTTTGCCAGCCGGTTGGTCGTGCCTATTCAATCGCTTAAACCCGCCGTCACCCGCGCGCGGATGCATGATAAGCGCTTTGTTTATAACAAATTCTTGCCGGTGGACGAACGCCCCTTACCCACGCCTAGTGTCACGCTCAGCCGCGATGTGTCGCAATTGTCGGCGGTGCGCGGGCTCTTCCGAAACGTCATCCTGTTCCCGCATATCGCCACCCATGTTGAAAATGGCGAGGCGCGCGAATTGGAAATGCTCCTGCGCGATATGGCGAGTTGTCATTTTAATCTCAAATGGTCGGACAATGCGGCGGGCAATGACGCGACGGTTGATTATCTGGAGCAATTGGCGCAGATGATCGCCGCCGAGGCCGTCGAGCGCGGGCATAATCCGCGCCACCTCCGCTGGCATTTTTCCGTGCCCGATGCCCTGCCACCGCGTCGGCGGGAGCAGTTTGAGCGCATGGTGGAGGATATTACCGCCTCCATTGGCCGCGATGGTCCCACCGATGCGCCGCGCCGATCCGCGCTGGCACCTTTGGTGTCCGAAGGACTGGCCGCCGCGCGCACGATGTTGGCGGGCGGCGATGTGGCGACACATAAGCTGCTTACCGCCGTCATCGACATCGGCGGTGGGACCAGCGACATTGCCCTGTGGGACAGCGATGATGTGCGGTGGAAAGGCAGTTTCCGCCTTGCTGGGCAGGATTTCTTCACCAACACCCTAAGCGCGCATCCCGATATTTTGGAGGGGATCGGCCTTGGCTTTTGGGGGCGGATGCTCCGCGAAGGACGCGGCTCGGTGCGGCCTGAGGCATTGCCGCATATTGCGGAGTTATTGTTCAACGGCGAACCTTTATCCGACGCCTTAGTCGCCCATTGGGATGGCTTTCTGGCAGGTGAAGGTGGCGCGCCCTTGCGCATCGCGGGACTGACCTATTTGGGCGGCATCGCGTGGTATTTGGGATTGGTCACGCGCGGGTTGCTGACCGACGACGCGTTGCTTTATGGCCGCGATTCTAAGCCCGCCTTTGCCTTGTGCGGACGCGGGGCGGGATTGTTTCAATTGATGCACGGTGCAGCGGGACCGACGGGCGAAAGCGACGCGACCGCTGCGCTTTCCCTGTTCAGCATCGCCGCGCAGTTGGAAGGCGAACCGCGCCCGCAACTGTTCCTTGGCCGTGAGGCGAAGTTGGAGGTGGCGCGCGGGATGCTCATCGACCCGCCGCGTATGCGCCACGCCGCCGCGCG
>JBGSSR010000282.1:0-11233 GCA_041736905.1 Sphingomonadaceae bacterium | reverse complement strand
GTATCGCCGCCGCCCTTGCGCGCAAATTGAGCGGGCAGGTGACGAGTGCGCGGGCACGCGGCGGCCTTGGCCTGATCCCCCGCCGCCTGCCCGATTGTGGGGAGTTATGGGCGGGGCCCTTTGCGGCCTATGATATTGAGGCGCGGTTGGCAGGCTATCACGCGCCGTATCACGCGGCGTTGGCGGCGGCGCTCTCTGCTCGGCGGCAGGCATTAGGCGCGGCGGTGCTGCTTGATGTGCACTCAATGCCGCCGTTGATGCCGGAATGGGGCCCGAATGGAGCCGACTCTGCCGCCGATATTGTCATCGGCGACCTGTTTGGGATGAGCGCGCCGGACCGTCTGGTCGGGCCGATGATGGAATTGGCGCGCGCGCATGGCTTTACCCCTGCGCTGAATAATCCCTATGCGGGCGGTTACGTCCTGCGCCGCCATGGGCAACCGGCGAAGGGAGTGTATGCTATCCAGTTGGAGGTCAGCCGTGCGCTGTATCTCGACGCCGCCCTGCGCGAACCCGACCCCGATGGCGTGGCGCGCGTGGGCGCTTTGGTGAAGGGGATGGCGGAGGTGCTCGACGGACTTGCGCGGCAAGGTCTCAGCGATTGGCCGATTGCGGCGGAGTGATTTTGGTTCACGCGGAGGCGCGGAGTCGCGGAGTGGGTAAAAAGCGGGCGGTGATCCTCCGAATATCCGATTGGCCTTTTAGTTGGCAGAGCAAACTTGTTTTGCGGCACAGCCGCCCTCATACTTCTCCGCGCCTTCGCGTCTCCGCGTGAACCTATTTTTCCCCATATGCCATCGCGGCCCTCTAAGAAAAAACCACCTGGAAATTGCTTTCCAGGTGGCCAAGGTTCAGGGAGGAGCACCATAAAGGTGCCATGCAAACGGGCCCAAGAGGGGGGGAAGGCCCGCTTACTCTCTTAAAATGGCGATACCGCCACCAAAGTCAAGGGCGGTGCGCATTTCACGACCTTTTGTTACAAGCTGCCGAAATTGTCAGAAACGCGCGCGCGCCGAAAATTGCCCAAAACGCCTAAATTCCGCCATCGGTGACGCTGTGCCCCATGCCGGTGAGGCCTTGGCTTAGCGCCGCGACGCACAACGCCAACGCCGCCGAGTCGGTGGAGCGCACGACAAAATTCGCCCCCACGCGCCCTTCGCGGAAAAACGGGTAGCTGCCAATCGAGCATCCCTCATGCGCTTTTTCAACATCGCGCAACAGGATAGCAATCTCGCTTTCCGCGACCCAGCATCCGATTTGGTGCGACAGGACGGGAAGGCCGCCTTCCAATGTGCCGGTCAGCGCGTCGAGCATTCCCGCCGTGATGTGCGGCACGCCCGCCATGATAAAGATATTGCCAATCTTGATGCCCGGCGCACCGGAGAAACGATTGGGGATCAGGTCCGCGCCCTCTGGCACCCGCGCCATGCGCAGGCGTCCCTCGTTCAGGCCGCCACGGGTTTCGTAATACCCCTCCAATATCGCGCGAGCCTCCGGATGCACCACAACCGGTAGGCCAAGCGCGGCGGCAATCGCATCCACCGTCATATCATCATGCGTCGGCCCGATGCCGCCGGTGGTGAAGAGGTAGTCGTTGGCGGCGCGGAGCGTATTCACAGCATCGCCAATCCGCTCCATATCATCCGACACCACGCGCACCTCGGACAAGCGAATCCCCTGCACATTCAGCCAACTGGCCAATTGGGCGATATTCTTTTCCTGCGTCCGGCCGGACAGGATTTCATCGCCAATAACGATGAGGGCGGCGGTGTAGATGCGTGTGGTCATGGGGGTAGGCTTAGCGGCTAAATTGGCAATGGCAAAGCGGGCATTTTGCCCCTATATGTGCCCTTATGGACAGATATTTGGAAGTAACCGCCGAACAGGCGCTGATCCCGCGGGATGGGACGATTAAATTGCATGGCCCCGACGCGTTCGCTGGCATGGCGAAGGCGGGGCGGTTGGCCGCTGAAATCCTCGACGCGCTGACCGATTTTGTGAAGCCCGGTGTTTCGACGCTGGAAATTGACGATCTGGTCCGCGATATGACCGTCGCGGGCGGCGGCATTCCCGCGACGCTTGGCTATCGCGGTTATACGCATAGCTGCTGCACCAGCATCAACCACGTAATTTGCCACGGCATCCCCAATGACAAGCGCCTGAAAGATGGCGATATTGTCAATATCGACGTGACCCCGATTGTCGATGGCTGGCATGGTGATACGTCGCGCATGTTCCTTGTCGGCGACGTCGGCGTCAAGGCGCGGCGGCTGGTCGATGTGACCTATGAGTGCCTGATGCTGGGCATTGAGCAGGCGCGGGTTGGCAACACCATGGGCGATGTTGGTTACGCCATCCAGCAACACGCGGAAAAGCACCGCTATGGCGTCGTGCGCGATTTTTGCGGACACGGGCTGGGCCGGCTGTTCCACGACGCGCCCGATGTGGTCCATGTCGGGCGTCCGGGGCAAGGGCCGGTCATTAAGGCGGGAATGATCTTCACCATCGAGCCGATGATCAATATCGGCAAGCCGGGGGTGAAAATCCTTGAGGACGGCTGGACAGCGGTGAGCCGCGACAGGTCCTTGTCCGCGCAATTTGAGCATAGCATCGGTGTGACCGAGACCGGCGTGGAGATATTTACGGCAAGTCCGAAGGGGTTGGATAGGCCGCCTTACGCTTAATCCAACTTCACCCGCCCGCGTCCCGATTTCACCGAACTGCGCTGTTTTTTAGCATCCACCCGTTTCGCTTTGGCATTGCGGGACACCTTTGTCGGCACCCGCCGTGCCTGCCGGACATGCGCGGCTTTGATAAGGTCCAACGCCCGTTCCCGCGCCGCTGTGCGGTTCGCCTCGCGCGTGCGGTGTTCGCGGGCGATGATTAGCAACTCGCCATCCTGCGTCATGCGGCTGCCCGCCAATTCTTTTAGCTTCCGCCACGCGTAAACAGGCAGGCCCAGCGCAAAGGCGTTCACCCGCAATTGCACGTTGGTGGCGACTTTATTGGCGTTCTGCCCACCGGGGCCGGAGCCGGCGAGAAACGCCTCCTCCACCACCGCCGCCTCTAACCGCGCGGGCCAGTCCAAAGGGGGCCGGTCCAAAGGCGCGGCGTCGTCAGCCATCGTCTCCGCCATTAAGGGCGTCGAGCATGTCGGGGGTAAAGCCAATCTCACCGAAAATCGCGGGCATCGGCGCGGTGGCCTCCACCGGCGGTTTATCGCCACGCTCCAGCTTAATCGACAGCGCATGCAGCATCAGGCGCGGCGCGGTGTGGATGCTGCCATAGACCGGATCGCCAATCAGCGGCAGGGCCAGCCCTTCGCTGGCATGGACGCGGATTTGGTGCGTGCGACCGGTTTCGGGGTAGAACCAGATAAGGCTGCGTCCCTCCGCCTCCGCCAACACGCGCCAATGGGTGACGGATGGCTTGCCGCGTTCTCCGATGACCATGCGCCAGCCTTCTTCCTTCGTGCTGATTTTATCAATCGGCATGTCGATGGTGCCATTGTCTCCCTCGGGCCGGCCCAGCACCACGCCGATATAGCTTTTGGTGACCTGGCGGTTTTCAAACGCCTGTTGAAAGCGTTTCATCGCCTTGGGATTGCGGGCGAGTAGGAGGCAGCCGGAGGTATCTTGGTCGAGCCGATGCACCGGCACCGGCGCGCGTTGGAAACCGAAGCGGAGATGTTCCAGCATGTCATCCACGCTTTGCCCCCCGCGGCGGGGTGTGCCGACGGGCAGGCCAGCGGGCTTGTCAATCACAAGCGCCTCGCCATCGATGAACAGGGGGTCGGGCAGGTCAAATCTTTGCATGTCCCCCCATGGCCGTTGCCGCACGTATTGGCAAGCGGGGAGGCGTTTTTTGCAGGCGTAACGATTTTGCTGGACAAGCCGTTCAACTCATATAAATATGATATCATAATTAAATCGCTTGATTCGCAGGAGGCGGGCCAACGATTGGGTTTGAGGAGGACATTATGACAAAAGCGACCCATGATGCAGCAGGCGGCGCCTTGCTGGACATTTCATCGGAATATCCCGCAAAAACAAGAAGCGGGTATATGATTCTGTTCGCCATGCTGGCGGTGATGGCGCTGACGGCGGCGGGGTCATATGGGTTTTTGATGGCAGGGGCAAAGTTGCCCTTCGTGCTCACCCTCGTGGTGGGCGGCACCATTTTCATTTTCCTGGCCAGTGGTTTTTACCTGCTGAACCCCAACCAGGGCGCTGCGATTCAATTGTTCGGCAGCTATCAGGGCACAGACCGCTCGCATGGCCTGCGCTGGGTCTTGCCATGGTTGACGCGCAAGAAAATCTCTGTCCGCGTGCACAACGTCACGTCGGAAAAGGTAAAGGTCAACGATCTACGCGGCAACCCGATCGAGATTGCCACCAACGTCGTCTGGCGCGTCACCGACACGGCAAAGGCGCTGTTCGATGTCGAAAATTATGAGGAATTCGTCGACATCCAAATCGAAAGCGCCATCCGCACCATCGGTGCGCGTTACCCCTATGACGACATAAACGAGGGTGAAACCACCTTGCGTGGGGACGCCGCCGAGGTGTCGGAGGAACTCGAAAAGCAACTACAGGAACGCGTAATGTCGGCGGGTGTCACCATCGACGAATGCCGCCTGACGCACCTCGCCTATGCGCCCGAAATTGCCCAAGCGATGTTGCGCCGGCAACAGGCCGAGGCCGTCATTGCGGCGCGTTCCCGCCTGGTTGAGGGCGCGGTCGGCATGGTCGAAATGGCATTGGCCCATCTGTCCGAAAAGGGCGTTGTCGATCTGGACGATGAACGCAAGGCGGCGATGGTATCGAACCTGATGGTCGTGCTGTGCAGCGAACGCGATACGCAACCGGTCGTGAACGCCGGTAGCCTTTACTAAGGCGCAACCCATGGCATCCGCGCCCAAAAAATCCTTCCCCCTGCGGCTCGAACCCGCGCTTTACGAAGCGCTGGAACGAGTCGCCGCGGCGGATTTGCGCAGCGTGAATGCGCAAATGGAGGTGCTGCTCCGCGAAGGATTGACGCGGCGCGGGGTGAAGGTGAAACCGCCGGAGCAACGCAAACGCGGACGGCCCGTTACAGGAGGTGATGATGCGCAATAAGACCTGCCCAAAATGTCAGGCCAGCATGGCCGAGGGTTTCATTCCCTTTGAGAAATATTCCGTTCCGCAAGTTACGGGCTGGTTCGCTGGCGCGCCGAAAAAGGGGTGGTGGGGCGATGTGAAATTGCCCGGCAAGCCCATACCCATCGCCACCTATCGCTGCACCAAATGTGGATTTTTGGAGCAATATGCCAAGAGTAAAGGAGCGGAATAATGGCGCGCAAAATCAATGAACCGACAAAGGATTTCGTCGCCCATAAGGGGCGCATGGGCGTGAAAATCACGCCACAAACGGCGCGGGGTTGGCGATATTTCATCCTCTGGATGATTGGCTTAATGCTTCCTTTAGTCCCTTTTGTGGTCTTGTCGATCATGGTCAATGACACGCCGAACGAGCATTATGTGTTTTGGGCCTTGGGGCCGAGCCTGCTGCTGACCTTTGGCGGCATTTGGGTGATGACACGGTGGATGCTGGCGCGGTCCGAAGTCATCGACATGAACGAAATCGCGCAATGGAAACGCGATAAAGCGCGGAAAGGAGAACAGTAATGCTGCACGAATTCCTCAAACTCGGCCCATGGTTCCGTGTGAAGAAATACGGCTATGGCGCGGGATTGCCCATTAATTGGCAGGGTTGGGCGTTTATCGGTGCGCTGGTCGGCGTGCTGGCGGGGATTGGCTTGCTGGCAGAAAACAAGGCGGGCTGGGCGCAGGCGCTATCGATGGCCGCGTTCATCCTCACCGCGACCTATGGCATCATCATCGCTGCCAAGCGCACCGATGGCGAATGGAAATGGCGTTGGGGAGAGGATGACCCTCCCGTTAAGCCACCGAAAAAGCGTCGAGGTCGTGGATCATGAATATGCGCCTTGCTATCAGTGCCGCCGCATTGGCCCTCTCGTCGCCCGCCTTGGCACAAGGCAACGCGCCGATTGAGACCGCCGCGACGGTTGCTATACCCAGCGGCACACTCCACGCCACCCGCATTGATGCAGGCCCCGACGCGCCGATGGTGCTCATCATCGCGGGCAGCGGGCCGACTGATCGTGACGGTAACAACCCGTTGATGGGCAGTCCGGCGAGTTACAAAATGTTGGCCTATGGCCTCGCCACGCGAGGGATAAGCAGCATCCGTCCCGATAAACGCGGTATCGGGCAAAGCGCGCCGGCGCTGACCAATGCCGCCGATGTGACGCTTTATGATTATGTCGATGATGCGCGCAGCTGGATGGACGCCGAATTGGCGGCTTCGGGCCGATCCTGCGTCTGGCTGGCGGGGCATAGCGAGGGTGGGCTAATTGCGCTGATGACCGCCACGCGCGACACAAAGGGGATTTGCGGCCTCATCCTGATTGCCGCGCCGGGGCGACCCATGCGCGACCTTTTGGCCGAACAATTCGGCAAAAATCCGCAAACCGCTGCCGTTGCCGACGATGCCATGCGCTATGTTGATGTGATTGCAGCGGGCGAAGTGCCCGACCCCGCCGCCTATCCGGCCTTTATGACCATGGTGTTTCCGCCAACCGTCCACAAATTCTTGGCCTCCATGTTGACCCAAGATCCTGCGGCGATGGCGGGCGCGCTCGACCTGCCGATCTTGATTGTGCAGGGAGACAACGACCTGCAAGTGCAAGTCGCCGATGGGGAAGCAATGGCCGCAGCCCAACCCGCCGCCAAGCTCATCATCATCCCCGGCATGACGCACACGTTAAAAATCACGGCCATGGATGACCGCAACGCCAATATCGGTAGCTATTCCGACCCGTTGTTGCCGGTAAGCACAGAAATGCTGGATAGTATCGGCGCGTTTGTGACGGGCCGATAGCCAAGCGGGTCCTTGGGGCCTGACCCATAAGGATGGGCAAAACCACCGTGTTTCACCATCCCCCTGCGACCCGCCTGTTAGCGATAAGGGGAGGGCGAACCTGCCCCCTATGCGGGAAAGGCGATGCGGTCGAAGAGTTTGAGCCAGCTTGGCTTTTCTTCCGGCGTCCACATTTGCTTATAGGCTTGCTCCGCCAACGGCAAAGCCGTGTCGCACCGCGCGCATTCGGCGCTGTTGCGTCCGACAAGCCAATGCGTGCCGCCACAGCCGGGGCAGTGGTTGCTCTCGCCCTTGTGATAGAGCATCGTGTATCCGCCTTTGAGCGGGTTATGCGGCGACCGAAATGCGGTCATATCGGGATGATAAGTCATATTCCGTTCCTTCCTAACGGGACAAAACGTCCCGTGCCATCATTGGTTCCGAACGACGAGTCGTTTTGTACCAGCGACAGTCCGTTTGATTTGCCCTGATTCGCCTGAATCGAATCTGAATGATTGTTCTGCTGACAAAGCCGGCGCGCCGCCCTATATCGGTGACATAGTCCCCGCAAAAAGGTGCCAGCCCGTGTCCGATCATAACCCCTCCCTCCGCCCTTGGCGCGATATTGAGCGCCGGAAATGCCGCCAGATCATGGTCGGCGACGTGCCCGTGGGCGGCGATGCGCCGATCACGGTGCAGACGATGACCAACACGCTGACCAGCGACGCGAAGGCGACGATTGAGCAAATCCGCCGGTGTGAGGAGGCGGGGGTGGACATTATCCGCGTGTCCTGCCCCGATGAGGAATCGACCGCCGCGCTCAAACAAATCGTCCGCGCCAGCCGCGTGCCGATCGTCGCGGACATCCACTTTCATTATAAGCGCGCCCTTGAGGCCGCAGATGCGGGCGCGGCGTGCCTGCGCATTAATCCCGGCAACATCGGGTCGTCTGCGCGGGTGAAAGAAGTCGTCGATGCAGCCAAATCCAACGGCTGCGCCATCCGCATTGGCGTGAATGCGGGGTCATTGGAAAAGGATTTGCTCGAAAAATACGGCGAACCCTGCCCCGAGGCGTTGGTGGAAAGCGCGCTGGACCACATCAAATTGCTGCAAGATCAGGATTTCCACGAATATAAAGTCGCGGTGAAGGCGTCCGACCTGTTCCTTGCGGTCGCCGCCTATTCGCAATTGGCCGACGCGGTGGATTGCCCATTGCATTTGGGCATTACCGAGGCGGGCGGCTTGATTGGCGGCACGGTGAAATCCTCCATCGGCATGGGGAACCTATTGTGGGCGGGCATTGGCGACACCATCCGCGTGTCATTGTCTGCCGAGCCGGAGGAAGAAGTGCGCGTCGGCTATGAGATGCTCAAAGCCCTCGGCCTGCGCACGCGCGGCGTCCGCGTGGTATCCTGCCCATCCTGCGCCCGCCAAGGGTTTGACGTGATCCGCACCGTGCAGGCATTGGAGGAACGCTTGCAACACATCCGCACGCCCTTGTCGCTCTCCGTCCTCGGCTGCGTCGTCAATGGCCCCGGCGAGGCCCGCGAAACCGACATCGGCATCACCGGCGGCGGGCAGGGCAAGCATATGGTCTATCTCTCCGGCGTCACCGACCACCATGTGCAATCGGAGGATATGATCCAGCACATCGTGGACCTCGTCGAGGCGAAAGCGGCTGAGATTGAGGCGCAAAGCACCGACGCGGGCCAAAGCGACGGGGCGACGGCGGATGTGGAGGTTGGGGCTTGAGCACCCCGATTACCGCCAAGGGCGTTGCCCTCGGCACCGGCCGCGCGTTCGTTGACCTGCTGCGCCACGGTTTTTCGCTGTTTTGGATAGCGCCGTTGGTGGTCGCGATTCCGGTGCTGCCGGAACTCATCCAACATATCGCCGAAATTCAATTGGGCATGTTTGAAAGCCGTGAGGCTTTTGCGGCCTTGGCCCAAGACCCCACCCGTTGGGCCTTTGGCTATGCGAAGTTGGCGGGGCTTGCGGTCGGCTTTTTCGCCGCCGCGCGGTTTTTGTGGTGCGCAGCGCATGGCGGTCGCTGGTACGACTTGCGGCAAATCGCATGGGGCCGGTTTGTGGGTGGATTTATCCTGTTCATGCTCATCGGGTCGTTGGGACAGATTGCTGGAATGGCGACTGGCAAGACTATGCACGAAGCTGTGGATTGGGTGATGTCGTTGGTGTCTTTACCCGCGCTGTTCCTGACCTTGGCCGGATTGTTCGGTGACCGCACAACGACGGTGCAGGCGATGATCCGATATTGCTGGCCCTTCGTCCTTTTGCTCGTGGTGCTGGCCGCCGCAGGTTTTGCGCCATTGCAGGCGTTGCATAGCATGAACCACGAATGGGCCTTTGGTGCGCATCCCGCCATCGTGTGGGCGCTGATGATATTCGATTCGCTGGTCGTGGGCGGATTGGCGACAATGGTCGGGGCGGCGATGTTTATCGGATACGACCGCTTCACACGTTTCGCTAAGTCGCGTTAGTCCTTTGGTTTGGGAAGCGGTATCGCCAAACTCCGCGTCACGGAATAATCGAGCACGCCAACGATCAGATACGACACCGCTTGGCGCAACCACGTCAACGGCCCATGGCGTTCTTTGATCACTTCCATCGTTTGCGGCGCGGCGTCCTCCACCATGGCGTCGAACAGTTTGCGCAAATGCGCCGCCAACTCCGCGCTTTCGATGCGGATCATAATCTCAAGGTTCAAATACAAACTGCGCGGGTCCATATTCGCCGACCCCACGTAACAGGCATCGTCGATGACCAGCATTTTCATGTGCAGGCAGGTTTTTTGATACTCAAACACCTGCCCCCGCCGTTTGACGAGATATTTATACGTCAGCCGCGATGCGTTAATCGTGGTGCCATTGTCAGACAACCCCGCCAGCATCAGGCGCATCGTGCCGCCCTTTTTGCTGATAAGGCCCATCCGTTTCAAAATCCCGCGCCCGGGCGAGAAATAGGCGGCGACGATGTCGGCACGCTTCGCCCCCTGCAAATCGCGTTTCAGGCTGAGTGACCATGGGCTAAGCCGCTGCACCGGACCGCCATAAACCCACCGCACCGCCCCCGTCGTCGCGGCGTGTTGGCGCAGCAAGCGCTTCACATTGCGGAGCCGCGCCTTGCCGTCATGGGCGATTTTCTTGAAGTCATCATAATAAGCGACCAAATCGCCAACGGCAGCCCCCGCCATGACAAGGCCCATATCCGCCCAGCTTTCCGCGCCCTTCTTCCCGAAATAATAATCGGTCATGTTGAACCCGCCGATTAGGGCAACGCCGCCCTTCTCATCGCCATCGATGATCAGCATCTTTTGATGGTTACGGATCAACGCGCGCATGGAACGGCGGCTGGAGAAGATAAAGAAATCGATGGTCCCCGCCGTTTGCTCCTCAAACCATGACACCGCCGTATCGTTGCTGCCAAAGCCATCGATACCAAGGCTGACCGTCACCCCGCGCGCCACCGCATCGCGCAGGGCAGAGAGTAAGCGCGATCCGCTCTCATCATCGCGCACCATGTAATAGAACGCACGCACCGAAATCTGCGCCTGTTCAATCAAGCGGATGGCGGCATCGATGCGGTCATCGGGGTCGTAAACAACGCGGAAACGGTTGCCCTCCACCTCAAACACCGGTTCCCCCAACGCCTCTCGCGGTGCCCAGTCGAAGGCAAATTCGCTGCAGATGTTAGGATGTTTCGCGGGAGCAGTCTGATTCATAGGCGTAACAATGCGTCACGGGCGCAAAGGTTGCAAGGGTGGGCCGGCCCTGTGCCATCGGGGCACAAATGGTCCTGGCCGCTTTTGCGCGGATGACAAAGCCGCCCAATGGGGGCAGACTGCCCATTAAAATAACGAGTTGAGGAGCAAGGTAATGTGGACGGCCCCGGCGATTGCGGCGATTATCGGCGTTTTATTGGGATTGATGCTGCTGATGATGGGCCTTGGCACCGTCATTAGTCCGGGCAGCCGCGTGCGCGCGATGCGGGAATTTGCCGCCAGCGGTGGATTGCAATTGGTCGGCGGGATGCTGTCCTTCGTCGTCGGCGCGGCGGTGGTCATCATAGTGCCTTTGTCACAGGATTTGTTTGGCATTTGCATCACGGTTTTGGGCTGGCTCATGCTGCTGAAAGGCGGGTTATTGCTGCTGTGGGGCGATGGCATGATGGAGATGGCAGGCGGCATTGGGGAGCGCGCTATGCCAATTTTCGGCTGGGCCTTAACTGTCGCGGGCGCGGCGTTGTTCATCGCGGCGCTGGGCGAATTGGGCGAAGCGACGAAGGCGGCGATGGC
>JBGSSR010000277.1:0-7660 GCA_041736905.1 Sphingomonadaceae bacterium | reverse complement strand
ATGGCAACCGCCTTGTTTTGGAAGTTGCCCAGCATTTGGGTGAGAACACCGTGCGCACCATCGCGATGGACGGCACCGACGGCCTGACCCGTGGTCAGCCTGTGTCCGACACCGGCGCGCAAATTTCTGTGCCCGTTGGTCCCGAAACATTGGGCCGCATCATGAACGTCATCGGCGAGCCTGTTGACGAGCGTGGCCCCGTGCTGACCAAGGCGCGTGCGCCTATCCATGCTGAGGCACCTGCATTCGTTGACCAATCGACCGACGCAGAAATCCTCGTCACCGGCATTAAGGTTATCGACCTTCTCGCGCCTTATTCAAAGGGCGGTAAAATCGGCCTGTTCGGTGGCGCCGGCGTTGGAAAGACGGTTCTTATTCAAGAACTGATTAACAACATCGCCAAAGGTCACGGCGGCACCTCGGTGTTCGCCGGCGTGGGTGAGCGCACCCGCGAAGGGAACGACCTCTATCACGAATTCCTCGACGCCGGCGTTATCGCCAAGGACGCCGACGGCAATCCGACCAGCGAAGGCTCCAAAGTGGCGCTCGTCTTCGGTCAAATGAACGAACCCCCGGGTGCGCGCGCTCGGGTGGCACTGTCGGGCCTGACCATGGCGGAGTATTTCCGTGACGTTGAGGGCCAGGACGTGTTGTTCTTCGTCGATAACATCTTCCGCTTTACGCAGGCTGGTTCCGAAGTGTCCGCATTGCTTGGCCGTATTCCTTCGGCCGTGGGTTATCAGCCGACGCTGGCGACCGACATGGGCCAATTGCAAGAGCGCATTACGTCGACCAACAAAGGGTCGATTACCTCGGTGCAGGCCATTTACGTTCCCGCAGATGACTTGACCGACCCTGCACCTGCTGCGTCCTTTGCTCACTTGGATGCGACCACGGTTTTGAACCGCGCGATTTCGGAGCTTGGCATTTATCCAGCGGTTGACCCGCTCGATTCCACCTCGCGCGTGTTGACGCCTGCGGTTGTGGGTCAAGAGCATTATGACACTGCCAGCCGCGTTCAAGAAACGCTGCAAAAATATAAATCGTTGCAGGACATTATCGCGATTTTGGGCATGGACGAATTGTCGGAAGAAGACAAATTGACCGTTGCCCGCGCACGGAAAATCCAACGCTTCCTGTCGCAACCATTCTTCGTTGCCCAAGTGTTTACCGGCATTGAAGGTAAGTTCGTGCAAATCGAAGACACCGTGAAATCGTTTAAGGCGGTTGTCGAAGGTGAATATGATCACTTGCCCGAAAACGCTTTCTACATGGTTGGCGGCATCGACGAAGCCATTGAAAAAGGCAAAAAGCTGGCTGCTGAAGCCGCTTAATTGACACAATCCCCTCCCCTACGCCCGATGGGCGAAGGGAGGGGCAAGGGATGAACCATGGCACTCAATTTTGAACTCGTGACACCCGAAAAGCTGGTCCGCAGCCAAGAGGTTCACTCGGTCGTCGTCCCCGGCAGCGAGGGTGAATTCACCGTGCTTGAGGGCCATGCGCCCATCATGTCGACTATTCGCGACGGCGTCTTGCAAGTGTTCGTCACGGCCAATGCGCAGCCGGAAAACATCACGATCCGCGGCGGCTTTGCCGAGGTGAATGATAAGGGCCTGACCGTTTTGGCTGAATATGCCGAGGCGTAA
The DNA here is from genome assembly GCA_041736905.1 of Sphingomonadaceae bacterium. GTDB lineage: Bacteria > Pseudomonadota > Alphaproteobacteria > Sphingomonadales > Sphingomonadaceae > JBGSSR01. Next base: position 6,011 of record JBGSSR010000277.1, on the reverse strand, counting down.
GCGTTTGTGACATCACACGGAAAAGGGCGGCCAGTGTGCCGCCTTTTTTGTGGCCTATCTCACCGCGCCTCACCCGCCTCATCGGGAACGGGCGTGCCGGTGCGGCTCCAAAGCCATATCCCTGCCCCCACGATCATTGCCGCGCCTATGAGCGAAACCGCGTCCGGCCAATCGTTGTAGAATACCATCCCGATCACTACAGCGACCAACAATTGTATATACACCATCGGCGCGACGTTAGCAGCGGAAGCGCGCATCGTGGCCATATAGACCAACATATGGCTCGTCGTGGCAGTGACTGCGACAAAAGCGCAGCGGGCAATCACGCTCCAATGCGGCCAATCGATGTGCATCGCCGAAACACCAGAAAAATGGCCAATCGCAGCCACACTCACCAATATCGGCGAGGCAAAGGCCGCGACCCAGAACTGCATGAGGAGCACCGACCCGCTGTCGGACACCGCGCGATTTCCAATCATCAGCAACGCCATGCCTAGCGCCGCGAGAATGGGCAAAATGGCGGTCCAACCCAAATCGCCAAATCCGGGACGCAACACAACCATAACACCGGCAAAGGCGATTACCGTGGCGATAACGGTCGTCCGTTCAATCCGCTCCCCCAAAAACAGCGCGGACAGGATGGCCGTCATCATCGGGCTGGTAAATTGGATGGAGGTGGCAGTGGCTAATGGCATGAGGAAAATGCTGCTAAAAAACGCGACTGTCGCCAACGCGACCGAAAATCCGCGTAGCAATTGCATTTTTGGTTTTGGCAAATGAAATGCCTTTTTACCCTGCGTAATCAGGAGGATAAGTCCCAATCCCAGTGCGCCCAAGCAATAACGTAACGCAGCGACCGCTGCTCCCGGCCATTCGCCACCCATGGATTTGACAATACCATCGCCCGCCGACAATGCGGCAAATCCGGCTAAGCCGATTAACAATCCAGTGCGTAAGTTATCGACGGGCTTATGGCCGTTAGCCGATGCGCTACCGCTATTGGGAACCGGTTTGGACACAAAATTACCTAGCATTGAATTATTGTTATGAGTGGCGTTCTGTTATGCATTTCCCTCGCAAATGGCCACCCCAAAACGGTAGCCGACAGCGTGCCCCTTCCCTAACCTAACGCTTTGTTCACCATTTTCCTTTATGTCCACAATCCACCGAGCATTGGCTTGATATTGATTGGCTGGAGAAGACATGAGCGCCTTTGGTAAACGGAACGGTATCGGCAATCGTGGGGGCTTTGGCGTCGCCAAGCCGATGAATGGTGCGGGTGCCGGCAACACGGCGCCGCAACGGCCATCGAACCAATCTTCTGGCGTTCAAGGCGGCGAACAATTCCCGCCACTGGAATCCTTCGATTCGCCCATTAAAACGCAACAGGATGCAATGTCGCGCCTGACCGAGCGGTCCGATTTCAATTACGACACCGGCCCAAAAGTTGAAGGTTTTCAGGCGTCCGTTCAAAAAATCAAGGAGCAGGTTCTTCCCCGATTGCTGGAACGGGTTGACCCAGAAGCCGCTGCATCGCTTAATAAAGAAGAATTGTCGGAAGAATTCCGTCCCATCATCATTGAGGTTCTGGCGGAACTTAAAATCACCCTTAACGGGCGTGAGCAAATCGCGTTGGAAAAGGTGCTCGTCGACGAATTGCTCGGCTTTGGTCCTTTAGAGGAACTGTTGGGCGACCCCGACGTGTCCGACATCATGGTCAATGGCCCGTTTCAAACCTACATTGAAAAGGGCGGCAAGCTGCAACTTGCGGAAATTCAATTCCGTGATGAGGAACATTTGTTCCAGATTGCGCAGCGCATTGTGAACCAAGTCGGCCGCCGCGTTGACCAAACCACGCCGCTCGCCGATGCGCGTTTGAAGGACGGCAGCCGCGTTAACGTCATCGTCCCGCCACTCAGCTTGCGCGGCACAGCGATTTCCATTCGTAAGTTTTCTGATAAACCAATCACCATCGACATGCTGAAAAATTTCGGTTCGATGAGCGAGAAAATGGCGACTGCTTTGAAAATTGCGGGGGCAAGCCGGTTTAACATCGTTATCTCGGGCGGCACCGGCTCCGGTAAAACGACCATGCTCAATGCCTTGTCAAAGATGATTGACCCCGGTGAGCGCGTGTTGACGATTGAAGATGCCGCGGAACTTCGCCTGCAACAACCGCATTGGTTACCGCTGGAAACGCGTCCGCCTAACCTTGAAGGCGAAGGCGCGATTACCATTGGTGACCTTGTGAAGAACGCCCTGCGTATGCGTCCTGACCGCATCATCTTGGGTGAAATTCGTGGCGCGGAGTGTTTCGACCTTCTCGCCGCGATGAACACGGGTCACGATGGCTCCATGTGTACGCTACACGCCAATAGCCCGCGTGAATGCCTCGGCCGTATGGAAAACATGATTTTGATGGGCGACATTAAAATCCCCAAAGAAGCGATCAGCCGCCAAATCGCGGAGTCGGTGGACCTGATTGTTCAGGTCAAACGTTTGCGCGATGGTTCGCGCCGCACGACGCAAATTACCGAAGTCATCGGGATGGAGGGCGATGTTATCGTCACCCAGGACTTGTTCAAATTCGAATATTTGGATGAGGACGCCGACGGCAAAATTATCGGAGAATATCGCTCGTCCGGCCTGCGTCCTTATACTTTGGAAAAGGCGCGGCAATATGGATTTGACCAACCATTATTGGAATCTTGCCTTTAAGCTTGGTGAAACGCAATTGCGGAACAGAGCACTGCAACCAACAGCGATAAAGCACTAATGGCCGTCCATGGCATGAAACCGACGTCATTTATGTCGCGTCGCTTGGTTCTACGCCAATCGGCAATGCCAGCCCAAAGGGCCAAGAAGGCCGCAATAAAGGCAATCTGCGCCCATGGGTTCCAATAAAGTTGATGTAACATTGCCTGCCGTCCGATCGATGAGTAGCGCATATGGGCGAATGCGCCGCAGAAGCAAGCCGCGAAAGTTACTTTTCAGCATACAGCTTAGTGTGTAGCGCCCATGATGTGACATCCCAAAGCCAATCTTCATTATCGACCCAACCAACCGAAAACCGGATGTTAGGCATCGCCATCCGCTTGCTCGCGGTGTTTTTCATTTGCATCATGGCGGCGTGCGTCAAATTGGCTGGCGACGAAGGCGTGCATGTTGTCGAAAGCCTGTTCTGGCGGCAGTTGGCGGGGCTACCAGTCGTCATAATATTGCTTCATTGGCAAGGGTCTTTGCGCGATATTCACACGAACCGGCGTTGGAGTCACGCGGCGCGTATGATTCTTGGCCTTTCCGGCATGGCGCTGAACTACACCGCGATGACCATGTTGCCATTGGCCGAATCCACGACCATTGGCTTGCCATCCCGATTTTTAGCGCCGTTTTGGCGGCAATTATCCTGCGCGAGCCGACCGGCCATTGGCGTTGGTCGGCAGTGGTGATCGGTTTTATCGGCGTACTGATAGTGGTTCAGCCCAGCGGCGCGATCCACGGCTTGGGTTCCCTCATCGCCATTGCCGGGGCGTTCATGACCGCCGCCGTGACAATTCAAATTCGCACGCTCAGCCGCACCGAAACGACGGGCGCAATAGTATTCTGGTTCTCGCTGAGTTCACTCGTACCGTTAGGCATCCTAATGCCCTTCTTTGCGGGCGGTCACGGGCCAATGGGTTGGGTTTTTATCGCATTGTTGAGCCTTTCCGGCGCGGGTGCGCAAATATGCCTCACCGCGTCGCTCCGCTTTGCACCGGTTTCGGTGGTGATGCCGATGGATTATTCGGCATTGTTGTGGGGCACGTTTTATGGCTGGTTACTCTTCGACCAATTGCCCGCGTCCACCACGTGGATAGGTGCGCCCATCGTGATTGCTGCTGGCGTGATCATTGCGTGGCGGGAACATCGTTTGAAACTGAAGGAACGCGCCGCCGCTTTGGCCGCCGTCGACGGTCCGCCTGAACCCTCCGCGGCCAAAATGGAGCAAGCATAAGTCGCATTGAAACGCTGACGGCCCGATTGTGTTTTGCATGGTATCAACCAAAGCACGGACATCGGCACATGAACGCAAATAATGGTATCGACATCAATTGGGGCGTCTTAAACGAAACACGGCGTAAATTTGGCGGCAATTTCTTCCGCCACTTCGGCTATTTCACGCAGGACGGCCCACGCTCGGTTCAGGCAATTGAAGACGCCATGCGCGCCATGAACGCCGCCAAGATGGTCCTGCCCGCCAATCGGTTGGCTGAGGATGCGTTCCTGTTTGGTGCGCAGGCCTTGGGTGAGTTTGCGGAGCAGATTGAGACCAACGCGCAACGCTGCGTCGCGCAACACGAAACACCCGACTTCCTCTTGCGCGACGTGTTGGCGCTGCGGCCATTATATTTCACCTCTGTCGCGCGGTTGGAGCGGGAGGTCAGCCCATTGGTCAAGCGCAAGGGGAACGTCGCTGCCCCCTCCGCCCGTCGCACGACGATGCAGTTTGTTTAATGGTTGGCCGTTCTTTCAGCGCGGCTTCTTTGCGTTTTGGTTGCGCCAAGTCGCTTAGGTTTGGCTCCGCCGCATGGGCTGTAGCTTTGCGCGCGCCAGTGATCGCCATAACCACTCCAATAGCCCATATTGATAGCGAGCCAACCAATACCACGACCCCGCCATCATCGCGGCCCAAGCGGCAAGCACGAAAGCCCAAAGCGCAAACCGCTCCACCTGCCCAAACAGGCCAAGGCCGTAGCCATAAAAAATCGACGACATAATAATGGATGTGCCAAGGTAATTGGTGAACGCCATTTGGCCTGTGCGCGCCAATACTTTCGCCAATTTGCTCTCTCTCCCGCCGGTCTGCCACCATAGGATTATAAGCGCGGCATAACCAATGGCCATGATGATTTGAAACATCGATCCATAACCCAAGTTGATAGCGAAACTGACAATCGGGGCCCCGCCCGATTGCATAGCCCAAAAACCCATGACGGTCGAAACGAGCAAGCCAAGACTCAATGTCCACGCGGCAACCCGTCGATAGCGGTCTGCAGCCCATTCCCCGACCAAGAAACCGTTTTTATATAAAGCCATGCCAATGAACATCAGGCCCAATGTCGCCGGCATCATCAGCACCCAAAAAATCGCAGATTCGCCAATCATACTCCAACGGTCGGCAACAATGGCGGCATAACCGCCGCGCATCAGCGCCAATTCTTCGTTATACGTTGCAGCATCAAGGGTAAACATCTCACCCATATTGGCCACCATTTCGGGCGCAATGCTGCTGGGGATTATGCCGCTATACATTAATGTCCCCAAGACCGAGTTTACGCCGAACATCAGGAACTCAATCACAAACATCGCAGCGACCCAGCGCCACAATGCCTTCACAGATAGATTGCGCGCGGCGTAGAGGATCATTCCCGCCAGCGCGTATTGCGCCAAAATGTCGCCCCACCAAATCAATATCAAATGCGCGAGGCCGAATAGGAACAGCCACATCATTCGGCTATAGTGGACCTTTGCCGGTGAATGGCCGTTCGCAATGGCGCGGTCGATGATGAGTAGACAACTGGCCCCGAACAATATCGAAAATAAGGCACGCATTTTGCCATTGAAAAATACGTAATCGATAAGCCAGCTAATCTGATTGGCCGATCCTTCACTTTGCGGTCCGATTGGCATGAAATAGGCGATTTCCGGCAAGGCAAAGGCCTGAATATTCATCGCTAATATGCCCATCACCGCCACGCCGCGAACGATGTCGAGCGTGGGATAGCGCGGGCCTGGCGCAGTCAATGTCATGATTAGTCTTCCCCCAATTAGCGCCCCGCCTTCAAGCTATGGCTCTGCATTGTGTCCGTCCAGCGAAAAATGTCGCTGCCTTGCAACGCTTCATCGCACACCTTTCGCAATTAACTTGATATTCAGGCGCAGGGTATTAAGTTGCAATTTGCAATGTAATTATATCGAGACAGTCTATGACCACGCTCCCGCTCTATCACCCCGACCGCCCCGTACTAAAA
>JBGSSR010000252.1:0-19369 GCA_041736905.1 Sphingomonadaceae bacterium | reverse complement strand
CCAAAGCCGCCGCCACCGCCGCCGACCAAAATCGGAACGCTGCCGCCGCCGCCAACCACGGACATCTCACCTTGCGGAGGCAAGGGGACGTATGGTGCGATTGGCGCGGGCATCATCATCATGCCGCCACCGCCTTGCGCGGGGATATTGTTGACCACAGTCACCACAACCGGCGCGGGTTGAGACACAGTGCGCGTCGTGGTGGTCACGGTGCGCGTGCGCTTTACCTTACGCGCAGGAGCGCCCGATGCGATTTTGCGCGCCTTTTTCTTTTTGTAAGTCTTATGACCGCTGCTCGACGCATATTTGGTCGATTGCACCTGAGCCGTGCGGGGCGCTTCGTTCACTTGAACCGCGCCACTGCCCAGGATTGCCCCGCCGCAAGTGCAGGCGCAAAGTTTTGTGAGTGCCATCCGAACCGACATGATATATCTCTCTTCTGTCTGCCATGGGTGCAGTGATTTCCGGGACCCTCCCGTCTTCAACCGCGCCGTTATGCCCATAAGGACAGAAGATTTTCTTAATCACAAACGCGTTAACCCTGATTTTGGCATAGGCGGGCAGTTTTTTGGGCCGCCGATGCGCGGATAGGGGGGCAGTGTCCCGAACTGATACTCTTGCGCCCGCAATGATAACCAACCCCCGCCATCGGGGCGGGCAATCGCGGGCAAAACTGGATTTTTCTGACGCCCTGCGATTCGCGCTTGTCGAGCGCCACGGCGAAGTCTATAGCGCGCGGCAAGTGTGGTAATAACTGGCTGGAAAGCGTTATTTTCCCGCCATTTGAATTGGGTGGAGCAAGGCCATGGGTACGCAATCGCCGGAAACCTCAGACAGCAATTGGCGCCAAAAGGACGCGATTGACCTGGACCCCGATTACCGTCCCAGCGACGATGAGCCGTTTATGAACCCGATGCAGCAACGCTATTTCGAAAAATTGCTGCTGGATTGGAAAAAATCCATCCTCGATGAATCGCGCGGCACGCTTAACCAATTGTCCAGCGGCCCGATTCAGGAACCCGACCTGAACGATCGTGCCTCCTCCGAAACCGATTGGGGCATTGAACTGCGAACCCGCGACTGGCAACGCAAATTGATTTCCAAAATCGATTCCGCGCTGCGCCGGCTGCACGATGGCGAATACGGCTATTGCGAAGTGACCGGCGATCCGATTTCGCTAAAACGCCTGCAGGCCCGCCCGATTGCGACCATGTCGATTGAGGCGCAGGAACGGCATGAGCGCAACGAACGCGTTTCCCGCGACGATTAATTTGGAATTTTTTACACTCGGTGCGTCATAACGCCATGTAAAATACACCAATTCGATACGTCCACAATATTGGCATATGCCATTGAAAATATGCGCAAATTTCGCTGAATTTTGCCGCCCATGCCCTTTGCAAAATATATCCTGTCGCTAATGCGCGTTAACCTTTTGGCGACGATTGCGGATTATACACGACCCATAACCCCGCAAAAGGATAGGCAAAGCAGCAATGAGCAGCCCGTTTTTCCCCGATCTCAATAAGGCCACTGCGCTCGACGGATCGGCGGAGCGTGCGCGCGATAGCTTGATGCTGAAGGCCGAAATGAAACTGACCGAGCAGGGCAAAAGCTTTGAGGCCCGCGTCCGCAATTTGTCGGCAGGTGGCCTGATGGCCGAGGGTGCCGTCCGCGTTGAACGCGGTGAGAAGGTGGAAGTTAACCTGCGCAATGTCGGCTGGGTTACGGGCAAAGTCGCCTGGGTCACGGAAAACCGCTTTGGCGTCGCCTTTGACCAAGCCGTGGACCCGAAAATTGTGCGTAAGCCCGTGGGCCAGAACAATTCGGCGATTTCCGTGCACCATACGGCCGCGCAACGCCGTCCTGATCCCAGCAAGCTGCGCCGGTTCTAATCGCGCGCCTTTTTGGGCCGCACATAATACCTATTGTTTTTTCGGCCCAGCGGCGGCAACGCTGACCCCATGTCCGACACCCCCCAACCTCCCGATTGGTCGAATACTGAACGCGAACGTTTGCGTGCATCGGCCACGCCGTTCAATCCTGTGGAGGCGCGCGCCCTATTTGAACAATGGGGGTTTAGCGGCCATGTCGGCCTGAAATACCATGCGCACGGTGCGGATTGGGTGGAGCTTGCCGTTGATTGGCGGCCCGAATTGACTGTAGATACCGACCAAAGCTTGCTGGCATCAGGCCCTGTCATTACGTTGATGGACTTGGCCGGTGGCGCGGCGTGTTGGACGCGCATGGGGGAGTTTGTGCCATTGGCCACCATCGACCTGCGCGTCGATTATCTGCGGCCTTCGCCCAAAGGCGCGCGGGTGTTTGGTTTCGCCGAATGCTATCACCTCACCCGCCGCGTCGCCTTTGTGCGCGGGGTGGCGCATAATGGCGACCGCGATGATCCGCTGGCGTTCGTCGCCGCAACCTTCATCCGGACACAGGCGCAACCGAAGGCATTCTGGGGCGGGGGCGTCACATGAGCGCCGACATATTAACGGCCGAAGAGTGGCAGGCAAAGCTTGGCCCCCTGCCCGCGATGGCGGCGCATTTGGGGTTGAGTTATTATGGCACGCACAATTACGCGCCGGTGTTGGCGATGCCGTTCACGATGGCATTGATGGGCCGCCCCGGTTTCTTGCAAGGCGGGGCAACGGCGAGTTTATTGGAAATCGCGGGATTGGTGGGCCTTCGCGCCGTGATGCTGGACCGGCACGGCGAGGAGGCTTTGCCGCGGGTAAAACCAATCAACGTCACCATCGACTACTTGCGCGGCGGGGAGGCGGTGACGAGTTACGCCAGCGCGCGGATTACCCGCATGGGGCGGAGTTTGGCCAATGTCGAGGCGTTCGGGTGGCAGGCATCGGTGGAAGAACCGATAGCGATTGCGCAAATGCATTATTTGGTGGGGTGAGGTTGACTTTCTTTTATAAAATCAATTATTCTTTTGTTAAACGCATAATAAGGCTTTCGTAATGCCAAAGGATTCAACGATAAAATTTCGGCACTGACAACCGATAAATTAACAAATGATTTTAACATTTGAATTTTCGTACAATTTCCGTGTAGCCCAGAATTGAACTCATCAACAAGTGTATTTACTTGGTTACCCGGCGCAGAGAGAGTATCGACATCACTGCTCAAATTCTCATCAATGAATGCCCAAATTCTGTTTTTGTATTCAACGTTCCCGACGTTCCTACCCTTTCTCTTTTCTTTACGAGGCGGAAAAATTGCATCCGCAAATTGCTCAAGATACCTCCGTCCAGAAAGAGCGGCTTGTGCTAGCTCTTCGTCAGTTTGGGCGTCTTTAAGACGCGAAATTGCCGAACCCAGTGCGTCAAACAATTTGGGGTTCAAATCACTTAGGGCCAACACTAAATCCGATGCATCATCCTCTCCTCCATTTAGGAAAGGAGCGACAGAATTTTCAAAAATTTTCACGCGCGCGAAGTGTCCGAGCGTATCGAAATCGTCAAATATCGTACGATGAGCGCCCCTATCTTCCCAATCTACTTCATCATAACCAAGTCTTTTCACTTCAGCTAAATCAAATTCATCTTTTCCGTCTTCATCACCCATTGATACAAATATAGAACAATTGTTCCCTTGAAGCCGATACATTTCAGGAAGTCGAAATTTAGATAGGTGAGGCCCAAAAGTGAAATCGATTTCTAACGCGCCGAGATAACCATTGTGTAAGCTTAAACTGACGTGTAGCGCTTCGGCAACGGAAGTAGGCATGTTTTCAAATACCATCGCAAACAAGACAGAGCGCATGAAAGCTCGTTGAAGGGGAGCTTCATGTAACTTTTTCCAATATTGCTGGCCGAAGAGAGCATTATAAATAACTTGAGGATCGTCGTTGCGATAAAATCCTGTGTGTACATCGCCGACAGAAAGCGTCATATGCCTACCGCTCTCCTGAATAATTTTTGTTGACAGTACGATTTCACGTATAGCCCACCAGTAATTATAAGAATCATCGTAACTGTTTGCATCGAAAATTAAAGCTATTCTCATCGTGCGTTTCACCTAGACATTTACCATTAAAATCTCACTCCCACTCAATCGTGCCCGGCGGCTTGCTGGTATAGTCATACACAACGCGGTTAATCCCCTGCACCTCATTGATAATCCGCGTGCTGACGCGGCTCAAAAACGCAGCATCAAACGGATAAATGTCCGCCGTCATGCCATCGGTGCTCGTCACTGCGCGCAATGCGCAGACGTTGTCATAGGTCCGCCCGTCGCCCATCACGCCGACGGTTTTGACGGGGAGCAGGACGGCAAACGCCTGCCAAATTGCATCATACAGCCCGGCGTTCCTGATTTCCTCCAGATACACCGCGTCCGCTTTGCGCAAAATGTCGCACCGTTCCTTGGTCACTTCGCCGGGGATGCGGATGGCGAGGCCGGGTCCGGGGAAAGGGTGGCGGCCGACGAATTGGTCGTTCAGGCCCAATTCGCGGCCCAAAACGCGCACTTCATCCTTGAACAATTCGCGCAAAGGTTCCACGAGGTCCATCTTCATCCGTGCGGGCAGGCCGCCGACGTTGTGGTGGCTTTTGATTGTGACCGAAGGCCCGCCGGTGAAGGACACGCTTTCGATGACATCGGGGTAGAGCGTCCCTTGCGCCAGAAAATCCGCGCCGCCGATTTTGTTGGCTTCCTCATCGAACACATTGATAAATTCGCCGCCGATGAATTTGCGTTTTTGTTCGGGGTCGGTGACGCCCGACAGACCTGCCATAAAGCGCGTCTCCGCATCGACCACGACCAACGGGATGTTGTAATGGTCGCGGAACAGGCGTTCGACCTGCTCGCGTTCGTTCATGCGAAGCAACCCGTGGTCAACGAACACGCATGTGAGCTGATCGCCAATCGCCTCATGGATCAGGATCGCGGCGACGGAGCTATCCACCCCGCCCGACAGGCCGCAAATGACGCGCTTATCGCCGACTTGCGCCCGGATTTCCGCGATTTTGGTGGAGCGGAACTCCGCCATCGTCCAATCGCCGGACAGGCCGCACACGTCGTGGACAAAGTGGCTGAGCAATTTTGCGCCATCGGGGGTGTGGACGACTTCGGGGTGGAATTGGATGCCGAAATAGCGGCGCGCTTCGTCGGCGATAAAGGCAAAGGGCGCGCCCTCGCTGGTCGCTACCACGTCGAAACCTGGGGCAAGGGCGGTGACTTTATCGCCGTGGCTCATCCACACTTGATGCCGCTCGCCAGATGCCCAAAGGCCGTTGTAAAGTGCGCATTCGGCCTGCACCTCGATAAAGGCGCGGCCAAATTCGCCGCCGCTGTCTCCGCCGCGCTGCACTTCGCCGCCCAATTGCGCCATCATGGTTTGTTGCCCGTAACAAATGCCAAGGATGGGCAGACCGCCGTCAAACACGCATTGCGGGGCGCGGGGGCTGCCTTCGTCGCACACCGAGGCTGGGCCGCCGGAGAGGATGACGCCCTTCGGCTGCATCCGGTGAAACGCGGCCTCTGCGTTGTTGAAGGGGGCGATTTCGGAATAGACGCCGGCCTCGCGCACGCGGCGGGCAATCAGCTGCGTCACTTGGCTGCCAAAATCGATGATCAGGATGGAATCGGAAGGCTGAATAGTCATGTTTGGCCGATAGTAGGGTGGGGCTTTCGTGTCCAGTATCCGCGCCAATTATGTGCATAGGTATTTGGCTTGACCCTACGCGTGTTGCAACGCACCATGACCATTATGATAGACCGCCTTCCACCCATCACGCAAAATCCCGACATCCGCTTTTTGGGCCGCCTTTTGGGCGATGTTATCCGTGCCTATGGCGGCGAGGGATTGTTCAAACAGACCGAATATATTCGCGCCACCAGTGTCGATCGGCATCGCGGTATTGAGGGGATGGAGGCGGTCGACCCCGGCCTCGACGCGCTGTCATTGGACAGCACTTTGGCATTCGTGCACGGGTTTATGTTGTTCAGCCTGCTCGCCAATTTGGCCGAGGACCGGCAGGGCGTGGCGCATGAACCCGGCGCGACGGTGGCGGAGGCGTTGGAGCGATTGGCGCAGGATGGCGTCGATAAAGACGCGGCGGCGGATTTGCTGGCCAAGGCGTTGTTCGTCCCCGTACTCACCGCACACCCGACCGAGGTACGGCGTAAGTCATTGATTGACCATAAAAACCGCATCGCCGCGTTAATGCACATGCGTGATGCAGGGGCAGAGGCGACGCCGGAGGGCGATCTCGTCGAGGACGCCATTTACCGGCAAATCGCATTGCTCTGGCAAACTCGCGCATTGCGCACCGACCGGCTGGTGGTTGCGGATGAGATTGACAATGCGCGCGCGTACATGCGCGACGTGTTCCTGCCCGCATTGCCGATGCTCTATGCGCGGTGGGAGCGGGCGTTGGGGTCGCGGCCGCAGTCGTTTGTCCGTCTGGGCAGCTGGATCGGCGGCGACCGCGATGGCAATCCCTTCGTCGATGCGGCGAGTATGAAGCGGGCTTTGGGTTCCGGCGCAGAAACCGCGCTGGGCTTCTACCGCGACGCCGTGCACAAATTGGGCGCAGAATTGTCCATCTCCCGCGAACCCGGCGCGACGCCCAAGGCTGTGCAGGAATTGGCGGACATCAGCGGCGATGATGCCAAAGCGCGCGAGCATGAGCCATATCGCCGCGCGCTTTCAGGCATTTATGCGCGCCTTGACGCCACGTGGCGCGTGCTGGTCGGCAATGAGCCGCCGCGTCCCTCGCCCCTCACCGGTGCGGCCTATGACAATCCGCGCGCGTTTCGGCATGATCTGGCGGTGCTCGCCAACGGTTTGGCGGCGGATGGCGATGGCGCTTTGTCGGGCGGAGGGGCGCTTGGCCGCCTGATCCGCGCCGTTGAAACCTTTGGCTTCCATCTGGCCACGCTTGACATGCGGCAGAACAGCGATGTGCATGAACGCGTCGTCGGCGAGCTTCTCTCCCACGCCGGCATTGCGGATTATGTGGGGATGGCGGAAGAAGACCGCGTTGCGTTGCTGCTCTCCGAACTCAGTCACAACCGCCCGCTGACTGGTGTCGCGACGGTGCTTGGCGAAGAAACGGCGAAGGAACTCGCCATCGTCCGCCAAGCCGCCGAGACGCACCGACTGTTCGGCCCCGACGCGATCACCACTTATGTCATCAGCAAAACGACCAGCGTGTCGGACCTGCTGGAGGTGTATATCCTTCTCAAAGAAGTCGGCCTTTTCACCGTCGATGCGGATGGCGTCCCGACGTGCGCGATTATGTCCGTGCCATTGTTCGAAACCATTGAGGATTTGCAACAAGCGCCCGAAACCATGGCGGCGTTTTTCGCTTTGCCGCCGATGCTCGCATTGGCCAAATCGCGCGGCCATCAGGAAGTGATGATTGGCTATTCGGACAGCAATAAGGACGGCGGTTACCTGACCAGCACATGGGAACTCTATCAGGCGAGCAGCGCGTTGAAGCCCGTGTTCGCCGACGCGGGCGTTGCCATGCAACTGTTCCACGGACGCGGCGGCGCGGTCGGACGCGGCGGGGGCAGCGCGTTTCAGGCGATACAGGCGCAGCCAGAGGGCGTCGTGCAAGGGCGCATCCGCATCACCGAACAGGGCGAAGTGATCGCCGCCAAATTCGGCACCATCGACAATGCGGTCACGAACCTAGAGGCGATGAGCGCCGCGTCGTTGCTCGCCTCGCTCCGCCCCGAACCGATGCCAAAGGCCGACCACGACCGCTTTACCACCGCAATGGCAGAAATCAGCGCCGCTGCCTTCGCCGCCTATCGCGGGTTGGTCTATGAAACCGACGGCTTTGTGCCGTTTTTCCGGCAGATGACGCCGATAAGCGAAATCGCGACGTTGAAAATCGGTTCGCGTCCGGCCAGCCGGTCCAAATCGCAAGCCATTGAGGATTTGCGCGCAATTCCATGGGTGTTCAGCTGGGCACAAGCGCGCGTCATGTTGCCCGGTTGGTATGGCACGGGGCAGGCCCTCGCCGGATTTAAGGATCAAGGCCTCTTAAAATCCATGGCGCAAAGCTGGCCCTTTTTTCAGGCGGTGCTCGCCAATATGGAAATGGTGTTGGCGAAATCGGACATGGGGATTGCGGGCAAATATGCCGCTTTGGTGGAGGATTCCACCCTACGCGACCGCCTGTTCGGCCACGTCCAATCGGGATGGGGCGCGGCGCATGACAGCCTGCTCGCCATTAAGGACGAAGCCTATTTGTTGGAGCGCAACCCCGCGTTGTTCAACTCCATCCGGTTGCGCCTGCCCTATATTGAGCCGCTGAATTACCTTCAAATCGAGTTAATGAAACGCCACCGTGCGGGCGAAAGCGACCCGCGTATTGGCGAGGGCATTCAATTGTCGATCAACGCCATTGCCACGGCCTTGCGCAACAGCGGTTAAGCCTTCGCGCTAATCCGCATATTGTGCCGCCAACGCCGTGGCCACCCGTTCTATGATATCTAGCGGCAATGGCGCGTCGTGGCGGAATGTCAAATTGCCCTTCGGCCCGGCAAAAGGCGCAAGTTCCGCCTTTAGCGCGGCGTCATACACGGACGGATATACACCGATGTGCTGCTTAAACGCGCCGAAATAGAAGAATATGCGGCGGGTACGAAAGGCAGGCAAGCCATAGCCGACGGTCCGTGTCGCATGGGGGACGGCGCGCTCCACTACAGCTTGAATGGCCAGCATCCTATCGTGCGCAGCGGCGGGGACAGCGGCAATTATCGTGTCGTGATCCGGTTTAACCATGTCAAATGCTATAGTTTTACGTGAAACATTTCAAGAACAAAGTTGGGGCCGACAAAAATGGGCCGGTGAAGCAAACACTTCACCGGCCCCAGTCGCGTCACCATTCGTCACGATCCCCAAGGAGGGAAAATAACGACAGGAGGAAAATCCCCTTCGCCCATTACGCATGCGGTGGATGAGGCCGCTTTTGGGAACGAAGGGTGGACCCGATGCCGCCGTCAAGCGGGAGAGGATGCTTTGAGTCAGCATCGGGACCAATCGCGTATAGAGGGGCCGACCCGTGGGCCAGCCCCCGCCAAACTTAATAGTTGTATGCGCGTTCGCCATGTTCGGCGAGGTCGAGACCTTCGCGCTCTTGGTCTTCGCTAACGCGGCCACCAGTGATCAATTTGGCGATGTAGAAGGCAATCGCGGCGCCGACAGCGGCCCACACAATCGCGACGCCAACGGCGGCGACTTGGATACCCAACTGCGCGCCCAAATCATAGTCGTCGCCTGCAAAGCCGCCAAGGGCTGGCAACATCGTGAACGCCGTGCCGATCGAGCCAACAATACCGCCGATCCCGTGGATGCCGAAGGCGTCAAGGCTATCGTCCAGTTTCAGCTTCGGCTTGATGCTGACCACGAAATAGGCACAAACAACCGAGGCGACTGCGCCGAGCAGGATCGCACCGAAGGGTCCGCCATTACCCGCCGCAGGGGTTACCGCGACTAGACCGGCAATCGCACCCGAACACGCGCCGAGCAGGGAGGCCTTGTGACCCAAAACACGCTCCGTCAACATCCAGAAGATGACGCCAGCGGCGGTCGCAACAAAGGTGTTGATCATGGCAAGCGCGGCGGAACCATTGGCTTCCAAGGCCGAACCGGCGTTGAAACCGAACCAACCCACCCACAGCAGACCGGTACCGATGAGCGTCATCGTCAGGCTGTGCGGGGCCATGATTTCTTTCTTATAGCCAAGGCGTGGGCCGAGGATCAACGCGCCAACAAGGGCCGATACACCGGCGTTGATGTGCACCACGGTGCCGCCAGCGAAGTCCAATGCGCCCCAACCGAACAACAGGCCAGTCGTGGATTCATCGGCGCCCGCATACCACACCATGTGTGCGATGGGGAAATAGACGATGGTGAGCCAGATGATGGCAAACACCATCAACGCGGAAAACTTCATCCGTTCCACCAACCCGCCCCCGACCAGCGCGACGGTGATCGCGGCAAAGGTCATTTGGAAGGCGATAAAGACGAATTCCGGTATCACTACGCCATCGGTAAAGGTGGCAACGGTGCTGTCCGGCGTCACGCCAGCCAAAAAGAATTTACCAGTCGAAATATACTGGTTCGCGTCCCCGCCGAACGCGAGGCCATAGCCGTATATCACCCAAATCAGCATCGCGAGACCCGCAACACCCAAAATTTGCGTGAGGACCGACGCCATGTTCTTTGTGCGGACAAGGCCGCCATAGAACAGCGCAAGACCGGGGACGATCATCAACATGACCAGAACGGTGGACATCAACATCCACGATGTGTCGCCTTTATCGGCGATTGGCGCGGCGGCTTCTGCCACGGGTGCAGCGGCTTCTGTGACGGCTTCAGCGGCACCCTCGGCCGCTTCTTGCGCCCATGCGGCGCTGGCGGAAAGGGCGGCGATCGCCGTTGCCCCCAATGCGCCAATTTTTGTAAGTGCGGATCGCATAATAATACTTCCCCCTATCGCTTAAAGTGCGTTGTCGTTGGTGTCGCCCGTCCGGATGCGCAATGCGCTGCCGAGTTCGAGCACGAAGATTTTGCCGTCGCCGATGCTATCGGTGCTGGCGGCGGTTTGGATGGCCTCAACCACGCTGTCCGCGGCGCCATCGGCACATGCGATTTCCAGCTTAACCTTGGGCACCATGTTGGTGGTGTATTCCGCGCCGCGATAGACTTCGGTTTGGCCCTTTTGGCGGCCAAAGCCCTTTACTTCGGTCACAGTCATGCCTGAAACGCCAACCCCCGTTAGCGCTTCGCGCACAGCATCAAGCCGGAATGGCTTAATAATGGCGATGATATATTTCATTCGGTCCCCCTTGCTTTATTGTCAGCCATGCGGGTGAACGAACCGGCACGCGGCCCAAACAAAGGGCATGGCTGTGGCTAGGGGATCACTGCAAAGGCCGTGCCAGAATCCGGATTTTACGGAATTCCAAGCGATTCGTGTTGCAATGCAGCAATTGCGGGCTTGAATTGTGCCTAAACTTTAATCATTGATTAAGTGTCGCCTAATTTTTAGGCATTTGTTGCCGCTGTCGTTATATTTTGCGCATCATGGCGCGTGCCATCGGCGGGGTAGAGCGCGGCAAGGAATTGGTCGGCGCTATCGTCCCAACTAAACCCCTGGCCAAAGGCGGCCACTTTTACCCGATCGAGCGTCAGCGCGCGCGCAATCGCCGCGCCCAAATCGGCGTCCATCACGCCGCCCTCAGGCTTCAACACATCAACCGGCCCGGTGACCGGATAAGCCGCGACCGGCGTGCCGCATGCCATCGCCTCAATCATCACCAATCCGAACGTATCGGTGGTCGAGGGAAAGACGAACACGTCCGCGCCCGCATAATATCCGGCCAATGCCGCGCCCGATTGCTGCCCCGCGAAATTCGCTTGCGGATAGGCAGCGCGTAACGATTCCAACTGCGGGCCATCGCCGACAACAACTTTAGAGCCGGTGGTCTCGAGCGCTAAAAACGCCTCAATATTCTTTTCCACCGCAACTCGCCCGACATACAGATGAATGGGCCGCGGCAGGTCGGCATAAAGTGCAGGCGGCGCAGCATCGGGATGGAACACATCGGTGTCCACGCCCCGTCCCCACATCGCAATCGGGCCAATACCGCGCAGGGTCAGCTCATCCGCCATCGTCCGCGTCGATACCATCACGCGTTGCGCCCGGCGGTGAAAGCGGCGGATGGCGGGCCAGATAATCTCCGCCGATACGCCGGTGCGCCGCGCGACATAATCGGGAAATTGCGTGTGATAGGCGGTGGTAAAGGCCAAATCCTGCCCCACGCAATAATGCCGCGCCGCAATGCACAGCGGCCCCTCCGTCGACAAATGTATCGCATCGGGCGCAAATTCGGTCAACATCGCGCCAATATGCGCGGGCCACACAAACGCCAATCGGATTTCGGGATAGGTCGGGCATGGCATCGACCGGAACTGATCCGGCGCGATGACCAACACCTCATGCCCACGAGCGCGCAGGATGCCGATGACCGTGTCCAACGTGCGCACGACGCCATTGACTTGCGGGTGCCACGCGTCGGTGACTATGGCGATACGGCGTTTGGGCAGTGAGGCAATCATGCAGCAATTGCTTCTGCGGGGACTTTTTCGGGGGCTTGTGCCGGGGCCACTTCGTCGGTCGCTTCCTCGGCCTCTGCCGCCATGTCTTTCGCCCGCGCGGTCATGATGTCGGCCCAATGCAGAACCTCCATCCGGCCATCGAAATGTTCGACCAGTGCGGTGCACCCCTCCACCCAATCGCCGTCGTTATAATAGTCTATACCGTCGATGCGGCGATATTCGGCGTGGTGAATATGGCCCGCAACCACGCCATCAACGCCGCGCTGCGCCGCCGCGCGAGCCACCAGTCCTTCAAATTGCGAAATAAACTCAACGGCGTTTTTGACACGGTTCTTCGCCATTTTGGACAAGGACCAATAGGGCATGCCCATCCCCTCCCGCACGCGGTTGACGATGTAGTTGCACTTCATCAACAAGGTATAAAGGCTGTCGCCAATCACCGCGAGCCACCGGTGCGCCAACATGATGGTGTCAAATTCATCGCCGTGCATGACCAACAAAGTGCGGCCATCGGCGGTGACATGCTCCGCCGCGCGGGCGATTTCTATCCCGCCGAAGCTGAACCCCGCGAACTGCCGGAACATTTCGTCATGGTTGCCGGGGATATAGACAATGCGCGTGCCCCGTTTGGCCCGTTTCAGCACGCGCCAGACGATGTCATTGTGGCTGGCGGGCCAATAATGTTTCTTCTTGAGGCGCCAGCCATCGATGATGTCGCCAACCAGATACATCGTATCGCTGTCCACATGGTCGAGAAAATCGATCAGCTTATCGGCGTTACACCCCCGCGTTCCCAAATGGATGTCGGAGATAAAAATCGTCCGATAGCGCAGCCGGTCGGCATCGCGCACCTTGGGCTTGCGTTTCAAGCGGGCATCATATTGCGCCTCATCAAAGGGCGGGAGAAATTGGGAAAGCGCGTTCATGGGCTGTCCAGTCCTTGAATTGAATCTGGGAGCAGCCTATGGAGTCATAATGTTACGTGCGCGTGGGGCGCGGGTGACAGGGATGTGACAGTTTGGCCGAAAATGTGACGCCGTTACACCGTCAGAACAATTTTCCCGACATGGTCGCCGCTTTCCATATAGCCATGTGCGGCGGCAGCTTCGGCCAATGGGAACGCGCGGTCCAATGCAGCGGCGAGACGTCCGTCCTCTACCAAGGGCCACGCATAAGCGGCGATTTCTTGGGTAAGCAGCGCCTTAAACTCCGCCGACCTCGGACGCAGGGTGGAGCCAGTGAGGGTCAAACGGCGGCTCATCAATTGGGCGACGCTTATCTCGGCTTTCAACCCGCCCTGCACCGCAATCGTAACGCACCGGCCATCATCAGCCAGCGCTTTCATATTACGCGGCAGATAGGAACCTCCGACCATGTCGAGGATGATTTCCACGCCCTTGCCATTGGTCAGCGCGCGGGCGGTATCCTCAAAAACTTGCGATTTATAATTGATGGCATGGTCCGCGCCCAACGCCTTCGCCGCTGCGCATTTATCGTCGCTGCCGCAGGTCGCGATGACAGTCAGGCCGAATAATTTGCCCAACTTAATCGCCATCGACCCAATGCCGCTGGTCCCACCATGGACAAGCAAGGTTTCCCCATCGCGGGCATATCCGCGCTCAAACACATTATGCCACACGGTGAACAGGGTTTCGGGCAAAGCCGCCGCCGCCTCAAAATCCATCGCATCGGGCATAGACAAGCAATGGCGCGCATCGGCGGTGCAATATTGCGCATAGCCTCCGCCCGTGACCAACGCAGCGACGCGTCGCCCGATCAGGCCCGCATCGACGCCTGCTCCAACGGCAACAATAGAGCCCGAAACCTCCAACCCCGGTATGTCACTCGCGCCCGGTGGTGGCGGGTAGAGGCCCATGCGTTGCACAATATCGGGGCGGTTGACGCCCGCCGCTGCGACGGCAATCAGCACCTCTCCGCCACCCGCCATTGGCACAGCGCGTTCGCACAGGGTTAGCACCTCCGGCCCACCGAATTCCGCAATCTCAATCGCGCGCATGTGTGTCGGTAAGTTGCTCACGTCGTCGCCCCCCGCAAATCGCCCGTTAACCATGTGCGCGCCCTTATTGACTTAATCGCGGCAAAGTTCAACACTGGCCCGCACTATGATAGACGATTTTGAACCTGCGAAAAAGGGCACGCCGTTGGGCAATCTGATGGCCGAGGACATTGATGCGTTGAGCGTCGACGAACTGTCCGAACGCATCGCGGCCCTCAAATCCGAAATCGCACGGGCGGAGACGCGCATGGCCTTTGCCAGCACTCACCGCTCCATCGCGGACCAATTATTCAAGAAATAATCGGGCCTTCCCTTAAAAGCGGTTTGCAAATGCGCAAAGGGTGCCAATATAGTATGCGTAAGCCGCCCCAATGGGACGCGCCGCGCCGCCGTTTCGCCGCGCGGGTTTTGGAGATTAAGCCATGCCATCCTTTGCCCAAAGCCTTGAAAAAACGCTGCATCAGGCGCTGACCAATGCGTCGGATCGGGGGCATGAATATGCCACGCTGGAGCATTTGCTGCTGGCACTGATTGACGACCCTGATGCGTCCAAGGTGATGCAGGCGTGCAATGTCGATCTGGCCGAATTGTCGGAAACGGTGACGGTGTATCTCGACACGGAACTCGACAATCTGAAAAACGGCGCGAACAACGACCCATCGCCCACCGCCGGATTCCAACGCGTGGTCCAACGCGCTATCCTGCACGTCCAATCGTCGGGCAAGGACGAAGTGACCGGCGCAAACGTGCTGGTCGCGCTGTTCTCTGAACGCGAAAGCTATGCCGTTTATTTCCTGCAACAACAGGATATGAGCCGGTTGGACGCGGTGTCCTTCATCTCGCATGGCGTCGGCAAGGGCGGGCAACCCGGCCAAATCAGCGACGCCAGCGCGCCGTCATCCTCGCGCGAATCCGCCAAGGAGGAAAAGGCGAAGAAGGAAGGCGCGCTCGACCAATTCACCGTCAATTTGAACGAAAAGGCAAAACAGGGCCGCATCGACCCGCTGATCGGACGCAATGCCGAGGTGGACCGCACGGTGCAAATCCTGTGCCGCCGTAGCAAGAACAACCCGTTGTATGTGGGCGAACCCGGCGTCGGCAAAACCGCGATTGCCGAGGGGCTGGCGCGGCGGATTGTTGAGGGCGAAGTGCCGGAAGTGCTGTTGCCCGCCGTCATCTATTCGCTCGACATGGGCGCGCTCCTCGCCGGTACGCGCTATCGCGGCGATTTTGAGGAACGATTGAAGCAAGTGGTGTCGGAGCTTGAGGAACTGCCCGATGCCGTGTTGTTCATCGATGAGATTCACACCGTCATCGGCGCGGGTGCAACCAGTGGCGGGGCAATGGACGCCTCCAACCTGCTGAAGCCCGCGCTATCCGGTGGCACCATCCGCTGCATCGGCTCGACCACGTACAAGGAATTCCGCAACCATTTTGAAAAGGACCGCGCTCTGCTGCGCCGGTTCCAGAAGATTGACGTAAACGAACCCACCATCGATGACACGATCAAAATCCTGCACGGCCTGCGCACCGCGTTTGAGGACCATCATAAGGTCAAATACACCCCCGACGCGCTGAAGGCGGCGGTGGAACTGTCCGCGCGCTATATCAACGACCGAAAATTACCCGATAAAGCCATCGATGTAATTGACGAAGTCGGCGCGATGCAAATGCTGGTCGCCCCATCGAAGCGGAACAAAACCATCCGCGCGGGCGATATTGAGGCCGTGATTGCCACCATGGCGCGCATCCCGCCCAAGCAGGTGTCGAGCGATGATAAAACCGCTTTGGGCAACTTGACTCAAGATCTGAAACGCGTTGTCTTTGGGCAGGATAAGGCCATTGATGTCTTGTCCAGCGCGATCAAACTGTCCCGCGCGGGCCTGCGCGAACCGGATAAGCCCATCGGCAATTATCTGTTCAGCGGGCCGACTGGCGTGGGTAAGACCGAGGTGGCGCGGCAACTCGCGTCCATCATGGGCATCCCCCTAAAGCGCTTCGATATGAGCGAATATATGGAGCGGCACAGCGTGTCGCGACTCATCGGTGCACCCCCGGGCTATGTCGGGTTCGACCAGGGCGGCCTGCTCACCGATGCCATCGACCAGAACCCGCATTGCGTGCTGCTGCTCGATGAAATTGAGAAGGCGCACCCCGACCTGTTCAACATCCTGCTGCAAGTCATGGACAATGGCCGTTTGACCGACCACCATGGCAAGACCGTGGATTTCCGCAATGTTATCCTGATCATGACCACCAACGCCGGCGCGTCGGACATGGCGAAGGAAGGCATCGGCTTTGGCAACATGAGCAAAGAGGACGCGGGCGATGACGCGGTGAAGAAACTCTTCACGCCGGAATTCCGCAACCGTTTGGACGCCATCGTGCCGTTCAATTACCTCCCAACAGAGGTTGTGGGCCGCGTGGTGGAGAAATTCTTCTTGGCGCTTGAACTGCAACTCGCCGACCAAAACGTCCATATCACGATGGACGATGTGGCGAAGGAATGGTTGACCAAGCGCGGATACGACAAACTCTATGGCGCGCGGCCCATGGGGCGGCTCATTCAGGAGAAGGTCAAACAACCTTTGGCCGAGGAATTGCTGTTTGGGCGTTTGGCCCACGGTGGTGAGGTGAAGGTGCATGTGAAGGACGACGAACTCGCCTTCGAAATCACCGCCGCCCCGCCGCGTGGGGAGAAGCCCGCTAAACCGAAGCCGAAAAAGGCTCCTACAAAAAGGATGGATAGATGACCCGTTTTGCCCCTGTGTTCGGCCACGCGTTCGCCGCTTTGGCGTTGATGGCTGCGCCCGCGATGGCGCAAGAGGCCACACCAAGTCCACTTGTGGATTTGGCCGCGCAACACACGGGGACGCTCATCGCGGGCGGTGAATGGACCTTCACCGCCCCACGCGGCGCGCCGAAGGGGTCGCGGGTTTGCACCGAAACCTGGACCTTCCGCGCGGATGGCACCATGACCGTGGTCAGCGGCAGCCAAACCGTTGAAAACACATGGCGCGTGGCCAATGATCAAGGTTTCCAACGCCTATTCACCACCGGCCTATCGTCCACCGAGGGCATCGACTGCATGGGCGAACGCGCCAATCCTGATGAGTATCCGATGGAGGAAGGCGGCGGCGCGGCCTTATTGTTCTTTCGGGACGATAGGGGCGGCTATCTTTGCAACCCCGTGTTGGTCGAAAACCCCGACGGCACAAAAACGCCATTTTATGACGACGAAGAATGTTGGGGCGAACTTCGGCTGGCCGAACCTATCGCCGAAATTATTGTCACACCGATCAAAATCGATCCGGCGGCGCTTCCCAAAACCGTGACCACTCAACATGTCATGATCACTAACTAACCCCAAATTAACCGCACGCCCTTACCGCACTGTTAACGCTTTACACCATATAACAACGGTGAAACGGGGGCGATTCTGCCACACCGAGAACTGTCGCACGGGTGTCATTATGGTCATGCAATATGCCGATATGGGCGGAAATAGTGAAAGCTGGCAACCGGCTGCTGCGCCGGACACGGTGGAGGCATCCGACCTGCACGCCGCTTTGCTTTTGGGCCGCGTCGAATCGATGGTCCGCAATGGCCAACCCATGCAGGCGGTGAACCATATCGTTGAAATGACGCAAGTGGAGCGTGCCTTGGCGGAGGAATTCGTTGAGGAGTTGAAGGACCGCCTGTTCGCTTAGGCCGCGCCTAACCGACCCCAAAGGTCCACCCCTCGGTCATCGCCACTTTCTCTGTCATCGCCGCCGGAGTCCAATGCGCCGCGTGTCCTTGCGCGCGCATCAACCATGCGGCGGTGAGCAGGGCGTCACTATGATGATCGCTAGGCGGCTTGGATTGCGCCGCGACCGGCGGGCAGTTAAGCGCCGCCAAGGCCGCGTTTAGACCCTCCCACGTTCGCAATTTGCTCCGCCCCTTACTCACGCCCGCGCGCACGGCGGCGATGCTGGTGTAGATTTCAATCAGCATTGGCCCGCGATTCGGCACCGGATAGAACGGCCATACGGGTATAACGCCGCGCAGCGCGTGCAGCAACCGCATGGCGGTCAAACTCGCCTTCCCCACCTGCGCCGCGCCGACAAGGTTCAGGCAGCTATAGGGATTGGCGAGGCCAAGCCGCCGCGATTCGGCCTCCACCACGCGCAGCCGCCCCGATTTGGACGCGCCATAATGTGCGCCAAGGTTGCCGGTCTGCCGAAAATGGGGCGCGATATCGGGGTGGGAGAGGACGCCGCCCGCCTCCAAATGAGAATCGGCCTCGCACAATCGCTCCACCGCCGCCCAAAGCTCCGGCGCGGTGGCGGGACTATCCGACCATTGCGGAAAATAGCCGCCCATATCGGCAAAGGGGAACCCCATCGACACATCCATGCCGATCAATACGTCGGCCTGTGCGTCGGCTTGCGCGCGCAGCCACGCCAGCGCATCGTTACGGCTCCATTTGCCGGACGGATGCGGCGGTGCTATTAGGCGCGGCGCGGCAGTTTCTTTGGAGACGGCCAAAGCAATCCCATGATGCCGCTTCCCCCCCGCACCCGACCAATCGAACACGGCGGTGGTGGGGAAGTGCCGCACGGGTTTAAGCAATCACCCCGAACAAGTCATGCTCATCGGCGTCCTCGACCACAGCCTGCACGATGTCGCCTGCCTGCAAGCCGGCGGGGACTTCGCGCAGGTAAAACGCACCGTCGATTTCCGGCGCGTCGGCTTGACTGCGGCCGGTAGCGCCCACGTCGCCATCCTCGTCCGGTTCGCCGACTTCATCAATGATGACCGGCAGAGTGCGGCCGACTTTGGCCTGCAACTTCGCCGCGCTGATGCGGGCGGTTGCCGCCATAATGCGGGCGAAGCGGTCTTCTTTCACGTCTTCCGGCACTGCGCCCGGCAAGTCATTGGCCGCCGCGCCCTCTACGGGTTCGAAACGGAACGCGCCGACACGGTCCAATTGCGCTTCCTCAAGCCATTGCAGCAGATAGTCAAAATCCGCCTCGGTCTCACCGGGAAAACCGACGACGAAGCTGGACCGGATGGCAATATCGGGGCAGATTGCGCGCCAATTGTGGATACGCTCCAACACCTTTGCCTCATTCGCGGGGCGGCGCATCGCCTTTAGCACCGATGGCGCGGCGTGTTGGAAGGGGATGTCGAGATAGGGCGTGAGCAGCCCCTCCGCCATCAACGGAATCACCGCGTCCACATGCGGATAGGGATAGACATAATGG
>JBGSSR010000179.1:0-28182 GCA_041736905.1 Sphingomonadaceae bacterium | reverse complement strand
GCAGCGACATCGGCGGCGGCCACCTGTGCGTCGGCCTCTCCCTCTACAATCAGAAATGCGGGCAAAATACCGCCCATGCGCGCCAACTCCATGGCGGCTGCGGCGGCTGCGGTCGCATCCAACGGCAGCGCGCGGAATGGTCCCTTCATGGGATGCGTTAGGTCAAGCACTGGGTCGGCCAATGCCATCGCCATGGCCGCGCCATCGGGGCCGGCCAGTTCGGCTGGAGCTTCAATCCGCACAGCGTGAGGGGCGGCGGCGGCCAAACCTTGCCCCATCAAGCACAAGGTGGCGGCGCGATTGCCCGATAGCAGGATTTCATGCGCGGCGGCAAAGTGGGACGGGTCGCCCACACGCTCAATCGCGCACAAAACAAGCGCACCATCGCCGCCCGAAACCCGCACGGTCCAGCCCCGGCGCAGCGCATCAATCGCCCGCGCGGCGGCCTTGGCATCGCCCACAAGAGGCGACACGGCGGTCATTCGTAAGTAAAGTCGCTGACGATGGGGATATGGTCCGATGGCTTGGTCCAGCCACGGCATGGCTCATGAATCCGGTGCGCGGTGGCATGGGGCAGCAGGTCGGGCGTGACCCACATATGGTCCAGCCGCCGTCCGCGATCACCGACGGTCCAATCCTTTGCACGGTAGCTCCACCATGTGAACAGCCGGTCAGGCGCGGGGACGAAATGGCGGCCAAGGTCCACCCATCCACCTGCCACCTGCATCCGGCGCATCAATTCGATTTCCACCGGCGTGTGGCTCACCGTGCTGATGAGTGCCTTATGGCTCCACACATCGCATTCCAACGGCGCGACGTTGAAATCGCCGGTGAGGATGGTGGGCGTTTTCGCCGTCGCGGTGTCCGCGCTCCATGCAATCATGCGTTCGAAGAAATCGAGTTTTTGGCCGAATTTCGGGTTCTCCACACGGTCGGCAACCTCGCCACCCGCCGGGATATAGACATTCTCAATGCGCCAGCCGTTGGGCAGCACCGCGCCGATATGTCGCGCCTCTCCATTGGCCTGCCAATCGTGGCGGGTGTCAGCGCGCAAGGGGATTTTGCTCACGATGGCGACACCATGGTGCATTGGTTGGCCGTTCAGCTTGATATGGTTGTAGCCCAATTGGCGAAACACGCCCTCAGGGAACAATTCGTTCACGACCTTGGTTTCTTGCAGGCACAGCACATCGGGCGCGTGTTCGCGCAGGAATTTTTCGACGATTTCGATGCGGAACCGGATGGAATTGATATTCCAAGAGGCGACAGAGATGCTTTTGGCCATGGCCGTTTGCCTAGACGAATTGTCGGGCGAAAGCCAAGCGCAAAACAAACAAAATGCCCCCATGCCGGGGGCTGTGGCATGGGGGCGGCTTTGCGTTCAACACGGCAAAGGTAAGGGCCGTCAAATACGGGTGATGGGTAACAGGGGGGAAACCCTCAATCGCACGGTTGCCTTACGACTCCCGATTTACATTTGATTCCTGCACGCCACATGAACAGACCGAAAGATTCCGGTGCATAAGCGACGAAAGGCTGCGGCCCGTCGACGAACCGCAGCCTTAACGTCGCATAAACCCCGATAGTATCGGGATTTTGTAAAATCCTACCTACGCGGGCCGGACGAAGCGCGCGGATCTTTCCAATTAAATGCGCTGTTCGCGATGGTAACATTATATTTTACATTTGACAGGCGAACGGTCGTGCGGTTGTTCTGACTGTCCAGCGCGACCCAGCTGTGCAGGGTGAGGCCCGCCGGCGCGCCCGCTTGTTTTATGAACACCATGGTGATGGTGCCATATTCGGGGCGTTTGGGGTCTTTCACCGCCACCGACACGACATTGGGATCGCTTGTTGGCACCAATTTGCCGTATTTCTTCAGATCCTTTTTGGGATCGAGCAGCGCAGAAAGCGGGCTTTCTCCGATCGGCCAGCGTTGCACTTGGCGGACCTGATAATCGATCATGTTGAGCGATTTGCCATCGCCCACGATGAGCAAATTCGCGCCCTTTTGATATTCAAAGCGGATTTGGCCGGGGCGTTTGATCAGCATTTTGCCAGTCATCGTCTGCCCCTTACGGTCAGATTGGCTGAACGTTGCGGACATGGTGGCCACTTGTTCGATATGCGATTCGACCGCCGACAATGTGCTTGCCGATTGCGCCTGCACCGGCGCCGTAGCGGCAGCAATGGCGACCGACGCCGCGCCGAGGGAGAGGAATAAATTGCGCATTGGATGCTCCTTATGTTTGGTCCATGCTGGTTCCTGCGTTCATAAAACTGGACGGTTGAATGAACGTTGAACGAATGCCGTCGTTCCCCTTAACGACATTTTGTTACAAGAAACAGGGGGGCAAATTGGGTAATCGGCGAAACATCGCCATCGGCCTTATTCGGCCATCGGCGAAACATCGCCATGGCTAGATCGGCTCGCCGTTCTGGTCGCGCAGAACTTCGCGCCGTCCGACATGGTTGGGGGCGGAGACATAGCCGTCCTCCTCCATCCGGTCGATCAGGCGCGCGGCGCTATTATACCCGATGCGCAATTGGCGTTGGATCCAGCTGGTCGAGGCCTTTTGTGACGTGAACACAATATGGCACGCCTTGGCATAGGTCGCGTCCTCAGGGTTGCTTGGCTCCATGCCATCCAAAGCAAAGCTGCCCTCCTCCGGCTCCTCGGTCACTGCGCTGATGTAATCGGGTTGACCTTGGCCGCGCCAATGGTCGGCGACGCGGCGGACTTCATCGTCGGACACGAACGGTCCGTGGATGCGGGTCAGCCCCTTGCCGCCTGCCATATAGAGCATGTCGCCCTTGCCCAACAACTGCTCTGCGCCCTGTTCGTTCAGGATTGTGCGGCTGTCGATTTTGCTGGTGACGTGGAAGGATATGCGGGTGGGCATATTCGCCTTAATCACGCCGGTGATGACGTCCACCGATGGGCGCTGCGTGGCCATGATCAAGTGGCTGCCCGCCGCGCGCGCCTTTTGCGCCAGGCGTTGGATCAGGAATTCGACTTCCTTTCCGGCGGTCATCATCAAATCGGCCAACTCGTCGATGACGATGACAATTTGGGGCAGCACTTCGTAGGGGAGTTGCTCCTCCTCATATTGCGGCATACCGGTGGCGGGGTCGTAACCGACCTGCACTTTCCGGCCCAAAGGTTGCCCCTTCGCCTTCGCCGCCTTCACCTTTTCATTGTAGTTGGCGAGGTTGCGGACGGACAGCGATGACATCATCCGGTACCGGTCCTCCATCTGCTCCACCGCCCATTTCAGCGCGCGGATGGCCTTAGCCGGATCGGTCACCACGGGGGAGAGCAAATGTGGAATGTCGTCGTAGGTGGACAGCTCCAACATCTTCGGATCGATCATAATCATGCGGCACTGTTCGGGCGTCAGGCGATAAAGCAATGATAGGATCATGGCGTTGAGGCCCACCGACTTACCCGAGCCCGTGGTCCCCGCGACCAGCAAGTGCGGCATGGGGGCAAGGTCGGCTATGACGGGATCGCCGTTGATATTCTTACCCAAAATGATGGGCAGCGAACCGTTCATATTGGCAAACGCGCTGCTGCCCACCATTTCGTGAAACACCACGGACTCGCGGTTCGCATTAGGCAATTCGATGCCCATCACGGTGCGGCCATGCACGGTCGAGACGCGGGCGGACAATGCGCTCATGTTGCGGGCAATATCCTCGGCCAGCGCAATGACGCGGTTGGCGCGAATGCCGGCGGCGGGTTCCAATTCGTACATGGTGACGACGGGGCCGGGCTTCACCGCGACGATTTGCCCCTTCACATGGAAATCATCCAGCACGGATTCCAAAAGCCGCGCATTGCGTTCCAACGCGGCCTTGTCCAGACGCGGGGCCTCCAACGGTTTGGCAGGGTCGAGCAGGTCGATAGAGGGCAGTGTGTAATTACCAAAGAAATCCCCCTGCCGTGCGCTTGATAGGCTGGCGGGTTGGGTCGCGACTTTGCGGTCAGAGATGACCGGCGGCGGGCGGTGGTCCGGCTCCACTTTCTTGCGCGGGGCGGCCTTGGCGGCGACCGATTTGGGCTGCTCCATATCGAATGGCATGTCGTCGTCATAGTCGTCGAACGCGGCGATTGCTGAACCGGCGGGTGCGGGCAGGGCCTTTTTCCGGTTCCACCCTAAACGAGGTATGGCGGGCATCCTCGGGCCGTTTTGCAGGCGCAATGCGCGCACGACCAGCCATAGGCCAAGTGCGACGGCGATGGCGCCGGTTATGCCGGAAATCAAGCCCGCATTGGCTTCTCCTGCGAGGGCGGCGAGCGCGTCAATCCCGCGCGCTAGCAACATCGCGGGCAATCCGCCCCAACCGGCGGGCGCGGAAATGCTTCCGGGGTCGGTGAACAGCGACAGTCCCGCGGCGGCGGCGAAACTGCCCAAGAACGTGAGGCCAATTTGGCGTTTCAAACCGGCCAAGCTATCGGCAACCCAAAGGCGCTTGGCAGTAACCGCCACCAACGGCAACAGCAACGCCGACGCACAGCCGAGCAAGAACAGCAGCGCATCGGCGACATAGGCACCCGCTTGCCCCATCCAATTGCCCTCTGCTCCCGCCGCCGCCGCGCTGAACGCATTGTCGGTCGCGGTGTAGCTAACCAAAGAAAGGAGCGTGAAACCCGCCACGGCGTAAAGGATGAGCGATAACGCCAATCCGCCGCTGCGCAGCAGGCTTTCGCGCATGAGGCGTTGCCAATCGGCGTCATTCTGGGTTGCCCTACTGGCCATGACTTGGTCCCCTTAAGGCAGGTATGCGGCGGATACGACCATTTGGCCCCGCGACCCCTGCGTTGCTTAACTCAAATCACCCCTGAACGGGTAAAACCCATGCCCCTTTTGCCAGAGGCGGGGAGTCGCCGTCAAGTCTATTGGGTTAGGCGAAGGGTCAAAAGGCGAATATGCCCCTTTGGCCCCTTTGCTTTGGCGCGCGGGGCGCTTACATAGTTGCCATCATTTAGAGGCACTCCCCATGACCAATCATCGCGACATCATCATCATCGGCGGCGGATTGAACGGCGCAAGCCTTGGCCTCGCACTCGCCAAACATGGGGTTACCAGCCACATTATCGACAATGGCAAACGCGCCGACATGCTGGCCGCCGAATTTGACGGGCGCACCACCGCCATTGCCTCCACCTCGATGGCGATGTTTGAGGCGATCGGGCTGGGCGATGCCTTGGCGGGGCAGGGGTGTCCGATTGAATCGATTTGGGTCAGCGACCAATTGAAACCCGGCGAACTCGCTTTCGCGCCGGAGGAAGGCACGTTCCTTGGCCATATGTTTGAAAACCGCGTGCTGCGTAAGGCATTGTTTGAGGCGATGGATGCGGAGCCGAACTTGACGCTCCACATGCCCGCCAGTGTCGCGACGCGCCACATCCGGCCCGGCGGCGTTGCCGTTACCTTGGCCGATGGGACGGAGCTAACAGGGCAACTCTTGGTCGCGGCGGAGGGGCGGAAAAGCCCGACACGGGATGAGGCTGGCTTCAAACTCGCCCATTGGAATTATGGCCACGCGGCCTTGGTCGGCGCGATTTGTCATAGCGAACCGCACAATGGCTGCGCTTATGAGATCTTCTACCCCGACGGCCCGTTCGCCCTTTTGCCGATGAACAGTGATGAGGGCGCGCCATTGCCCTATCGCAGCGCCTTTGTCTGGTCCGTGCCGGAGGATAAGGCGGCGGCCTATACCAAATTGTCCGACCGCGTGTTCCTGATCGAAATGCAAAAGGCGATGCAGGAAATGATGGGCGATGTGGCACTCGCCGCGCCGCGCATGTCCTACCCCTTGGGCTTCCAACGCACGGCAAAGGTGATTGGCGAGCGGTTGGTCCTGCTGGGCGATGCCGCGCCTGGTCTCCACCCGATTGCGGGGCAGGGGTTGAATCTGGGCCTGCGCGATGTTGCGACCTTGGCCGAAGTCATCGTGGATGGCATGCGTAAGGGGCTGGACCCCGCCGACCCCGCTTTGCTGGCCCGGTATGAGCGGTGGCGCGCATTGGACGTGATGGCGGTTGCGGGCGGCACCGATGTGTTGACGCAATTCTTTGGCCTGCGCGGTAAAACCATCTCCGCCGTGCGCCGTGCGGGCCTCGCTATGGTGCAACGTGCCAAGCCGGCGAAGGACATGTTCATGGGCAGTGCACGCGGCACATCAGGCGCTTTGCCGCGCCTGCTGGATGGTCAGTTGATTTAGGCTAGAGCGATTAAATCGTTTTATAATCAAGGGTATAGTGCGCTCTATTCCGTAAAATCGCTTGCGTTTGGCAATCAAATCCGGCATCGGGGACTTGAGTAAATAAGAACGCAGATTCTTATTAGAAAACCGGGGCCTTGAGTTGAATTGACGTCACGGTTTGGCGTCCTTGCCACCGTCCGCTCCGGGCAAGAAAGCACATTCATGGCCACCCTCCCCGATTTCATCACCACCGCGCGCAATCCGATGCAAAAAGATGGTGAGTTTATCGCCATGATGGCCTGCATCATGGCGATTGGCGCGCTGGCCATTGATATGATGCTGCCCGCGATTGGCACGATTGCCAGCGATTTGGACGTGACGGCGGCGAATGACCGGCAATTGATGGTGTCGGTATACCTTATCGCCTCGGCCCCTGGCGCGCTCATCTTTGGCCCGTTGACAGACCGGTTCGGGCGCAGGCCGATGCTGTTCCTTATCCTTGCCCTGTTCGGGATTACCGGCATCGCCAGCGCCTATCCGACCAGTTTTGACGCCTTACTCATCGCGCGCGGGGTGCAGGGGTTTATCAGCGCGGGCTTCTCGGTCGTTGCGACATCAATCGTACGCGACCGCTATTCTGGCGACACAATGGCGCGGATTATGTCCACCGTGTTTATCGTGTTCATGATCCTGCCCGTGTTCGCTCCTTCCCTGGGGCAGCTTGTGCTCTATGTGGCCAGTTGGCACATGATATTTTTGTCGCTGGCCATCGCGGCGGTCCTTCTGGCGATTTGGATGAGCCTGCGCCTGCCCGAAACCCTGCCCGTCGAAGAGCGCATCCCGATTAACGGCCCGTCGCTGGTCCGCACATGGCGCGCGGTGATATTCAACCGCATGGGGTCACTTTATATGATCGCCAGTGGATTGATGATGGCGGGCGTGTTTGGCTTCATCAACAGCGCGCAGCAATTGTTTGAGGTGCATTTTAAGGCGCTGGATATTTTCCCATACGCCTTTGCCGGTATCGCCCTTGGCACAGCGGCGGCGAATTTTTTGAATAGCCGGATTGTCGAACGCTTTGGCGCGCGGCGGGTGTCGCATTCGGCATTATTATTTTATGTCGCAGTCGCGGGGACGCATTGGGCTATTCATCCGTGGGTCAATAGCCTCTGGCCCTTTTCGATCCTGATGGCGATGACGGTCAGCATGGTGGGTCTCACCGGCGCGAACTTCGGTTCAATTGCCATGCAACCCTTCGCCCACGCGGCAGGCGCAGCGGCGGCGTTTCAAGGGTTTGGCCGGACATTGATTGCGGGGGCCATTGGTGCCATCATTGGGCAGCAGTTTGACGGCACCACGGGTCCGGTCACGTTGGGCTATTTTTTATGTGGTTTGGCGGCCTTAGCCGTCGTTCTGATTGCAGAGGAAGGACGGCTGTTTCAGCGCAGAAATCCGCCAAAACATTGACTTTGTTTGCGTAACATACAAAAAGATTGGCCGTTTTTGCCAAAAAGATAGCGTTCACATCGGACGAATTTTGACATTTGGTCCGAAGTGGCAAACGGACTATTAACTCCTTTTGCCTAATGTGCCCTCAAGTAAGTTGAGGCACGGCATGAAATTGACCAGAAAACATGTTAAATCGGCCCTATCCAATGGGCTTTTGATTGCCGCGGCGATTATGCCGCCCGTTTTGCTGGCGGTCTCCGGCCTTTGGCCCAATAAATTTTCGACAGATGGCTGGCGTTTGGTCGTTTTGGTGTTCACCACGGTTTTCACCGCCACCATCGTCATGCAATTGCGCTTCTCCTATTTGCAGCATGTTTTGGAAATGAAGCTGGAGCGGATTAGCGACCTCATCCGGTTCGACACGCTCACGGGCGCATTAACGCGTAGCCATTTTCTCGATCAGGTGCGGCGTGAACGCACCGATGGCTGCCTCATGATTGTCGATATTGACCATTTTAAGGCGATTAACGACGAATATGGCCATGATGTTGGCGACCGCGCTTTATCCATGATGGCCGCAATGCTGGAACGTGAAGTCGGCGGGCTGGGCATGGTGGGGCGCTTAGGCGGGGAGGAGTTTGGCATCTTCCTTCCGCAAATTGACCAAGCCGAGGCCATGGCAATGGGGGAGGGGCTGTGCGCCCTTGCCAAATCGGAACGTATGGTTGCTGCTGAACCATGGCTGCACCCCACTATTTCCATCGGTGGCACAGTGCGCGAAGAACGCGAGCCAATTGGCCACACCCTGAAACGTGCCGACCGTGCGCTCTATCATGCCAAGGACACCGGCCGTTCGCGCATGGTGTTCGAGGTGCCACCGCACATTATGACGGCGCTGAAAAAAGCCAGCTGATCGGCGCTCCGCTTAAATTGTATCGTCGTCGCTAAACTGCGGCGCGCGTTTTTGCATTCCGGCCATCACCGCCTCCATAAATTGCGGGCTGCGCATGATTTCGGCCTGCCGGTCCGATTCGGCCTGCAACGTTTTCGCACGGTTCATTTCGGGTCGTCCCTCAAACACGGCCTTTGCTTGGCGCATCGCATTGGGGGCCGCGGCGGCGATTGTGTGCGCCAGTGCCATTGCCTCGGCAACCGGGTCAGCAGCAGTGCGCGTAGCGAGGCCAAGGGTTGCCGCCTCTTCCCCCGAAACAATTCGCCCCGTATAGGTCAAATCGCGCACATGGTCGTCGCGCATGAGCAGCGGCATATAATATAGCCCGCCCATATCGGGGATAAGGCCCCATTTGACCTCCATCACCGACAATTTCGTCTCTGGATGGACAATGCGAATATCCGTGCCAAGGGCAATTTGCACCCCGCCGCCAAAGCATGTGCCATGGATGGCGGCGATAACAGGCATCGGCAAATCGCGCCATACGGTGCACACCCGCTGATACATGTTGCTATCGCCATAGACGCGTTGGAACAGGGGGTGGTTTTCATCCAGCGCGCCGAATTCGGTAAAGGCGCTGGTATCAATCCCCGCGCAAAATGCACGGCCCGCACCGGACAGGACGACGCAGCGCACATCCTTGCGGTCCATCAAGGCCTCACCCGCCGCGATAATGCCATCGAACATGGCGCGGTCGAGCGCGTTCATTTTGTCAGCTCGGTTGAGTTGCACATGGGCAATGCCGCCCGCGATATCGGTCGTGACGCGTTGTTGGGTCATATTCTTGGTCCTATTTTATAGGCGTGAAGTCGCCGCCAAAGTCCAAAGTCGGCGCCGGCTTGTTGGGGTCCACATCCTTCCCGCCGGATTCGATAACGGTCAGCACCGCCCGCCCGCGTGGATCCTCCGTCGCGTAATCGCGCGCGCTGCGTCCGGTTTCGTTCTCGGTCAAATCGGGGTTCGCGCCATTTTTCATCAGCAGCTTCACCATATCGACATTGCGTAATCGCGCCGCGCGGATCAGCGGCGTTTCGCCTGCGTTGTTGCGGCCATCGACCTTCGCCTTGCCTTTAATCAACACCTGCGCACCATCAACATAGTTCAATTGCGCGGCGATGTGCAGCGGCATTTCGCCCTTATTATCGCCCAAATTCGGATTGGCGCCGCGCGACACAATGACGCGCAACCATTCAGTATTGCGCTGTTGGGTCAGGATATGCAGCGCCGTTTCGCCAGTTTTAGGATCGCGGGCATTGATGGCGTTAAAGGCCGGGTTTTGGATCATTTCGTTGACTTTACCGCCGTCACCTTCCCTGATCGCTTCCAAAAAAGTGGTGCTGGGCGAGAGTTTGACTTGGCTTAACGCCACGCCACCAGTTGAAACTAGGGCGATGGCGGCCAAAACGGCGAGGGAACGTGGATAACGCATAAACCGGCTCCGGTGAAAAACAGTTGATCCTTTGTCCTATCGCTCTTGCGTTACTGAGTCCAGCAGGCCAAATGTCATCCTATGTCGCAAAGCCCGCCTGCCAACCGATTTTGGGAAAAACCGCTCACCGCGCTCAACCGCGAAGAGTGGGAGGCGCTCTGCGATGGGTGCGGCCAATGTTGCATGCACAAAGTGGAGGATGAGGACACGGGCGAGATTTTCGCGACCAACATCGCGTGCCGATTGCTGGACCTCACCACATGCCAATGCAGCGATTATCGGCGGCGCAAATATTTCGTGCCCGATTGCATTCAATTGACACGGCGCAATGTGCACAGTTTCGACTGGTTGCCCGAAACCTGCGCCTATAAAAGACGGGCGGAGGACCGGCCGTTGCCCGAATGGCATTATTTGATAAGCGGAGACCGAGAGGCTGTCCATACGGCGGGCGCATCAGTGCGTGGGAAGGCGATTGCCGAGGCAAAAGCGGGTGCGATAGAGGATCATATCATTGCTGTTCCGCTTAACCCGTAAGGCCTCCAAACCGCCGCCAGCACCGACGCAGATGGTGGTCGATGGGCAAACGGTCACGGTTGCCATCCGCCGCCATGCGCAAAGCCGGTCGATGCGCCTGCGCTATGACGCGGGCGAACAGGCAGTGCGGATTACTATCCCGACCTGGGCCACTGAGCGTGAGGCGCTGGCACTGGCGCATGACCATCGCGATTGGATTGCGCGGCAAATGGAGCGCGCGGTGCCGCCGCAGGTTTTGGCCAATGGCGCGGAACTGATGCTCTATGGCCGGACTGCCCGCATAGAATGGAGCGCAGAGTATCCGCGCACGCCCATATTATTGGACGATGTTCTGCGCGTAGGCGGTGCGACGGAGTCCCTTGCGCCCCGCGTCCTGCGTTGGTTGCAGGCGGAGGCGAAGCGGGCCTACGCCGATGACTTGGCCTTTTACTGCGCCCGCGCCGGTGTTCCCAAACCGCGCCTGTCCATCGGCGATGCGCGCAGCCGGTGGGGCAGTTGCTCCTCACGCGGCGGCATCCGCATGAACTGGCGGCTGATTATGGCGCCTGCCGAGGTAAGGCGTAGCGTGGTTGCGCATGAGGTCGCGCACTTGACCCATATGGATCACAGCCCACGATTCTACGCGCATTTGGACGCCCTGTTTGAGGGCAGTCGGCGCGCTTGCGATGCGTGGTTAAAGGCGCATGGCCGCGATTTGCGCGCCGTCGGTTAAGGACACTTGCAAGATGTGCTAAATGGCATATCATTCGGGGCCATGAGCAACCGAACCAAAGCCTTCGCCCGCCTGATTCTTCCTGCCGCTCTGTTGGCGCTTGCCGCCGGTGGTGGCCACGCCGCGCCGCGTCCATCCTTGCCAGCGAAGGCCACAGGCGGCCAATTGGTCATG
Organism: Sphingomonadaceae bacterium; assembly: GCA_041736905.1. GTDB lineage: Bacteria > Pseudomonadota > Alphaproteobacteria > Sphingomonadales > Sphingomonadaceae > JBGSSR01. The sequence goes on along the minus strand of JBGSSR010000179.1, from coordinate 16,719 downwards.
TCGCCCGCTGACCCGCGTTTGATGATAAAAGATTCGCGGCTGTTGGCCAAGGCATTGGATAAGGTGAAACCCGGCAAGAAGGGCAAGGTTGAGGCATTCATCCTTGTCGCCGGATTGGACGCGGACCCCGTGTTCGACCGGGAGGCTCGGGAGACCGCGCGCGTCCTGACCCGTCGTTATGGTGCGGATGGCCGCGTTGTGCTGCTCTCGACCGGCGGTATTCATGCAAAATCGAACGCCACGCCGCAGGGGTCCATTGCCAATTTGGGCATAGCGATGGCCGGTATCTCGGAAAAAATGAACAAGGGTGAAGATGTTTTCATCCTCTATTCGACCAGCCACGGCGCGCCGGAAAAGGGCATTATTTTCAAGGATGGCGAAACCGCCACCGGCTATGCCGCGCCCGCACTGCTCAAACATTGGATGGACGGTTTGGGGATTGAGCGGCGATTGCTGATGATTTCCGCCTGTTTTTCCGGCCAGTTCGTACCCGTTTTGGAAAGCGAGCAAAGCGTTATCGTCACCGCCGCATCGGCGTCGCGGCCCAGCTTTGGGTGCTCGCCCGGCAATGATTGGACGTTCTTTGGCGATGCTTTAATCAACAACGCCCTGCGCAAAAGCCAGCCGATGGACGCGGCAGCAGGGGAGGCATTTGGCCTGATCCGGTCATGGGAGGATGCGTTCAGCGTGCGCTATTCCGAACCGCAAGTGTCGATTGGGGCGAAGGCGGCGACGGGTTGGTTATCGGAATTGGAGGCGAAGGTTCCTACCAACGCGACCAAGCCCGTCGGCAAACCGGCCGCAGGGAAGCTGACCAAAAAGGCGGATTAGGTCCGACGGAATCGTCCCAAAAAACTGACAAAGACGGCGGTGGACCAGCCCAATAGGATGACGCCGTTTATCCCCTCAATCGCAATTAAAATTCGCCATTGCGTGGGGATAAGCGCGTCGCTGAAGCCCGTTGTCGAATAGGTGATGGTGGAGATATACAATGCGGTGTCGAAATTGGGCAACGCACCGATGAGCCAAAATAGCCCCGCATACGCCCAAATCTCAATCCCGTGCCACGCGATGAGCGCCAACACCATGGACAAGGTAAAAGCGACCCCGCGCGGTGATAAGGGGTGAATGCCGCCATGGCGCTCCACCGCCTGTTCAATGCGCAGCATGCGCTCAATGCCAAAAATCCCCGCGCCGTGGATGATGATGGTCAGGACGACCATGAGGGTGGACAGGGCGAGTTGGGTGACCATGGCTCCCAATGGCGCTTTTGCAGGGTCACGTCAACGTAACGCCCACCATTGACGCGCGGGACTTACGTCCCTATTTCGGCGGCATGGCCATTTTACCAATTCTTGAAGTTCCCGATCCGCGATTGAAAGTTATCTCGGAACCCGTGACTGAGTTCGACGACGCGCTGAAAACGTTGGTCGCCGATATGTTTGATACCATGTATGATGCGCCGGGCATTGGGCTGGCCGCGATACAGGTTGGCGTGGCGAAGCGCGTGCTGGTCATCGACTTGCAAGAGCCGGTCGAGCATGACCACGATCATGAGCATGGCGAACATTGTAACCATGGGCATGAAGTTATCCGCGACCCGCGTGTGTTCATCAACCCCGAAATTCTGAACCCATCCGATGATGTGGCCCCCTATACCGAGGGTTGCCTGTCCGTCCCCGACCAATATGCCGAGGTTGTGCGCCCCGCCACCATCCGCGCACGGTGGCAGGATGTCGATGGCACAGTGCATGAGGAGGATATGGAGGGGCTTCTCTCCACGTGTCTCCAACATGAAATGGACCATTTGGAGGGGATATTGTTCATCGATCACCTCTCTCGCCTGAAACGGTCGATGGTCCTGAAAAAATTGGAAAAGCAACGTAAGGCGATGGCTTAATCTTAGATCCAGCGGCGCACATTGCCTTTGTAATCCAGATATGTCTGCCCGAATTTGTGGGCCAAATACGCTTCTTCTGGCGCGATGACGAACCGTGTGATGAGCCATAGGGTGACGGGGAGCAGGGCAATCCCGCCCCAGCTTCCCGCCGCCAATGCGATTGTCAGATATGCCAACGCCATTCCCAAATACATCGGGTTGCGGGTATAGCGATAGGGGCCGGAAGCGATAAACACCGTCGCCTCTTTCCAAGGTTCGGGGTTATTCCCCGCCTTCAAAAACGCGCGCAACGCATTGCCCAGCAGATAAATCGCGGGCACACCCAACAGCATGACAATAATGCTGATAATCGGCCCGCCGAGCCAAAACCGCTCCACCCCCGCCAACTGGTCGAGCAGGCCGCCGGTGAGCAACATACCGATAAAAACCAACGGCGGCGGGAAGGTGACTTTCGCGCTGTCGCTATCGACGGAAAAGAGGGACATGGGGAAAGCCTTTCGAGTGCCTCGTATATGTGGGCGCTATCCTGCCCCCTTGCAAGCGGGCAAAATCCGCGCCACATGGATGGGATGATCCAACAAGCCACCCCGCCGCTAAAAGTCGCGATGATTCCCGTGACTGCGTTTCAGCAAAACTGCTCTTTGCTTATCTGTACCGCCACCAATATGGCGGCATTGGTCGATCCGGGCGGCGATTTGCCGAAGTTGAAGGACGCGCTCAAACAAACGGGCGTGACGCTCGAAAAAATCCTCATCACCCACGGCCATATGGACCATTGCGGTCAGGCGCGGATGCTGGCGCGCGAAATGGGCGTGGAGATTGAGGGGCCGCATAAGGATGATGCGTTCTGGATCAACCGCTTTGATGAGGACGGCCCGCGATTTGGCATGGTGGGGGAAAGCTTTACCCCAGACCGTTGGCTGGTCGATGGCGACACGGTGACGGTGGGCGACTGCACGCTGAACGTCATCCACTGCCCCGGCCATACGCCTGGCCATGTCGTGTTCCACCATCCCGAAAGCAAGTTGGCCATCGTTGGCGACGTGCTGTTTCAAGGGTCCATCGGCCGCACCGATTTTCCATTGTCCAATCATCAGGATTTGATTGACGCGATTACGGGGAAGCTTTGGCCGTTGGGCGACGATGTGTCCTTTGTGCCGGGCCATGGGCAACCGAGCCAGTTCGGCTATGAGCGTCGCACCAATCCGTTTGTGGGGGATGCGGCCTTAGGTCGCTAAGCCACTGGCCAAGTATAATGCGTAAACGGCAAGGCCCAAAATTGGCAATCCGGCGAGTAAAGTGCCGATCATACGCGGCAAGTTTTCGCCGTCTTTATCCATGCCAATCGAATGCAACATGCGCCCGACTATGAATGCATAACCAACCGCCCACAACCATGTGGACCCGCCAACGGTATATTCCACGGCGGCCAACAGCATCAGGAATAAGGGCGTATTCTCAATAAAATTGCTATGCGCCCGCATCCGGCGCTCCATCAAAACATCACCGCCATCGCCGTGCATAATCTTCTTTTTCATCCGCACGCTGCCACAGCGATACAGGTGCCAAATGTGGACGAACGCGGCGGCGGCGGTGATGGTGAGTGTGATGGGTAAGGTTTGCATGATGGCTCCCGATTTATGCTAGGCCACGCCTATGCCGCCCAACCCAACCGCGCAAGGAAAAAGCCCGATGCATCACTGCACCGGGCCTTTTGTTACGCACCTAAATTCCCGCTGTTACAACGTAAAGTCGCTGCCCAAGATATTGATGTTGCCGGTTAAGCCGATGGCGAAATCTTCCACTCCGTCGCAGTCAACATCGCCAAGGATTAAGGTGACGCCGCCCGCCTGAACATAGCGAAGTTCCCCCGCGGTGCCGGTAAAGGCGGCGGTGCCGACGAAGGTGAAGCGTTGGTCGCCCGCCACATTCACATTGGCGTCAATATCGGCCAGACGGATGCGGTCCTGCCCCTGCACAAAGTCCTGAATCCGGTCGGCAGTGCCATTGGTGAGGCCGGAAAAATCGCCCTCATCGAACCAGAAATTGTCGTTGCCCGCGCCGCCGTTGAACACATCGCGTCCAGCATTGCCGTAGAGATTGTCAATGCCCGCGCCGCCTTGCAAGGTATCGTCCCCTGCGCCGCCGGTCAGTATGTCGTTCTGATCCTCACCACGCAGGATATCGTTTCCGATGCCGCCGGTCAGCGTGTCTTGGCCAAGGCCGCCGAAGAGCGAGTCATTGCCATCGCCGCCGTCCATAATGTCGGACCCGGTTTCGCCCCGAAGGGTGTCATTGCCTGCACCGCCCAGCATAGTATCGTTGCCGTTGCGGCCAAAGATCAAGTCATCGCCGTTGCCGCCCTCCAACTGGTCGCTTGCGCCGCTGCCATAGAGGGTGTCGTTGCCATCCATGCCATAAAGCGTTGCGGGCCCAAGGCCAGCGAACATGCTGTTGTCCAACGCGTTGCCGGTGCCGATGACCGCCTGCCCCTGAAGGCGAAGGTTTTCGACGTTCGCGCCCAGCGTGTAATTGACGGTCGCGCGCACTTCATCAAGACCTGCGCCAACGCCCTCGGTCACGCCATCGGACAGGCTGTTGACCAGATAAATGTCGTTGCCAAGGCCGCCCATCATATTGTCGTTGCCAGCACCACCGTCGAGCACATCGTCGCCATCGTTGCCAATGAGGATATCGTTGCCACCAAAACCGAGCAGAACGTCGTTTCCTGCCAAACCATCGATTTGGTCGCCGTTAAAGGTGCCGCGCAACACATCATCCAATGGCGTCGCTCCGCCAATTTGGTTGAGGCCAAAGTTCAAACGCGCGACCAATCCATCATGGTCGGAATTGGGCGCGCCGCCAATGGTGTTGAAGTGAACAATGTCAAATTCAGATTGCCCATATAGCCCTTGGCTGACCAGAATATGGTCCAGTTGCTGCGCATTGCCTTCAAACACATAGCTATACCGCTCGCTGGGATCGAGGAGATAGGTGAGGTTGGACAACACCACACTGTTGCCGGGTGTCACAACACCACCGGCCAGATCCAATTCGCCTGTCAAAACGCCCAGAGGTTCTTCAAATTGGAAGTCATTCATGTCGCCCGCAACCACGATGTTGGTGGCGGGGTTTAGCGCGAGCAGCGCGTCGATATAATCATTTACGGCGTCGCCTTGCTCCACACGGCTGCCTTCGCCTGCGTTGCCTGGGGGTTGGTTGGAACCCATCAATGGGTCGCTGCCGCCCTTGCTGGTCCAATGGTTGCCGATAACTGTGACATCAGTCATCGTCGGCAGAAAGGTGAACGTGCCAACCAACGGCAAGCGCGAGTTGTAGAACGGGTTCAATGGATTGGTCGCCTGATCCGCGGGATCGGTGACCGTCGTCAAGCTGCCCTCAATAAAGTCAACGCGGTCAATGCGGTAGAGGAAAGTCACACGGATGTTGCCGCCCGGCTCCCCGCCGTTGCGGTCGTCGGTGATCAACGTGTTATCGACCCAGCCATATTGCACCCCGCTTTCGGCAAAGATAGCATCGACGAGCATTTGCAGAGTCGTGCTGGCCGAAACCGTGCTGCTGTTCGTGGCGCCGTCATTGTCCTGAACCTCGGTGATGACATAGACATCGGCGAGGCCAAGGTCATAAACCATGTCATCTGCGAGCAAAGCAAACCGCGCAGCACCGTCGCTGGGGTCTAGGTTTTCGACGTTATAGCTGGCAATCGTCATCTGCGTTGCCGTGCCGGTCAGCGTGGTGACCTCCGGCGTGATAACGGGGGTTGATTCAACAACTAGGTTGCTGGTGGCAATCACTTCATAAACGCCCACGCCATAACCGACGACGCCAGTGATGCTAGCCAATTCCGTGCCGAAGCTGACGCCCGTTGGCGCGGCGGAGCCGGAGTTGACGTTGGTTTGAATTTGAATGCGTTCAGGGTTGAAATCGCTACCCGCGCCGGTGTTCGTGGCGCTGGTATTACCGCTATAGCTGCCGTTGATGACAACATGGCCAAGGCTGGAGACATTGGTTGCATCCAAATTGCCTGCGCCGTCGCTAGCCACCACGTAGAATTCGTTGAAACTATTCGGCGAATCCAGCGCGACGGGGTTTTCGACAGTCACCCGCATACCTTCGATCGACTCCCAGAAATCGATACCGTCCGTGGTCGGGTCGAAGCTGGTCAGGCCATCGTCATCAATTTGACCGGTAGGACGCGCGACGCCATTGGGGCCAAGGATGACGGCGGTGGGCAGGGTTGCGCTGGCCTGTGTCACCACGATGTTGGTCGGGCTTTGCAATTGCGTCATGGTCAGGCGGCTGGAAATGCCGCCTTGTAAGAATTCCGACACGGTCGCGGTCAAGGTGATGGCATTGCCCACCGATACCGTAGGTGCGGTGCTCGTGAACACGAAGATGCCGTCCGATGTCGCCGCATTGCCGTCGCCGGTTGCGTCCTGCATGTAGAAGCCATTCGACGTGAGTGCGGTGACGACGCCGCTGGTCGCGACTTCTTGGCCCAAGAAGACCGAGGAATGGCCCGCGCCCTGAATGTCGTAAATTGCGATGCTCAGGAAATCATCGTTTCCAATCGTGCCGACGCCGGTGCCATCGTTGATAACTGCGCCGCCGGTGGCGTTGGACAGAACAACGTCGAACACTTCGCTCGCCTCACCCACGGTGTCGCCCGTGACTTGCACGCTGATCGTCTGGCTGGTTTGGCCATCGGCGAAGGTCAAAGTGCCCGATGGGACGTTGGCCAAATCGGCGGCATTCGCAGCGGTGATGCCGGTGCCGAAATCGAGCGCATAGTCCACGGTCACGCTACCCGCCGTCAAAGGCCCGCGCGTGACGGTGAAGGTCATGGTTGTCGTGCCGCTGTTGCCCTCAACAATGGACACATCATTGATGGACAAATTGCCGTTAGCGGCGGGGGGGACAAACGATTGGCTGCTGTTAATGCTGCCTTCGCTGCTCCCCACGGGGCCAGTCCAGGTGAAGTCTTCACCGTCGAATCCCGTGCCGATGCGTTGCAGCGTCAGGCCGCCACCATCTGTGCCGCCTTGCTCCACACCGATGTTGGTGCTGGTCAGGCCAGCGGCTGGGCCATTAAGGGCCGTCAATGTGCCCTCGTAGCTGATGAATTCAACCACTGCGCCGGTGTTATCGACCAAGGCAATGGCGTCGGGCGCACCGTTTTGGATGTTCGAAATGGGGAACCAGAGCGCGCCATAGCCGCTGCCCTCATCATCGATGCTGCCGGTAAGCGGCGAGGTGAGATAAGTTGAACTATCGCCGCCGTTGTAGAACACCAATGACCAACCGGCCAGGCTTGTGCCTGCTGCGCCCGCGATTTCGACGCCTTCGTTGGCGTCGGTGCCACTGTTGTCATAGTGGATTTCGTTGATGAATGCGCCGCCGCCGCCGACCGTTGCGTCGTCATTGGTGATTGTGCCGGTGCCGCTTGCGTCGGTAATGGTTGCACCTCCGGTCGCATTGGACAGGGCGATGGAAAGTGCGTCGTCACCCTCTACATCGGTGTCGCCCGCAACTGGAATGGTGATGGTTTGCGTGGTCACGCCATTGGCAAAACTTAACGTGCCGCCGGTGGGATAGCCACCGCCAAGGTCAAGTGCGTTGGCAGTGCCCAATGTCAGGGCCCAATCGACGGTCACCGCGCCCGTGCTGCCGCCGCTGCGCGTGACGGTGAAGGTCATGGTGGTCGTGCCGCTGTCACCCTCTGCAAGGGTCACGTCATTGATGGACAATGCGCCCGGGGTTGGCCCACCGCCGCCAAAGCTTTGGCCGGTGTTGACCGAACCCGCCGTGTTGGCTGTGGTTGCGGACCATGTGAAATCGGCATATTCGTCACCGGTGCCGGTCAAATGGAGTGAAGAGCCAATCGCCTCGGACCCCGATTGCGAGACACCGATGTTGGTGCTGGTGAGGCCTGCCGCTGGACCATCGGCAGCCGTCATGATGCCTTCATAGCTTAAGAATTGGACCACCGTGCCCGAAGCATTGACCAAGGCAATGCCGTCCGGCGAACCATTTTGTAACCCCGTCGCGGCAAATGTGAGTGCGCCATAACCGCCCGCTTCGCTATCAATCGTCCCCGACAACGCAATCGTCGCATAGGACGTGTTGTTGGAGCCATTATAAAGCACCAGCGTCCAACCTGTAAGGCTCGTCCCGGCAGGCCCAGCGATTTCGATAAATTCGCCCGTGTCATTGCTTGCGTTGTCGTAATGGATTTCGTTGATAAAAATGGTGGTCATGAAAAACGCTCCCTGAAGGCCGCATAACGGGCGGCGAAATGGCTTTGGTGCTGCCACTTCTTACAACGGCAGTCACAAGATTTGGCAATGACCGCGCCGATAGCATCCTTATGTGACGCGATAGTGGCAATGGATCATGCGATAGTATGAATAGCAAAAGTTATCAATTGGGCCGGCTTGGCGCAAGCCTCCAGCATGGCAAAAGCGGCCCAGCTTGGCGCAGGATTGCACCGGACTGGGCCGCCATTGTGTTTGAATTAACCGACGGGAATAACGAACTCAATATCGCCCGCGACCAAGTCGACCAAGCCCGTCAAGCGAATGGCATGGTCAGCGGCCATGTCGCCATCGGTGTCAATAAACACCATCGTGTTCGCGCCTGCCGCTTGATAGCGAACTTCGCCCGCAATACCGCTGAACGCTTCGGTGCCGATGAACAATCCAACGCCGCCTAGGTCGAGTTGGATGGAGTCGCCATCCGCTTGGCTGAAATCGCGGATCCAATCGGCGGTTGCTGCCGTTAAGCCGGCGAAGTCGCTAATGCCAAACGTGAAGCTATCATCACCTGCGCCGCCGGTCATAATGTCACGGCCTGCACCGCCATCGATAACGTCGTCACCAGCATCACCGCGCAATGTGTCGTTGCCGTCGCCGCCATCAATGGTGTCATTACCACCGCCAGCATAAACCAAGTCATTGCCAGCGTCGGCCAAGATCGTATTGGCCGATGCGTTGCCCCAAAGGCTGTTGGCGCCGTCGCTACCGGTCAGGTTGACTGCGGTGCCTTGCAAGCGGGCATTTTCGATGTAGATCAACGCGGACAGATCAACATCGAAGGTTGAACGGACCTCATCAATGCCGGAATCGAAGCCCTCAATCACGACATCGCCGACGTTGTCGATGGCGTATATGTCGTTGCCTAAACCGCCGGACATGGTGTCGGCGCCTGCGCCACCCGAGAGGACGTCATTGCCGTCGTCGCCATTGAGCACATCATCGCCGATCATGCCTTGCAAAAGGTCATTGCCCGCGCCGCCATTAACGGTGTCATTGCCCGAAAGCGCTCGCAACGTGTCGTTGGCGTCGAGACCGTTCAGGGTGTCGATGCCATAGGTGCCATCTAATGCGTCATCGGCGGCGGTGCCGTCAATGATGCTTGGGCCGGGGTCGGTAAAGGTTTGGCCAGTGTTCACGGCTCCAAAGGTAGACCCTGTTTCAGGGGCCCATGTGAAATCGGTCGATTGGTTACCGGTTCCGATAAGCTGCAACGAATTGGTAGTAGCGCCAGTGCCGTTTTCGGATACGCCAACATCAACCGATGTCATGCCTATTGCCGGGCCGTTGGTTGCGGTCATAACGCCTTCATAGCTAAGGAACTGCACAACATTGCCATAAGGGTCGACCAAAGCGAACCCATCGGGCGCACCATTTTGCATGCCCGAAAAAGTGAACGATGCCGTGCCCATGCCGTTGCCTTGATCGGCGATGATGCCGGACAGGGCAACGGTTCCATAAGTGGCACCGCCGTTGCCGTTGTAAAAAACCACCGACCACAAAGACAAATCGGTGCCAGCTGGTGCCGCAACTTCAAAACCTTCGTTTACGTCACCGCCAGTGTTGTCATAGTGAAATTCGTTAATAAATACGATGCTCATAAAAATCCCTTTCGCTCCAATTTCGACCGAAGGCTGGTGTCCATATGGTGCGCAAATGGCTATACCTGCCGATTCGCTCCATGCCTCGATGGGGGAGACTTGCACGAAGTGCGTGACACTTCTATGGCAAATAGACATAGTTTACGGCTTGTTTACTTTTGTGTTGATAACTGCCCAGCGGTCGCATCCGGCGCATCACGCCTTGCATTGCCCGTAAAAATGCGTATAGGCGGCGCTTCACTTGCCAATCGGGGTAAAGAACAGGCGCTGATAAGGACCACTTGTCAGACTGGACGCTTTGCCCTATTGCGCGCAGAAATTCGTTACTTTTGAAATGGAATAGGTGCCGACATGGCTGTCCCAAAACGCAAAACTTCCCCCTCGAAGCGCGGTATGCGCCGCAGCCACGATTCGCTGACCGTCGATGCATTCCAAGAATGCCCGAACTGCGGTGAGTTGAAGCGTCCGCACCATTTGTGCAACGCATGCGGCCATTATAACGGCCGTGAAGTGCTGGAAGTCAGCCTGTAATCTATTGCGATTAATCGGGAGATTGCCGTGACCATCCAACCGCGTATCGCCATTGACGCGATGGGCGGGGATGAAGGCGTCTCCGTCATGATTGCAGGTGCAGCCCTTGCGCGCCACCGCCACGACAGATTCAGGTTCCTGCTGTTCGGGGATGAGGCGCAGATTTCCGCCGCCCTAGAATCGCATCCGAATCTGCGCGCGGCGTCGGAAATCATCCATTGCGATGATGTCATTACGGGCGATGATAAACCCAGCCAAGCCATCCGCAAGAAAAAAAGCTCCATGGCCATGGCGATTAACGCCGTGAAAAATGGGGACGCCGGGGCGGCGGTATCGGCCGGCAACACCGGCGCATTAATGGCTGTATCCAAACTATCGCTCCGCACGATGAAGGGCATTGACCGTCCCGCGCTCGCTGCATTGCTGCCTACGCGCAGCCAGTGCGATGTCGTGATGCTGGACCTTGGCGCGAACACCGAATGCGACACTCGCAATTTGATACAATTTGCCGTCATGGGCGCGGCCTATTCGCGCATCCTTTATAAGGAAGAACGGCCCAGCGTGGCCCTCCTCAACATTGGGACGGAAGAATTGAAAGGCACCGAATCCATCCGTGAGGCCGCGCAATATTTGCGCGAGAACGACGGGTTGTCGATGGATTTTCAGGGCTTTGTTGAGGCGGATAAGGTCACCCGTGGCGATATCCGCGTGGTCGTATCCGACGGCTTTACCGGCAACGTCGCGCTGAAAGCGATTGAAGGCGCGGCGCGATTTGTGACCGACCTTTTAAAAGATGCCTTCCGCTCCTCCATCCGGTCGAAGTTTGGTTTCCTGATTTCACGCCCCGCCACCGAGTTGCTGCGCCACAGGCTGGACCCCAACAACCACAATGGCGCGGTGATGATGGGGCTTAACGGCGTCGTCGTTAAAAGCCATGGCAGCGCGGATGCCAAAGGCGTGGCGAACGCCGTCGCCGTCGCCGCGCGCCTTGTTGAAGAAGATGTTACCAGCCGCATTGCGCATGATCTGGAGCAAATGGGAACGCCGAAAGAGGCGCCAGAAAAGGTCGCAGAATGACGGGTTCCATACTTCGAGCGGTGATTAAAGGCACGGGCAGTGCGCTGCCCCGCACGGCGGTCAGCAATGACGCACTGGCTGCGATGAAGAATATCGACACCAGCGACGAATGGATCATCGCGCGCACGGGCATCAAGCAACGCTATCTAGCTGAGGCGGATGAGACAACGGCGACGCTGGCTACGGCGGCGGCAAACGCTGCGCTGACCGATGCAGGGATGACCGGCAAGGACATCGACCTCATCGTGCTCGCCACCGCGACGCCTGATCAGACGTTTCCCGCCGTTGCCACCATTGTGCAGAATGAAATTGGCGCGAATGGTGGGATTGCGTTTGATGTGGCCGCCGTATGCTCCGGCTTCCTCTATGCGATGACCGTGGCCGAAAGCATGATTCGCGCAGGCACAGCGCGCAACGCGCTGGTCATTGGCGCGGAAACGTTCAGCCGTTTGATGGATTGGGAGGATCGCGGCACCTGCGTCCTGTTCGGCGATGGCGCGGGCGCGGTTGTCTTGTCGGGCGAAGTGGGGGAGGCGGGCGTGCTCTCCACCGCGATGCATGCCGATGGCGCGCACAACCAATTGCTCTATGTCGATGGCGGCGTGTCCACCACCGGCACTGTCGGCTTTCTTCGCATGACCGGCAAAGAAGTGTTCCGCCACGCGGTCACTAACCTCGCCAGTTGCATGGTTGAGGCGATGGACAAGGCGGACGTAACCGCCGCCGACATCGACTGGCTTGTCCCGCATCAGGCGAACGCACGCATTTTGGACGCGACAGCGAAGAAACTGGGTTTTTCCAAGGACAAAGTCGTCGTTACTGTGGACCAACACGCCAACACCTCGGCGGCGTCTGTCCCTTTGGCATTGGATGTGGCACGCAAGGACGGGCGGATTAAGGCCGGTGACCTCGTAGTTCTTGAAGCCATGGGCGGCGGCTTTACTTGGGGCGCGGCAGTGGTTCGGATGTAATTCGGACCTAATTTCTCCCCGCAAACCAATTCTTGGTTGCATTGCGCGGCGTTTCCCCCAATTTGGGAACCATGCTGCGCCAATATCAACTCGTTGAAAAAGTCATGGACTATGCGCCCGATGCCGATGAGGATCGGCTGAACCGCGCGTATGTGTTCACGGTGCAACGCCACGGCAGCCAAAAACGCGCCAGCGGCGACCCGTATTTCAGCCACCCGATTGAGGTTGCCGGTCTGATGACCGACCTGAAATTGGATGAGGAAACTATCATCACCGCGCTGCTTCACGACACGGTGGAGGATACGCTCACCACGGTCGAGGAAATCGAAACCAAATTCGGCGCGGAGGTCGCGCGTTTGGTCGATGGCGTAACCAAGCTCTCCAAAATTGAGGCGCAGACCGAGGATGAGCGCGCCGCCGAGAACCTACGCAAATTCCTGCTAGCGATTTCCGATGATATTCGCGTGTTGTTGGTGAAACTCGCCGACCGGCTCCATAATATGCGCACGCTGCATTACATTCAAAAACCAGAAAAACGGCGGCGGATTGCGCGCGAAACAATGGAAATTTACGCGCCGCTGGCCGAACGCGTCGGCATGTACGAATATATGCGCGAAATGCAGATGCTAGCGTTTCGGGAACTGGAGCCTGAGGCGTATCGCACCATTACCGACCGCCTGACCCAAATCCGTGAGGGCGGCGAGGGCAAGTTGGAGGAAATCAGCGCCGCGATTGAAAAGGAACTGGCCGATCGCGGCCTCGTCGCGCGGGTGTCGGGGCGGGAGAAACACCCCTATTCCATCTGGAAAAAGATGCAGGAACGGCACGTTCAATTCGACCAGCTTTCCGACATCATCGCCTTTCGCATTGTGACAAATTCGGTCGAGGATTGCTACCGCGCACTGGGCCTGCTGCACCGACGGTGGAAAATGGTGCCGGGGCGGTTTAAGGATTATATCTCCACGCCCAAACGCAACGGCTATAAATCGCTGCACACCACCATATTGTTCGGCCAATCTATGCGCGTGGAGGTGCAAATCCGCGACGAAGGCATGCATCAGGCGTCCGAATTCGGCCTTGCCGCGCATTGGGGCTATAAGCAAAAGGACACGCCCGATGGGCAAGCGGGGTGGATCCGTGACCTCATTGAAATTCTCGATACGGCGCATGATGCGGAGGAGGTGTTGGAACACACCCGCATGGCGATGTATCAGGACCGGATTTTCGCCTTCACGCCAAAGGGCGCATTGCAACAATTGCCCAAGGGCGCGACGCCAGTGGACTTTGCCTATGCGGTGCACACCGACATTGGCAATCGCACGGTAGGGGCCAAAGTGAATGGCCGCCATGTGCCGCTGGGCACGCCGCTGGCCAATGGCGATTTGGTTGAGATTTTGAAAAGCGACGGGCAGGTGCCGCAACCGGCATGGTTGAACTTTGTCGTTACGGCCAAAGCGCGCGCCACCATCCGGCGGTTCGTGCGCGCGAAGGAACGCAGCGAGCAAGTCGCGATGGGTCAAGCGATGTTTGATGAAATTGCGGGGCGGCTGCCGGTGCAAATCGGGGCCAAGGCGATGAAGGACGCACTGCAACGGCTGGAGGTGGATAATCAGGATGAGTTGATGATTGCCATCGCCACGCGGCGGGTGGGCGACACACAATTGATGCGAGCGTTAATGCCGGGGCATGAGCAAGACCTGTTGGGCCGCGATTTCCCGGCACAGGATCACGCGGTGTCGATTGAGGGGCTGACCGCTGGCGTTGCCTTTATTCTCTCCGAATGTTGCCACCCCGTGCCCGGCGACCGCATCGTCGGTCTGCGCCGTGAAGGGCATCCGGTGGAGGTGCACACGATTGAATGCAACATGCTGGCCGATGGCGGAGAGGTCGATTGGATTGACCTCAGCTGGGGCAAGGGCGCGGACGGCGGCGCGGCACGGCTTCGCGTTATCGTCCACAACCGCCCCGGCACTTTGGCGGAAATGGCGGGCATTTTCGGCTATCATAAGGCGAACATCGTCAATTTGCGCATGAGCAATCGCGATGGGCCATTCCACACCTATGACGCGGATATTGAGGTGCACGACAAATCGCACCTGATGCGCATATTATCCGCCCTGCGCGCATCGGAAGCCGTGGCGCAAGCTGACCGGATTTACGCTCCATCGACATTGGCGGCTGCTGCGGAGGTTCAGGCCGAACCGCAGGCGGCGGAGTAAGGCCCGCCCTTACTCGCCCTTATACGGCGCGGTGTTCAATATCAAAATGTCCAAATCGCGCGTCGGTTCGAAGTTCGTCCGTCGCACCTCAAATTGCGTCGGTGAGATTTTGGTCACTTCGCCGTCCATGCAGAAACTGACCAGATTGCCCGGTTGCCCTTTGTCCACGACCAGCCGGAAATCGGCAATCGGCCCGGACCAATTCGCGCCGGATTTCAGGATATAGCCAATCCATGTTTCGGAAAAGCCCCACCGTTCTTCCTCACTCGCCGCCATCACGCGCTTGTCAAATCCGGCGAGGAATTGGTCATCGACGCAATAGGCGGCCTTATATTCGTTTAGCACTTCGGGCATTTCTTGGCGCACCGAAGGATACAGGCTGCCACCCACAGAGCCGCCCGTGTCGGGGACGTAGCTATGCTCAACCGAAATCGTGGCGCCCGCTGGAAAGACTTGGGTGCGGGTGACGTGCGTTACGACCTGCCAATTGGGGAAATAGGCGGAATATTCGCGGTTGAACATCAACACGCCCTGCCGCTCCAAATCGGCTAATTCATAGGGCGACAGTGCCGCGATTTTATTCAGCAGCGCGTCGTCCTCATACCAATAGCGCGGCCATCCACGCGCGGCGAGCAGGTCGTCAATGGGCTTGCCCTTTGCCTCGGCCTGGCTAACGATTTGTAGCGGGACGACCTCCCCGTTCACCTTGGTGACGAAATTCAATCCCGACCAATCGCTGGCCATATCGGACAACATGCCGTCGGGAAAACGCTCTGGTTGCGGGGGCAGGGGGAAGCTGACCAAGGTTTCGACGTCTTGGTCGCTGGTGTTGGTGAAGCGGTATTTGACGACGACTTTGTCCGCCGAAATATACAAATCCTCGCTATCCAAACGCACCGCATCGCTTTGTTTCAGGACCAATCCGCCGATCGCGATTTCCGCCTCACTATCGTTCGCGGCGACCGACGCGGGGATGAGCATAATGGCGGCGGCGGCTAAGAGCGCAGATTTCAATGCGATTTTCATGATGCGGATTTCCCCCTCAATAATGTTCGTTACGCTTGGTGACATTCGCGGCGCGGGCCGTCAAGGTGCACCTATTAATCGGTGCAAAACCGGCGCGTCTATGCCATGGGCCATGGCATGAGCACCGAACCAAACGCATCCGCCGCCTATGACGCAATCATCCTTGGCGCGGGCGGGGCAGGGATGTTCTGCGCCGCAGAAGCGGGGAAGCGTGGGCGGCGCGTGGCGCTGATTGACCATAACGAAACACCGGGGCGGAAGATTTTGATTTCAGGTGGCGGGCGCTGCAATTTCACCAATGTGCGGGCGAGTGCGGCGCAATACCTCTCCCAAAATCCGCATTTCGCGAAGTCGGCATTGGGGCGGTATTCCCCCGCCGATTTCATCGCCTTGGTCGATAGCTATGGCATTGCGCACCATGAAAAAACGCTGGGCCAATTGTTCTGCGACGGCAGCGCGCGGCAGATTGTCGATATGCTGGTCGAGGAATGCGCACGTGCCACGGCGGCGGGCGGCGCGGTCGACTGGCACATGGGCGCGGGTGTTCGTGAAGTCAGGCATGATGGCACCAACTTCATCGTGCGGACGGAGCGGACAGAATTTTTCGCGCCTTCACTAGTGGTGGCGACCGGCGGGCCAAGCATCCCGAAATTGGGCGCAACCGCGTTCGCCTATGAACTCGCACGGCAATTCGGGTTGAAAGTGGTGCAACCGCGCCCCGCTCTCGTGCCGTTGACGCTTGGCGGGGACGACGTGATGTTGCGCGAATTATCTGGCATTTCCGCCGATGTGGTAGCGAGCACGGGTACGGGCAAAGCACGCACCTCCTTCGCCGAGGCCGCGCTCCTCACCCATCGCGGCCTGTCGGGGCCAGCGATTTTGCAGGTGAGTTCCTATTGGTTCCGCGGCGATGACGTGGCGCTTAATTTCCTGCCCGAACTGGACACCGCCGAGGCGTTGCTGGCCGCCAAACGCGACACTCCGCGCGCGAGGTTGCAAGCGTTCCTGCGCGGGCACCTCTCCGCCCGTTTGGCCGACATGCTGGCGGAGCGACTGGGCGCG
>JBGSSR010000155.1:0-2544 GCA_041736905.1 Sphingomonadaceae bacterium | reverse complement strand
CGGCAACGCCGTCGTGTTGCGCGGGGGGAGCGAGGCGGTGCACAGCAACCGTGCCCTCCACGCCGCTTTCGTCCGCGGGGTCGTCTCCGCTGGCCTACCCGCTGACGCGGTACAATTCATGCCGATACAGGACCGCGCCGCCGTCGGAGCATTGCTCCGCGCATCCGACTACATCGACATTGTTATCCCGCGCGGCGGCAAATCGCTGGTCAAGCGGGTGCAGGATGAGGCGCGCGTGCCCGTGCTCGCCCATCTCGATGGTATTTGCCACACCTTCGTCCACGCCAGCGCCGACCCCACTATGGCGGAGGCCATTGTGCTCAACGCCAAAATGCGGCGCACCGGCATTTGCGGGGCGATGGAGACGTTGCTGATCCACGCCGATTACCCTGCGCCCGACCGCTTGCTCGCCGTGCTCGCCGATGCCGGATGTGAGTTGCGCACCGATGACGCGCTGCTGGAATTGGAGCAACGCGCGGTATCCGCGACGGCGGAGGATTGGGACACCGAATATCTTGAGCCCATCCTATCGGCGCGAATCGTGGATGGATTGGACGACGCGTTGGCGCACATCGCCCGCCATTCCAGCCATCACACAGATGCGATCATCGCCAACGACGCCGACGTTGCGGAGCGGTTCTTGAACAGCGTCGATAGCGCCATCGTCATGTGGAACGCGTCCAGCCAATTTGCCGACGGCGGAGAATTCGGCCTTGGCGCGGAAATCGGCATATCGACCGGCCGGATGCACGCGCGCGGGCCAGTGGCGTTGGAGGGGTTGACCACCTACAAATGGATCGTGCGCGGCGATGGGCAAGTGCGCCCCTAATGCCGTCGCGCGGCATGGCAACGGGCCTATTGGGCGGGTCGTTCAACCCCGCGCATGGCGGCCACCGGGACATTAGCCGCTTTGCCATTGACGCGCTGAACCTCGATGAATTGTGGTGGTTGGTCAGCCCCGGCAACCCGCTGAAACCCAAAAAGGGCATGGCCCCATTGCCCGCCCGCCTTGCCAGCGCCCGCAAAGCCGCCCGTCGCACCCGCATAAAACCGACCGCCATAGAGGCGGAACTCGGCACCCGTTACACCATCGACACCCTTCGCGCGCTGAAACGCCGCTATCCCAAACGGCGGTTTATATGGATCATGGGCGCGGACAATTTGGCGCAGTTTCACGCGTGGAAAGACTGGCGCGCCATCGCCCGATTAATGCCGATTGCAGTTATCGCCCGACCCGGCTATGATAGCCGCGCTGTGGCGGCGCCCGCCATGGCATGGTTTGCGCGCTTTGTCCGGCGCGGGGACCAGAAAAACCAATGGACGAATGGGACGGTTCCGGCGCTGATACAGCTGCGGTTTCGGCCCGACAAACGATCGGCAACGGCGATACGCGCCGCCGATCCGATGTGGTTTACGCGTTATGAGGGCCGACCAGTCAGGGACGCCGTTACGCACAAAACCTACACATAAGGATTTGTTTTGAGTAACGCTGCCCCCGGTCTGAACGACCAAAGCCAACACACAAGCGCCGCAAATCGCCGCGCGCCAGATGCCGACACCCTGTTAGAATTGGTCCTCGAATCGCTTGATGATGATCAGGCGATTGAGGTGCTGCCCATTGCGCTCGCCGGTAAATCCAGCCTTGGCGACCATATGGTGATCGCATCGGGCCGGTCGACTCGCCACGTCGCCGCGATGGCGCAGAAATTGGCTGAGAAGGTGAAAAAAGCCGGACATGAGGCCCGAATCGAGGGACTGCCCAACGCCGATTGGGTGTTAATCGACACTGGCGACGTCATCGTCCATTTGTTCCGTCCCGAAGTGCGCAGCTTCTATAACCTAGAACGCATGTGGTCGTTCGACACCATCGACATGCGCGAAGGCGAATTGGGCGACACCTGACGCCTAATCGGGGGGGCGATATGCTGCTTCACATCATTGCGCGCGGCAAAATCGGCAAATCGCCTGAGGCGGAGCTGGTTGCGCGCTATGAAAAGCGCATGACTTGGCCCTTCGCTATCACTGAATTGCCCGAAAGCGGGGGGAAAGACGCGCCCGCGCCGCCCGCCAACAGCCGCTGTGTGCTTCTCGATGAGAAGGGCAAGGAGCTAACTTCCGCTGCCTTCGCCGATGTGCTCGGCCGGTGGCGCGATGATGGCGTGCGCGAGGCGCGCTTTTGCATCGGCGGCGCGGATGGATTCGACGATGCGGAGCGGGCGAGTGCCGACTTGTTGATATCCTTTGGGCGCCTGACCTGGCCGCATATGCTGGCGCGCGCGATGTTGACGGAGCAATTGTACCGCGCCACGACCATCCTCGCCGGTCATCCTTACCATCGGGAAGGGTGAGCTATGCGGCGGTTTCTCTTTGCCCTTTTATGCCTTATTCCGCTGGCCCTTGGCGGGGTTTTCGCCGCCAGCCAAGCAGCGGCGCAACTTTCTGCTGAGGTCGCCGAAAACCAAGAAGAACTCACCGCCGCCCGCGCCCGTGCCGCAGAGGCGCGTGAGCGAGCCGATGCCTTGCTTGACCAAGCGAGCGCCGCGC
>JBGSSR010000106.1:0-1562 GCA_041736905.1 Sphingomonadaceae bacterium | reverse complement strand
TGATGAAAAAAGCCGTCGCTCACCTCTTCCCCTATATTGAGGCGGAAAAGGAACCCGGCGCAAAGGGCAAGGGCAAAATCGTGCTCGCCACGGTGAAGGGCGATGTGCACGACATTGGTAAGAATATCGTTGGCGTCGTGTTGCAATGCAACGGCTTTGAGACGGTGGACTTGGGCGTCATGGTCCCGTGGAGCGACATTATTGCCGCCGCGATTGAGCATGATGCGGACATGGTCGGCCTGTCGGGCCTGATCACGCCCAGCCTTGACGAGATGGTCACCGTGGCCGAGGAAATGGAGCGTGCGGGCCTGAAAATGCCGCTGCTCATTGGCGGCGCGACCACCAGTGAGACGCACACCGCATTGCGCATTGAACCGGCCTATTCGGGTGCAACCGTCTATGTTTTGGACGCAAGCCGTGCCGTGGGCGTGGCGTCGAACCTCGTCTCCGATACGCTGGCCGATGATTTCATTGCCGACACGCGCACGCGCTATGAAAAAGTGCGGATTGCGCGGGGCGAAAAAGTGGCGAAAGACCTAACGCCTTTGGCCGAGGCGCGGGCCAATGGGTTTAAGGCGGACTTCGCCCTGAAACCCGCCGCGCCGGTGCAACCGGGCCTCACCGTCTATGACGATTGGGATTTGAACGATCTGCGCGACTATATCGATTGGACGCCGTTCTTCCGCGCATGGGAATTGGCGGGTACCTATCCGCAAATCCTGACCGATGAAGTCGTGGGCGAAAGCGCGACCAGCCTGTTTGCCGATGCGCAGGAGATGCTCAACAAAATCATCGACGAAAAATGGCTGACCGCCAAAGCTGTCATTGGCCTGTGGCCTGTGGCGCGCGATGGCGATGACTTAATCGTGGAGGGTACCCGCCTCCCCATGCTGCGCCAACAAGTCAAAAAGCGTGATGGCAAAGCGCATATTTGCCTCGCCGATTTCATTGATCCGGCGGGCGATTGGTTGGGCGGCTTTGCGGTCACCGCTGGCCACGGCATCGACGCGAAAATTGCCGAGTTTCAGGCGAATCATGACGATTATTCGGACATTCTTTTGAAAGCCCTTGCCGACCGATTGGCCGAGGCGATGGCGGAGCGGATGCACGCGCATGTGCGCCGCGATTTGTGGGCCTATGCGCCGGAGGAACAGCTCGACAATGCCGCACTGATTCGGGAACAATATCGCGGCATCCGCCCCGCGCCCGGCTATCCCGCGTGCCCCGATCATACGTTGAAGGACAGCCTGTTTGACCTGCTGGGCCGCACCGATGCCAACGACCCGGCGGGGATTACCTTGACCAGCAGTTTTGCCATGTTGCCCACCGCCGCCGTCTCCGGCTTCTATTTCGGACACCCGCAGGCGGAATATTTCGGCGTCGCGCGTATCGACGAGGAGCAATTAAGCGACTATGCCAACCGTCGCGGGATGGAATTGGACACGGCGCGGCAATGGCTACGCCCGAATTTGAACCAATAGCCGCCAACAAGAGGGGCGCACGCCATCACTGCATCGCATCCACGCTGGTTCTATGCCGGCCTGACTCTTTTGGCCGCCGGC
>JBGSSR010000092.1:0-3802 GCA_041736905.1 Sphingomonadaceae bacterium | reverse complement strand
GAAAAGTCCGCCCCCCATGGACGTCTATCTTCCCATCGCCAATTTGTCGGTCAATGCCCTTACCATCATCATGATGGGCATGGGCGTGGGCATATTGTCGGGAATGTTCGGTGTCGGCGGCGGTTTCCTCACCACGCCAATGCTCATTTTCTACGGCATCCCGCCCACGGTCGCGGCAGCAAGCGCCTCCACCCAAGTTACGGGGGCCAGCGTATCGGGTGTGCTCGCCTATACCGGACGCGGCGGCGTAGATTACCGGATGGGCGGCGTGTTGGTCGTGGGCGGTATCATTGGCACGGGGTTCGGTGCGTTAATCTTTGAATTGCTCACCATGCTTGGCCAGATTGATACGATTATCAATATTTTATATGTCGTCATGCTCGGCACCATTGGTGGCGCTATGGCGAAGGAAAGCTGGCAAGCGGTGCAGGCATCGCGCACGGGAATCCCCTTACCGGCAAAGAAACGGCGGCATCACCCGTTGGTCGCCGTCTTGCCGCTGCGGTGGCGGTTTTACAGGTCAGGCCTGTATATTAGCCCCCTCGCGCCGCTCATCCTTGGCTTTATCACTGGCATATTGACCATGCTTTTGGGCGTCGGCGGCGGGTTCATCATGGTGCCCGCCATGCTGTATATCCTTGGCATGGGCGCGCAAGTGGTGGTGGGGACCAGCCTGTTCCAAATCCTGTTCGTCACCATTGCCGCCACAATGATGCACAGCGTGACGACGCGCGCGGTGGATATTGTGCTCTCGGTCTTGCTCCTCATCGGCAGCGTGACCGGCGCGCAAATTGGGGCGCGCTTTGCCAATCGGCTAAAGCCCGAATATCTGCGCCTTGCCCTGTCGGCGATGGTGCTATTGGTCGCACTGCGCATGGTGTTGGGCCTGACGTGGCGGCCCGATGAGATTTATCTGGTGGCCGATTTATGAGGTTTTTGGCGGCGTTACTCCTTTTATTCACGGCAAGCGCCGCAAGTGCGCAATCCACGCCGCCGCGCCTTGTGCTCGACGTGTCGCAGCGGACGGTCGCCATTCAATCCGGCTTCACGGGGCAGCAGCTCCTCCTATTCGGCGCCATTCTCTACCCTGGCGGGCGGGCGCCAGAGGGGACGTATGATATGGTGGTGGAGGTCGAAGGACCGCTTCGCGCCATCACTGTGCGTGAAAAGCAGCGCGTCGCGGGCATCTGGGTCAACGCCGACAGCCGCGATTTCCGCTCGGTGCCGGGCTATTACGGTGTTGCCTCGACGCGTCCGTTGACCGAGATGTTGGACCGCAAGAACGCCTTCATCTATCAAATCGGCCTCGACAATCTGGCGTTCAGCCCCATTGGCGCGATTGATCGCGACTTTGGCCGGTTTCAGAGCGGCCTGACCGACCTGAAACAGCGTCAAGGCCTCTACCGCGAATCCCCCGGCCAAGTGCAAATCACCGAAAAGGTGCTCTATCGCGCGCGCATTGACCTGCCCGCCAGCGTGCCGGTCGGCCAATATAAAACCCGTGCCTATCTGGTGAAGGATGGCCGCGTCGTGGCCAGCGCAACGGGACGCATCCGCATCGGCAAAACAGGGTTTGAGCGCGGTGTGGAATTGGCCGCGCAAAATTACGGCATCCTTTATGGCCTACTTGCCGTGTTCATATCATTGGCGCTGGGGTGGGTCGCAGGCTGGGCTTTCCGCCGCTTACAATAAAACGAGACGCCCCCGCCACCCTCGATGGTAAAGCATTTATTTACCTTCTGGGGTTATTGCGAATTGGTAATCATCACCTGTTTGGGCGTATTATGGACATTCGCGGTTTTAACATATCATCGGACAATGCCGAACAAACCGACGCCCTTTCGGCCCGCGAGGCGCAGGGTTTTGAGGTAAAGAACAACGGGCAGTCCCGTTTTCTCATTGGCCAAGTCATTGAGATTGCTGGTTCCGGATCGAAAGTCATTCTGGACCCGCAGTTGATCGAGGCGCTATCCGGTGACACGGACCCCGGCATTTCCATGGCCGGTCAAGTCGGTAGCCAAGTGAAAATCCGTGTCGGCAAGGCTTGGATTATCGCCAACATCCGCACGCAAAAACTGACGGGCGATGCGATTCTGGCGCAAATCGACTTTTTGGGTGAGGGCGATGAAGAGCGCCTGACCGGCCGCATTTACAATTTCCGCCGCGGCGTTACCCGTTTTCCGGTGCCGGGCAGCGAGATTTTCGCGGTGAGCACCGCCGATATGCGGCAAATTTATGCCAGCGATGGCCGCGCCAATATCGAAATCGGCACCGTGTTCCCGACGACCAACATTCGCGGCGCGCTGTATGTTGATGCGTTTTTGGGCAAGCACTTTGCGCTATTGGGTTCGACCGGTACCGGTAAATCGACATCGCTTGCGCTGATTCTGCACAAAATTTGCGATATCGCTCCGCAAGGGCATATCGTGATGGTCGATCCGCACGGCGAATATTCCGCCGCGTTTAAGGGCAATGGCCAGGTGTTCGATTCGAACAATCTGGAAATGCCCTACTGGCTCATGAATTTTGAGGAACATTGCGAGGTGTTCCTGACCAGCAGCGGCGATGACCGGCAGATGGATATGGATATCCTTGGCCGATGCCTGCTCGCCGCCCGTGCGCGTGGCCGTGTGGCGCAGACGGTGGGGAAGCTGACCGTCGATTCGCCGGTGCCCTATCTGCTCTCCGACTTGCTCGGCATTATCCAAAATGAAATGGGTAAGCTCAATAAGGCATCGAACAGCGCGCCGTTCATGCGCCTCAAAACCAAAATTGAGGAATTGAAAAGCGACCCGCGCTATTCCTTCATGTTCTCCGGCATGTTGGTGGCGGACACGATGAGCGATTTTATCTCCAAGATTTTCCGTCTGCCCTCCGACGGTAAGCCGATTTCGATTATCGACGTGTCCAGCATTCCGACCGACATTTGTTCGACGGTGGTGGCGGTGCTGTCGCGGCTTGTGTTCGATTATGCAATCTGGTCGCGCAAGGAACCGCAACGCCCGATATTGTTCGTATGCGAAGAAGCCCACCGCTACATCCCCTCCGACCGCATCACCAGCCATAGCGCGGTGCGCAAAATTTTGGAGCGGATTGCGAAGGAAGGCCGGAAATACGGCGTGTCCCTGGGCCTGATTACCCAGCGCCCATCCGATTTGGCGGAAGGCGTGTTGTCACAATGCGGCACCATTATCTCCATGCGCCTCAACAATGACCGCGACCAACAATTCGTGCGTGCGGCAATGCCCGAGGGTGCGCGCGGGTTCCTCGATTCCATCCCCGCCTTGCGCAACCGCGAATGTATTGTCTGCGGCGAAGGTGTGTCGGTGCCCATCCGCGTCGCGCTCGACAATTTGGAGGAGCACAAGCGGCCTGCATCGGAAGATCCGCTCTTCTCCGAATTGTGGCAGGTGACCGGCAATGAGGAAGAAATCATCGACCGCGTCGTCAAACGCTGGCGGAACCAAGGGCGCTAAGCGCAAGCATCGCCTTGCCCTTCCCACCAATTTCTTGACTTTTGGCGGCCCAGGCTTTAGCGGGCAGGTTTAATTCATCGGGCGGCGAATCCTTGAATGGGAAACGCCGCCCGAATGCCCTTTATAAGGAGCCGCAAATGGCGCGCGTTACCGTTGAAGATTGCATTGATAAAGTTTCCAACCGCTTTGACCTCGTCCTCTTGGCCGCTGAACGTGCGCGCGAGATTTCCGGTGGTGCGGAGCTGACCGTTGACCGTGACCGCGACAAAAATCCCGTTGTCGCCTTGCGTGAAATTGCCGAGGAAACCGTGCGCCCCGACCATCTG
>JBGSSR010000084.1:0-4580 GCA_041736905.1 Sphingomonadaceae bacterium | reverse complement strand
GCGAGGGTGAGACCTCCGCTCCCGTCCTGTCCGCCATGGACCGCGTGTCGGGCGCGGTGGACAGCGCGGTGCAATTGCAGTCCCGCGACCCGTGGAAACAGGATGGCAAGGCGGGTTACCTTGCGCTGGATGGCGAATGGGTGCCCGCCCCGCCGCGCGCCGAACCGCCGCCGAAGGAACCCATTGGGCAGGAGGCACTGGACCTGCTGATGCCTGTGATTGATATTTATAATGCCAAGGTTTTGGAGGAGGCGAAGCGCTATCCCGACATCAAAAATCATTGGGCGCGCAAGTTCACGCCGTTGACGCATTCGGATGTTGGCAAGTTGCGCCATGTGGCGGAATCGTCCTATCCAGTGGAGCCAAACCATGGGTCTTTTCCCTGGCTTCAGGGATATCTGGCCGGACATTCCAATATTGGCCAGTTCTTTGACCATCCATCGGTCAATCTGCGCCACCTCATCCGCATGGCGAGACGCTTGGGAGAGCAAAATTTTGCCAACCTGTTTGGCACATGGGCGGGACCAGCGGGCCAATCCCTACAACGCCGCGTGGCCGACGGCGCGGATATGCGCGTGATTTACGACCTGTGGCTGGAAATTCGCGGGGAGCCGTTTGTCGCCAAATTTCTGTCCCACGGCTATTGGGGCGACAATAATGCGCTAAGCAACGACGCATGGCCCTTGTTCCTTGACCATTTTGCCGAACTGGATGAGGCATTGGGCCTGACCCCGCAATCGGGCAGCGCGCAAATGAGTGCCCTTCGCGGCCTGAAGCTGTTGGAATTGTTCCCCAAAGTCCCCGAACGCTATCGCGCGCGGCTCATGATGCTGGCCAATGAAAGCGCGTGGCAGGTCCGGCAAAAGGCGCGTGCCTTGCTGGCCGGTGCCGCCGGAATTGAGGATGCCATTGCCCTGCAACTGGACGATGGCAAGCAATCGGTGCGGGCGAGCGCCGCCGACTGGCTGGTCGCGCGCGGGGCGAAGGGGCATATTCCCGTCATCCGCAAGCGGCTGAAGACCGAGAAAAGCGACGTCGCCTGGGCCGCGATGATTACCGCGCTGGCCCGATTGGGCGATGATACCAGCGATTTTTTCAATCAAAAGGCGATGCTGGCGGAGGCCGAAAAGGGCCTGAAAAAGGCGCTGCCCAAGGGGTTGGAATGGTTCCCCTTCGACGCCCTGCCGCGCTTGTCATGGGCCGATGGCACGCCGGTGGACGCGCAATTGCCGCGCTATTGGGTGGTGCTGGCCACGCGGCTCAAAGAACCGGGCGGCAATGCGCTCATTAACCTGTGGCTCGACCGATTGGCGCCGGGCGACGCGCATAAGTTGGGCTGGATGATCCTGACCAACTGGTTGGCGGAGGACACGCGCACGCCGACCGATGAGGCGGCCAATGCCTATGCCCTGTCGCAGGTGGATTTGACGCTGGCGCAGCACCGCGATTATCGCAAACGCTGGCCCAGTAGTGCGGAGTATTTCAGCATCGATTACGACACGGTGTTCGCGCAATTGAAGCGCGGCCATGCGAAAATCTATCTATCCTCCGGCGCGGACAGCAAGGGGATGCTGGCGCTGACCAGCCGTGTGGAGGGTGCAGACGCCGCGCCGCGCATTCGTAGCTTCTTGAAAGACCATGGCAGCCGCACGTCACAGGCGCGCGCGCTGCTCGACGTGTTGGGCAGCATCGGCACGCCCGCCGCGTTGCAAGTGCTGCTCTCCACCGCCGACCGATTGAAAC
This sequence comes from Sphingomonadaceae bacterium, assembly GCA_041736905.1. GTDB lineage: Bacteria > Pseudomonadota > Alphaproteobacteria > Sphingomonadales > Sphingomonadaceae > JBGSSR01. The sequence goes on along the minus strand of JBGSSR010000084.1, from coordinate 2,837 downwards.
AGAAATCGGTGCAGGCGCATGCCGCCGCGCTGATTCAGGATATTGCCGAGCGGCGCGGATGGACGGCTGGCGAACTCGCTGACCGGACGGTGCCCACCGGCGGCCTCGACGAAAACGGTGTCCTAGACCTCGATTGCGGGCAGGACCGGCTATACACCGCACGGTTGGATGAGGAGGACAAATTGGTCCTGCTGAACGCGGCAGGCAAAGAGGTGAAGGCGCTGCCCAGCCCGCGCATCGAGGATGAAAAACCGCTGATCGACGCCGCGAAAAAGGCGTTGTCCAATGCGCGCAAAGAGGTGAAGCAAGTCGTCACCGCGCAAACCGAACGCCTGCGTGAGGCGATGTGTATGGAGCGCGGTTGGACCGGAGAGGATTGGGCGAACTACATCGCGGCGCATCCCATATTGGGCAGATTGGCGGCGCGGTTGATTTGGATTGGGCTGGACGAGGACGGCGCACAAATGGCCAGTTTCCGCCCGCTTGGCGATGGTACCTTCACCGATGCGGCGGATGAGGATGTGGAGCCAGCGGGTTTTGCCACCGTCAAATTGGCGCACTCCACCCTATTGGGCGCCGACACGCGGACCGCTTGGCAAACGCATTTAGGCGATTATGCGATTGAGCCCTTGTTCGACCAATTGGGTCGAAAGCTGCCCGAAATGACCGACGCGATGCGGCGGCAACGGTCGATTACGGATCGTGAGGGCTATATGATTGAAAGCTTCCGCCTGCGCGGGGCGGCGACGAAACTGGGCTATCAACGTGGTCCCGCGGAGGATGGCGGCTGTTTCTACACCTACACGCGCTCGATGCGGGAGGCGGGATTGGTCGCGGAAATTCAATTCACCGGCAGCTATTTGCCGGAGGAGAACATCGCGTCCGCATTGATGTCGCTTTCCTTCACCCGCCTGCTGCCGAATGGGCGCAGCGGGCAGCCGGTGGATTTGGCGTCGGTGCCGGAGGTGTTGCTCGCCGAAAGCTGGTGCGACCTGCACGAAATCGCGGATAAGGGCACCGGCTATGACGCCGATTGGCAGAAAAAGGCAGCATTATGAGCGAAGATACGAACGACTTACGCGCCGCCGCCGAGGTGCGTTACGCCGATGAACTCGCGCGCTTATCCGAGGGCGACGACGCCCCGCGCCCCGCCGGATGGATGCTGTCCCCACGCGCGGTGCGGGCGTTTATTCTGGGCGATGCCAAGCGCAAGGTCAGCCGCAAATTCTATGGCGATGACCCGTTGGTGGACCGCGCCATCGTCAGCCTGATGAGCCGGCAGGGCCTGATGCTGGTCGGCGAACCCGGCACAGCGAAATCAATGCTGTCCGAATTGCTCGGCGCGGCGATTAGCGGGACGAGCGCATTGGTAGTGCAGGGGTCGGCGGGGACGAATGAGGACCATATCCGCTATGGCTGGAACTACGCATTGTTGCTGGCCGAGGGGCCGAGCGAGCGGGCGTTGGTGCCATCGCCGGTGCTGAATGCGATGCGCAGCGGGCGGATTGTCCGGTTTGAGGAAATCACCCGTTGCCCGCCGGAGGTGCAGGATGCGCTCATCTCCATCCTGTCCGAAAAGTCGTTGGCGCTGCCCGAACTGGGCGCCGACCAAATGGCCAATGCGCGGCCCGGTTTCAACATCATCGCCACCGCCAACCTGCGCGATCGCGGGGTGCATGAAATGTCGAGCGCGTTGAAACGGCGGTTCAATTTTGAGACTGTCCACCCCATCGACGACCCTGCGTTTGAAAAGGAACTGGTCCTCAAACAACTGTCCGAACGCTTGGCGGGTGAGGCGGTGACCGTGCGCGGGGCGGAGGATGTGGCCGAATTGCTCGTCCGCACCTTTCAGGATTTGCGCACCGGACGAACGGCGGAGGGCGTAGCGCTCAACCGGCCCGATGCGGTGATGTCGACGGCGGAGGCGGTCAACGTCCTGCACGCCGCGGCGTTGGAGGCGGCGTATCTGGACGATGGGAAAATCGGCGGCGGCCATGTCGCGCGGCAATTGCAGGGCGTCGTGCTGAAAGATTCGCCGGAGGATGGCAAAAAACTGCGCGCCTATGTGGATCATATTGCAAAGGAACGCGCGGGCCGGTCCGGCGTATGGAAGGAATTCTACGCGGCGGCGCGCGCGTTGAAATTGGGCTGAACATGGTTGCCCCTCCGTCCATTGATGCCGCGCCTCTTTATGACCCGACGCGCAACCTTTATGTCGTGCCGGTGCGGCATCATAGCCCGGCGTGCGCGGCGCAGTTGCGGCGGTTGCTCATGGAGGTGCAACCGGCGGCGATCCTGATCGAAGGGCCATGCGATTTCGACCCGCTCATCGCCCTGCTGACCGACGCGCAAACGCGGCCCCCCGTCGCGATTGTGGCGCTTCGCCCAATGGAGGATGACACAAAACAGCGCGCGACCAGTTACTTCCCCTTTTGCGCGCACAGCCCCGAATATATCGCGCTGCGTCATGGGGCGGAGGCGGGCGCGGCGGTGGCGTTTATTGACTTGCCGTCCCATGCCAAGGCGATGGTGTTCGACGGCGATGGCGAGGTTGCGCGCACCTTACAAGGCGATGAGACGCCGTTTGACAGCGGCGATTACGTCACGGCACTGGCCCGCGACATGGGGTGTCGCGATGGCAATGAAGTGTGGGACGACCTGTTCGAAACGCGGATACATGACGGCGACTGGCGGCGTTTTTTTGCTGACGTTGGGCAATATTGTGCCTGCATCCGCGCCGCGACCAGCGACGCCGTGATGGCGAAAGACGGCACGTTGGAGCGGGAGGCACAAATGCGCGCGCTGATCGCGCAACGCCGCGCCGCGACCGATGGGCC
>JBGSSR010000082.1:0-6476 GCA_041736905.1 Sphingomonadaceae bacterium | reverse complement strand
CGCGCGTTGCCCCCAAGAGGCGGCGCGTGGCTTCGCTTTTGGGAGCGGCGAAGAGTGTTTCCGCCGCGCCGCTTTCGACAATCCGCCCCGCGTCCATTACCGCTATCCGGTGCGCCAATTGCCGCGCCAGCATCATGTCGTGGGTAATCATAAGCATCGCTAACCCCCGCGATTGCTGCAGCCGGACAAGCAGCCCCGCAATTTGCGCTGCGACCAATGGGTCCAGCGCGCTGGTCGCTTCATCGAGCAGCAGCATGTCGGGATCAACCGACAATGCGCGGGCGAGCGCCACCCGTTGCGCCTGCCCGCCACTAATTGCGCGCGGCAGTCGGTCGGCGATGTCGGGGGATAAGCCCACTTCGTCGAGCAAATCGGCGACCTTTTCGTCGCGCTGAAATCGCGACCATTCGGGGCGTAAATGCACCATTGGTTCGGCAATGGAAAGCGCCACAGTCCATTTTGGATTGAGGCTTGCGAACGGGTCTTGGAAAACGGGTTTGATAAGGGCGCGGTGTTCGCCGGTGCGTTTGGCGCGGGGCGGCAGGGGTTGCCCTTGCCAAGTAACGGCGCCAATTTGCATGGGGCCAAGGCCAGCAATGGCGCGGCCAAAGGTGGACTTACCCGAACCGGAACCACCGACCAAGGCCAAGGTTTCACCCGCGCGCAGGGTGAGCGCGGCATCATCGACCGCAATCAAATCCGGCGCGCGCCATCCCTTTCGCGGGAAACGGACGGTGACGCCCTGTGCCGAAAGCAACACCGGCGCACGTTCGGGCAAGGGCGCTATAAGCACCGGCGAATCTTCACGCGGCGTTGCGGCGAGCAAAGCGCGGGCATAATCGCTACTCGGCGCAGATAGCATCGCCGCCGCATCGCCTGCCTCCACCACCACGCCCGACCGCATGACAACCACGCGGTCGACGTGCCGTTCCAACCCATGCAAATCATGGCTGACCATCAGCAACGCGACGCCTTCTTCGCGCCTGAGCTGCGTCAACAGGTCCATGATCTCACCACGCAAGGCCGCGTCCAATGCGCTCACCGGCTCATCGGCGACCAGCAATTTCGGGCCATGTGCCAGCGCCATGGCGATGCATAGGCGCTGCCGCTGTCCGCCGGACAATTGGTGTGGGAAGCGGGGGAGCCAATCCTCAGACTCCTCCAGACCCACCCGCGATAGCATGGCGCGCAGGGTCGCTGCTTCCGGCTTCACCCCGCCAACTTGGCATGCCGCCTCGACCAAATGCGCGCCCACCGATAGATGCGGCGTGAGCGCGGTCAACGGCTGTTGAAACACAAAGCCCACGTTCCGCGCGCGCAATGCGCGCCGCTCAGCTTCCGCCAATCCGACCAACTCAACGCCGTTCAACCGCGCCGAACCGGCAGCGGTCAGCGCATTCAAACCAAAGGGCGTCAGCAACGACACCGACTTGCCCGACCCCGATTCGCCGACCAGCGCCACCGCCTCGCCCGCCTTTATGGACAGCGACAGGCCGGTGACCAGCGCCACCTCGCCCGCATGGACGGACAGGTCGCGGAGGTCATAAACGCTCACGCCCATTTGTCCCGCAACCGTTCACCCGCGATGGTGAGCGACGCGATGAGTGCAATCAGCAATGCGCCGGGGAAAATCAGGCCCAACGGGTCTGCATCCATATCCGCCGCGCCTTCATTGACGAGAATGCCGAGTGAGGTCAGCGGCTCCTGCACGCCCAATCCCAAGAACGAGAGGAAACTCTCAACCATCACCACCTGCGGCACGGTCAGCAACAGGTACGCGAGCGCCACGCCCGCGACATTGGGCAGGACATGGCCAAACAAGCGCGTTCGCCCCGGCGCGCCTGCACCCTCGGCCGCCAACACGAAGGGCCGCGTTTTCCAGTGCATCACTTGCCCGCGCACCACCCGCGCCATGGTCAACCACTCGACCGCGCCGATGCCTAGGAACACGAGGAAAATCGAGCGGCCGAAAATGACCATCAGGATGATGACGACGAACATGAAGGGGAGAGCATAAAGCGCATCGACAACGCGCATCATAAATTCGTCGGTCTTGCCGCCGACCCATCCGGCGACAGCGCCATAGAGGGTGCCGATGATAAGTGCGACTCCAGCGGCGGCCAGCGCCACGCCGACGGTCACCCGCGTGCCAACCAAAAGCCGCGCCAGACGGTCACGGCCCAGATCATCGGTGCCTAGAACATGCCCGCCCACAAACGGCGCGGCGCGGACATGGTCCCAATCTATGCCCTCAAACCCGAACGGCAAAACCGGCGGCAGCAGCAACGCGGCGGTCAGGATGAACGCGACGATAAAAAGCGCGCCCCTCACGCCACCTCCTCCCGCATGCGTGGGTCCAACCATCCGTAAAGAATGTCGGCGATCAGGTTGAATGCGATAATCAGCCCAGCGTAGAGCAACACCACCGCCATCACCAACGGATAGTCGCGGTTGAATGCCCCCTGCACAAAATGATTGCCTAGGCCGGGCAGGTTGAACACCCGCTCCACCACAACCGCGCCGGTGAGCAGGCTGGCCGCAGCGGGGGCGACATAGCTAACCACCGGCACCAATGCGGGGCGCAAAGCGTGGCGGAACAGCAGCTTCATCGGCGGCAATCCGCGCGCACGGGCGGCGGTGAGATGGTCTTGAGAAAGTTGCGCCGCCAGTCCTGCGCGCGCCAATTTCGCGATCGCTCCGGCGACGGGAAGGCTGAGCGCAACCACCGGCAGGATGAGCCAACGGATGCCCTCCCCTTGGCCCGCAACCGGCGTCCAACCGAGGTTCATACTGAAAATCAGGACCAAAATCGGCCCTGATACAAAGGTCGGCAAGGCAGTGAGTAAGGTCGCGGCAAACATCACGGCGCGGTCTACCTTGCCGCCGGCCCGCGCCGCCGACCAAAGGCCAAGGGTGAGGCCGATGGCGAGCGCGAGCAGCATGGCAAGGCCGCCCAATAGCAATGACATGGGCAATCCATCGGCGACCAACTGCGTCACGGTAAAATCGCGATAAACGAGCGAAGGCCCAAAATCACCCTCGGCCAATCGCGTCAGATAGAGCCACAATTGCTCCCACAACGGCTTGTCGAGGCCATAGGCCTGCATCAACGCCGCGCGAACCTCCTCTGGCACAGGACGTTCACCATCGAATGGCCCGCCGGGGGCAAGGCGCATCAGCGCAAAGGAGCCGAGGATAATCGCCAATAACGTCGGGATCGCGGTCAGCAACCGGCGCAGGATTAACGCCAACATGCCGCCTATAATTCCATATCGCGCAGCCCTGCCCGCAACTCGGCCACGAACAAGTCTGGCACTTGCAAGGCGGCGAAATGCCCGCCGGTTTCGGCACGGCGAAAATAGCGGATGTCGGCAAAGCGCGTCGCCATCCATCGCTGGCTGGGCTGCATAATCTCCCGCGGGAAAATCGTTGCGGCAGACGGGATGGTCACGGGGCTAAGATCGAAATTGGTGAAGCTTTCCCAATAGAGCCGCGCCGAACTGGTCCCGCTGTTGGTGAGCCAATAGAGCGTCACATTGTCGAGCAATTCATCGCGGTCGAACACGGCCTCTGGCGTATCTCCGCTACCCGTCCAACCCTGGAACTTTTCGATAATCCACGCCAATTGCATCGCGGGGGAATCGGCCAACCCGTAGCCCAACGACTGCGGCTTCGTACGTTGAATCTCGGCGTAACCGGTGCCATGTTTAGTATAGCCCATATAGGCGGCGAGGCCCGCTTTCTCCTCTTCGGTCGGCGCGGACAACACCTCCGGCGGCGGCGGGCCAACGACAACGAGGTTCAGGTGAACCCCTGCGCACGCCCCGCCATTGGCGGCGGCAATTTCGCCCGTGACCATGCTGCCCCAATCGCCGCCCTGCGCCAGATAGCGGTCATAACCGAGCCGCGCCATGAGCACGTCCCACGCCGCCGCGATGCGCTTTATGCCCCAACCGGTCTCGGTCGGCTTGCCCGAAAAGCCATAGCCTGGCAGGCTGGGCAGGATAAGGTGATAGGCGTCTTTCGCGTCGCCGCCGTGGGCAACGGGGTCGGTCAGAGGGCCAATGACACCCATAAATTCCAGCACGCTACCCGGCCAGCCATGCGTCATCAGCAATGGCCGTGCGGTCGGTTCCGGCGACTTGATATGCAGGAAGTGGACATCCAACCCGTCGATTTCCGTTACAAATTGGGGATAAGCATTCAACTGCGCCTCACACCGCCGCCAGTCATATTGCGTGCGCCAGTACTCGGTCAATTCGCGGATGTAATCCAATTTCGCGCCTTGGCTCCAATCGTCCACCAACTCCGCATCGGGCCAGCGGGTGCGGGCCAATCGCTCCTGCAAATCGGCCAGATCACTGTCGGGAAAGTTGGCTGTAAAGGGCCGGATCGCGTCATCCATTGGAGCCAACCTCAACCCGCTCTTCGCACAATTTGGGCAAAACGCTCTCAGTAAACCCCTTCCCCTGCTCCCGGTCAAAAAACACGATAGTGGTGAAATGGCCATGCGGCTGGCTATCGGCATCGCAGAAGAAGTAGTCGGATACTTCGGCAATTGGCACCCGCACGGGGTCGCCCTTGGCCCAACCTTTTTGGATCGGGACATTATCGAGCACACCAGTTAAAAAATTACCATCGCGCCGCACGCCCTTGACCCAAATATGTTCAGTCCCGCCCAAGGGGAATTTGAATGTCAAATTAAAGGCATCGGGATTGCTGATCGCGGCCAAAAAGTCCGGCAACGTTTTCTGTGCCTTATCCATTGCGGCGTTGACCTCTGGATCACCAGACCGAATGAGCATGACATCGTCGCGCCCCTTTTCGCGGGGTATTTCCTGCGTTTGCGGCGCCGCATTCTTATGCTGCGCCAACGCGGGTGCGGAAAGCGAAAGGGCCGCCAATCCTAAAATAAAACCAAGCCGCATCGCATCCTCCTATTTTTGAAAGACTAACCTATCGTGTAGGGACCGGCATGTCGCCCGAATAATCGTAGAACCCGCGCTTCGTCTTGCGGCCCAGCCAACCCGCCTCCACATATTTGACCAGCAATGGCGCGGGCCGGTATTTGCTGTCTCCGGTGGTGGAATGCAGCACACGGCAAATCTCTAAACACGTGTCCAAACCAATGAAATCCGCCAAGGTAAGGGGACCCATCGGGTGGTTCAGGCCCAATTTGACGGCGGTGTCGATGTCGGCGATGGACGCCACGCCTTCGCCCAACGCAAAGCAGGCTTCGTTGAGCATCGGCAGCAAAATGCGATTCACGATGAACCCCGGCGCGTCGTTGGCGAACACCATTTGCTTGCCAAGTTTCACGCCATAGGCCGCGACTTTATCCACCGTCGCATCGTTGGTGCCAAGCCCGCGAATGACCTCAATCAGGTCCATCACTGGAACAGGATTGAAGAAATGCACCCCGATAAAGCGCGCCGCGTCGGGGGATGCCTGTGCCAATCGGGTGATAGGGATGGAGGACGTGTTCGATGCCAACACGGCATCTGCGGAGAGTACCTTGCCCACCTCGGCGAAAATCGCGCGCTTGATGTCTTCGCGCTCCGTCGCCGCCTCGATAATCAGGCCAGCATCCGCCATGGGTGCATAATCAGCTACTGGCGTGATACGCGCCAACCATTCGGCGGCGGTCGCAGCGGTGATTTTTTCCTTCTCGACTAAACGGTTGAGTCCCTTCTCAATCCCGGCCTTACCCCTCGCCGCTTGCTCCAACGAGAGGTCGGACAGGTAAACCGTATAGCCCGCCGCCGCCGAAACCTGCGCTATCCCTGCGCCCATTTGACCCGCGCCGATAACCCCGATGGCGTTCATAACCTGTCCCCTTTATACGTCGAGATTAGCGACGTTCAGCGCGTTGTCCTGAATAAAGGCGCGGCGTGGTTCAACGACTTCGCCCATTAATCGATCGAAAATATCGTCCGCCAGACCGGCTTGCTCTATTTCGACGCGGAGCAGCGAGCGGTTGGTGGGGTCCAATGTGGTTTCCCACAATTGTTCCGCATTCATTTCGCCGAGGCCCTTATAGCGTTGAATATTCAATCCTTTACGCCCAATAGCTAGGATGGTGTCGAGCAATTCCGATGGCCGCGTGATGAGCGTGCCGCCCGCTGCGTCGAGTGGCGTTTCCACCGCTGGCAATTCGCCGTCGTCGCCAATGTTTTCTGTGGCTTCGACCTCGGCCTCAATCGCGGCGGCCGCGGTGCTCGCCTTGACCAAACGCATTGGGGACAGATAGCTTTGCGCCTCTTCGCCCGCCAATTTGTTAAGCTTGCGCGCCTCGGCGCTAACCAAAAATGCAGGCTCAATGCGGTGGTAATCAGTGACACCGCGCCACAATCGGGAGAAGCCGATGCCGCCGTCCTCCTCCATATGGCCGGTCCAGCGGCCCTCCGCGTCCTGCGCCTGCATCCACGCTGCGGTCGCATCGACGGCGGCACGGCGGGTGTCGGCGGCGAGGTCAG
>JBGSSR010000006.1:0-3089 GCA_041736905.1 Sphingomonadaceae bacterium | reverse complement strand
GTGGCGGATGGCCTTGTGCTGGTCGACGCGGACGGTGATGGCGTGGCGGACTTGACCATCGATGTCGGCTATGACTTGGTGGAAGGCGATTTTTGGCTCTAACCCAACTCCGCAATTGACCAGCGCGGCCAAGGGTTTAGGTTGGGAGAAACCCAACCCTCGAATCCCCCCAAAAGAGGTCGCCCATGCGTTTCAATCGCCGCCAAATCATCCAATCCGTTGGCGCATTGCCGCCCCTCGCGATGCTTGGGCAAGCGGGCATTCTGCACGCCGCGCCCGGCGAAGACCCCTATGTCGCCGCCGGTATCGCGATGGAGGACAACCGCGTGTGGACATTGGTGTCGGTCAATGGCGCACAACCGCGCTTTTTCTGGTTCGACACCGGCGCATGGGAAAGCTACATCAGTGAGGATTACGCCCGCGCCGCTGGCCTCGAAAAGCGGGGCTATACCTTGGTCGCCGGTATTGGTGGCGAACGTGACGCCGATGTCTATCGCGCCAAAACGGTCGAAATCGGCGGTGCCTTCAACATCGATGGCATGAGCTTTGCCGCTATTGATTGGATGAACGGCACCACCGCCGAAGAAGCCGCGGGCATTGTCGGCGGCGGCCTGTTCATGAGCCGCGATAGCGACCTTGACCTGATCAAGGGCGAATGGCGAATCTATCCAAGTGGCCGCAAAACGCGGGAGGGTTACTACCCCATCCCCGATAGTTTTAAGGGCGATAGGGATTATGGTTTTCTGCGCGCCGATGGCCATGTCGGCGGCTTTGATGGCAAATTCCTGCTCGACACCGGCGCGCCGGGGTGGGTGTTTTTGGACAAATATGGGTCGGAGAAAAGCGGGCTTTGGACCTCTGGACAACCCTACGCCCCCACGCAATCGCGCGGCTTTGGCCGTGGGCGGATACCGACGCGATTGTACCGGGTGGACCGGATGAAGCTGTATAAATTCGTCCTGCAAAACGCCTTGGTCGCGGTGACGAAGCCGTCGGTGGGCCTTGCCGAATTCCCGCATATCGACGGCCTCATCGGCCTAAAGGCACTGCGCTATTTCCATATGGGTTTCGATGCGAAGGCGCGGCAACTCTATCTGAAACCCAATGGCCTAGCCGCGCCAACGGATCATGATTACCCCATGTCCGGCCTTTGGTTTGAGCAAAAGGGCGACCGCATCACCATCGACGACGTCGGCATTGGCAGCCCCGCGGCGGCGGCGGGATGCCAAGTCGGCGACGAAGTGCGCGGCATAGGCTGGGACGCGCTTTTGAAGGCAATCTATGGCGCGGCGGGGGACACAGTGGCGTTCGACTACACCCGTGGCGGCAAAGCGGGGCGGGTGGAGTTTCAATTGGCGCCGTATTTGTGAGAGGTGGGGGCGAGTTTATGGCCCCTCAATCCTCGCTCTCATCATCCTCTTCGGCGCACAACGCGCAATCGCAAACATCCACGGGAAACAGCACGGGGACAGGGATTTTATGGTTCCCTGCTGCTACGACGTCGGAATAGGTCCACCCATGGTCCACCAAAATGCGCATCATCTGCCTGAAATGACTTGACCATCGTTTCTCGTAATGCCTAGCATCCCCAAACAGTCGCCATTGGCCGCGGAACGCTCGCTTAAACAACCGCCGCCACACCCATTTTAGATCGAGACAAGCGTCATAATGGCTTTTCGCATGCGTCAATACTTCCGCCAAGGCACTGTGCAAATCGGCGGCGCGGATGCAGAGCGCGATGGCCTCGTCCTGATCGTCCTTGCTATCCGATAGCCACAGTTGCCTGCTTAGAAATCCCAAAACATCGGCCAACCTGAATTGCGCATTCAGGAGCGCGTATTCGCCATCGTCATCCTCCCCCTGCGCATCGACTGCCTGCGCATAGTCATCTTCCGCAAGGGCCATGGCCTGCCGGAGCAGCAGCACGGCATCGGGCGAAAAGCCGCCTCCATTGGCGTCTCTCCGATCAACCGCCTCATTCCATAACGCGTTAAAGTTCGATGTGTCGCTCAATGGACGTGTCCGTGCGCTGGCCTAGTTCGCCTCAGTATCACCGCTGCCCCCACCCCCAAACGGCCCGTTCAACCGGACGATGGCGAGGTTCAAAATCGCGGCAAAACTGACCCAGATGAAATAGGGCACGATGAGCCAACTGGCCAACACCGAAAATGGGCGCAGGCCTATCAACAGCGCCAACACTGAGCCCCACAGGAACATGACCTCAATCAACGCCCAATCCGGCCGCCGCAGGTTGAAAAACAGCGGCGACCAAAGGAAATGGCCCACGAAATTGACGGCATAGAGTATGATGATAACGGTGCGCCCCGTCTCATCGACCGCGCCCTCCCATGAAAGCACCGCGGCCCATGCGGCCAGGCCAAGGATGATCGTCCACGCCGGCCCGAACAGCCAGTCGGGCGGCTGAAAACTAGGCTTTTTCAGATTGCGATACCACGGGCCAATGGTGGTGAGCAAACCCCCCGCCCCGCCCAAGATAACGGCCCAGGCGATAGCGGCGATAGTGAAGGTTTCTGGCATGGGGAGGGTATGGACGGGAATGCTGTTTGGGGCAATGGGGGAAATGTGGGTCGGGGATAGAGGGATTTGTTTTAAGTAAACTGTCACCGAATTAGAATTAGAATTAGAATAAGAATAAGAATAAGAATACTCAGGCGGCGATCGCCGCGACGCCGAAGAATGCGCGGGCTTGGATTGGGCTGGGCCTCACCGACCTCGCCGAGGGAAAGCCCGAATCGGCGGCGCGAGCGATGGAGACGGGGGCAGAAATCTTTGGCGACCATTTGGGTAGCTGGGTCGGGGCCGGTTGGGCGTGGTATGTCGCGGGGAACTTGACCGAGGCGCGGCGGTGTTTTGAGGGGGCGCTTGCCATGGATGACAGCTTTGCGGAAACGCATGGCGGGCTGGCGGTGCTGGCGATGACAGAAGGTCGGCGGGAGGACGCGGCACGCCATGCCGAGGTTGCGCGGCGATTGGCAAAGGGTGATGTCGGCAGCAGCTTAGGCGCGGCGTTGGCCGAAGCGATGCGCCTTACCGAGGAGGGGCAGGAGGATGCCGCCAAGGCGCTGGTG
>JBGSSR010000333.1:0-6234 GCA_041736905.1 Sphingomonadaceae bacterium | reverse complement strand
GCGAACATGGCGTCGATGGCGTCTTTATCCGCCGCTAAACCGCCCGTCACGTTGGAAACTATGTGCATCACATGGCTGTACATTTCGACCATATAGCTATCGGTGACTTGGACTGTGCCAGCGGCGGCGACGCGGCCGACGTCATTGCGGCCCAGATCAAGCAGCATCAAATGCTCTGCGCGTTCTTTGGGATCGGCGAGTAAGCTGGCGCGGTTGGCGGCGTCCTCTGCGGCGGTTTTCCCGCGAGGGCGGGTGCCAGCGATGGGGCGGATGGTGACCTCTCCGTCGCGCACGCGGACCAGAATTTCGGGCGACGAACCGATGATTGCAAACTCCGGCAAGTCCAGAAAATAGAGGAACGGCGACGGGTTCACGCGGCGCAATGCGCGATACAGGTCAATCGGCGGCAACGGGAAGTCCATTGTAAACCGTTGAGCCAACACGACCTGAAAAATATCGCCAGCCTCTATATAGTCTTTTGCGCGCGCGACCATCGCTGCATATTGGCCATCGGGCAAGACCGGCGTGGGCGCGTTGGCCAATGTCACTCCAGCGGGCTGGCCTTGCGCCGCAGAATAAGGCGCGTCAAGCATCCGCTCCACCGCATCCAACCTTTCCTCCGCGCGGGCAAGATTCGCGGACGACACCTCCCACACCGGCGACACAAGGAACAGCTCATCGGTCAACCGGTCGAACACAAGGATGACAGTCGGCCGCACGAAAATCATATCGGGCAGGGCAAGCGGAGACGGTTTTGCGCGCTTTATAGGTTCTACTAAAGTTACCGTCTCATAGCCGAAATAGCCGACGAGGCAGGCCAAGGCGCTGGGCAATTCCGGCGGTACGTCGGCGCGACATTCGGCGGCGAGTGCGCGCAGAGCGTTGAGGGGGCAGCCCTCAACCGCCGCAAATCCCTCGCGGTCAAAATCCCACGATCGGTTGATTTCCGCCATGCCTTCATGCGCGCGAAAGACAAGGTCGGGGGCAAGACCAATGAGCGAATGCCGCCCGCGTTGTTCGCCGCCTTCCACCGATTCCAAAAGAAAATCCCCGCGCCTCGGCTGCATCAGCTTAAGCGCCGCCGACACCGCCGTTTCGGTGTCGGCAATCCGCCGCCGCCAAATCAGGGTCGCCGCAGCGAGAGCCATATGTATTTTCTCCGCACCATCTCTGGCGCGCGCCAGTGACGAAAAAGGGACCGACGGCTAGGGTTAGCTATCGCCGGTTATCTGCTTCTTAGTTGCGTTTACCGCGTCATCGTTGATTTCAACGACAACATCGCTGCGCATTGCGTCGACGAATTGGCGTTGCAATTCCTGATCGACATCGCGTTGATAGCTGGCCGCAAATTGCGCAAGCAACGGATCTTCTTTCGCCAATTTGGCAGGTTCAATCCTGTCAACGAAGATAACGAAATATCCGCGATCATTGCCTACGTCAGCGGCGCGCACACCGCCCAATGGCACTTCAAACAACGTGAACAATGCCATCGGCGTATTGGGTCCGGCCTGCGCCAATTCCTGCCGTGTGCCGCTTAATGTGGCCAGCGGCGGCAACTGTGCGCTAATGGTGGCGACGGCTTCTTCCAGCGACTTGCCGCCCTTTACATCCGTGACAATCTTATCCGCCGCTGCTTTCGCGCCCTTTTGCCCCTCGGCCATAGCCCAGCTTTTAATGACATCATTGCGGATGTCCTTCAGGGGAGCAGGCGCCGCCTCATCAACTTCAATGACGCTAAACAAGGCATAGGTTTTGCCCGGCTCAACCTCGACCAAGCTGCCGCCATCGTCCACACTCATTTGGAATGCAGGCCCAATGATGGCCCCCAATTCTGTGCGTGGCTTGTAATTGGGATCATCGGGGTTGAGGCCCATGGACAGGATTTTTGGCGTCGATTCAACGGTCAGGCCATATTCTTTTGCCACGACGGTAAGCGAATCGCCATCTTCCAATCGGTCCTGCATATCAGTGGTCATTTCAGCGAAGGCTTGCTCGCCCTTTTCTTTTTCAAGAATGCCAAAGATTTCGGACCGTGCCTCGGCCAGCGAACGGGCAGGGCGATTTTCCACTTTCGAAACACGAATGATGTGCCAGCCAAAGTCGCTTTCCGCTGGAGCAGCGATGCCGCCCGAGGGAGCCGCGAACACAGCCTTAGCAACGGCATCCGAGGACTTGGCCGCCATCGTGGATTGGCTCGCCACAGTTTCCTTAGTCGCGGAAAAGCCAAGCTCGCTTGCCACTGCGTCAATCGATGTGCCACCCGCCAATTTGGCCTGCGCTGATTTCGCCACAGCCTCGGTTGGCACAATGATTTGCTCATAACTGACAATTTTACTGGCGGAATAAGCGTCCGCATTCGCGGCGTAATAGTCGGAAATTTCCTTATCCGTCGGCTTGGCCTTGTCGCCAACGACCGCGGGCGTGAACAGGGCATACCGAATAGAGCGGCGTTCTGGCAGAGTAAATTTATCGGCGTTTTTCTTATAGTAATCGTTCAAAACGGCCTCGCTCGGCGGCGTTTTGGGAGCAAATGTCGTGGACGGCAAAGTTGCCGAGCGGCCGACGCGGCGTTCAAAGAACATCGACGCATAATTGTTGGTCAAGCTATCCGGCATGACAAGCCCGAAGCTGGTCACGGGCAGCATTTGTTCGACATAAAGGTCATGTTGAAACGATTGACGAAGGAATTCCTCCGTCATGTTGCGGTCGGACAAGAGCCTTTGCAATTGCGTCCGGTCCACCTTTCCGGTGCTATCCGCCAGGCCAGTATTTTCGGCAATGCTGCTATCTACCATCCGCTCGCTAACGCCAATACCGTTTTCTTCGGCAAATGCAGCAATCAGGAAGATGTTGACCAATTGATCCAATGTCGCTTCTGCGCCGCCCTCACGCACGAAAATGTCCATGCTGATATTGGGGTTTTGCTCGCGCGCCTGACGATGGCGCGTGTCCATTGCCTGCCGGAAGTCGGCGCTTGTGATGGTCTCGCCGCCCACTTTCGCAATGGTTGAAGCCGAAGCTTGGCCCGTCAAAGTGCCCGACACATCAGACAAAGCAAACGCCAAGCCGACAAGCACAACAAAACCTAGCGCCAGCAAGCGCCCAATCCACGAATCAAACAGCGAACGAATGGCACCAATCATAATCTTTTAATCCGTCAATATGCGCCGGTCACGGCGCTATGCTATGCCTGCTTTGAGGCATTTCGCCTGCTTTAGGCAAGCAAGCGCGCGCAATCAACCTAAGTTTATTCCGTTAAGTTTGCGCGAACCGACGAATGTGCGGTCGTTCATTTGTCAACTCGCGCTATAATCTCTGTTGGACAAGCGCGCGGCTTTTGCTAACGCGCCTCTTGCATTCGTATTCACGAGGTGCACATAGTTTTCCGGTACGGGGTTATAACGATGAGAAACGCCGCCAAAAATCGAGGCTTTCTGATTGCGGGCAATTGGAAAATGAACGGCCTTTTGGCGGATTTGGCCGATGTGCAGGCCATTGCTGCATTGGACCGCGTGGACGGGGTTGATTGCGCTTTATGCCTGCCCGCGACGCTTATCGCATCGGCAGCGATGGCCGCTCCGAACTTTTGGATAGGTGCGCAGGATTGCCATCACAACACATTTGGGGCGCATACCGGTTGCTTGTCGGCGACGATGCTGGCCGAGGCGGGCGCAGTGATCACCATCGTTGGACATAGCGAGCGCCGTGTGGACCAACACGAAACAGACGCGGACATAATGGCAAAGGCCTTGGCCGCCAAATCCGCCGGATTGCGTGTTATCCTGTGTGTCGGTGAGAGTGATGAAGAGCGAGAAGCGGGTAATGCTGTGGGCCGCGTTACCGGGCAACTATCCGCCAGCTTGCCCCCCGAAGCGAGCGCAGAATGGCTGACCATCGCTTACGAACCGATTTGGGCCATTGGCACCGGCAAAATCCCCTCGATGGCGGACGTGGCCGAAATGCACGCCGCCATCCGCGCACAATTGGTCGCCGATTTGGGCGAGGCGGGGCAGGGCGTGCGCATCCTCTACGGCGGTTCCATGAATGGCGACAATGCTGCCGAGTTGCTGGCCATCGATAATGTCGATGGCGGTTTGGTCGGCGGGGCCAGCCTGACCGCCGCAAAATTCGCGCCGATTGTTGCCGCCGCGAACGCGCTTATGGCGTGACTTCGGTTCGCCAAGCCTTGCGAAATACCTTTTTCGCGCTTATGTGCGCCCTATAGGATGGCCTTAACAGGGCCGAAACGGGCTGTTTGCGCAGCTGAATCAAAAGAGAGTTTTTGCGACCATGGGTCTATTTCACTTCCTTATCGTTATTTTGGGCATTGTCGCGGCGGCGTTGGTCGGTGTTATCCTGATGCAACAATCCGAAGGCGGCGGCCTTGGCGTGGGGGGCAGCCCTTCGGGCCTGATGTCGGCACGCGGCGCTGCGGATTTCATGACGCGCACGACCGCGATTTTGGGCACATTGTTTATTGTGCTGGCGATTAGTTTGGCCGTGGTTGCCTCAAACAAGGGCAAGAGCAGCACGTTGGACACCAGTTTCAAGCGTGATGCGGCGACGCAGACGGCACCTGCTGAGACCGCCCCTTCGGCACCGACCGGAGCGGCTCCTGCTACTGCACCTGCTGAACCCGCGCCTGCGAAGGATGAAATTCCCGTTTCGCGTTAATCCGAATTCCCAATGGCGCGGCCCTAACACCGCTCCATTTTTCGTTTTGCACAGATTCTTTTCCCTGTTCACGCGGCAACGCTTGGACAAACAAACGAAAGTGGCTTAAGCCTCTCTCCTCCCATGACGCGGTATATATTCATCACCGGCGGCGTGGTTTCCTCGCTTGGCAAAGGTTTAATGGCAGCTTCTTTGGCGGCCCTTTTGCAGGCGCGTGGATACCGCGTGCGCATTCGCAAATTCGATCCCTATCTCAATGTCGATCCAGGCACGATGTCGCCCTATCAACATGGTGAGGTGTACGTCACTGATGACGGGGCGGAGACCGACCTCGACCTTGGCCATTATGAACGTTTTACCGGCGTTGCGGCGCGGCAATCCGACAATGTGACCAGCGGGCGGATTTATCAGCAAATCATCACGCGCGAACGGCGCGGCGATTATCTGGGCGCGACGGTGCAAGTGATTCCCCATGTTACCGATGCGATTAAGGCGTTTGCGCAGGCGGACACTGATGGCCTTGATTTCGTGTTATGCGAAATTGGCGGCACCGTTGGCGACATCGAATCATTGCCCTTTATCGAAGCGATTCGGCAGATGCGGAATGAATTGGGGCGCGAGCGCACATTATCCGTCCACGTCACGTTGGTTCCCTACATCGCCGCCGCTGGTGAGTTGAAAACGAAGCCGACGCAGCACAGCGTGCGCGAATTGACGTCGCTGGGCATTCAACCCGACGTGTTGCTGTGCCGGTGTGAGCATCCCTTGCCGGAGAACGAGCGACGCAAAATCGCAGCGTTTTGTAATGTGCGGGTGGAAGCAGTTATCCCAGCATTAGATGCGTCGAGCATCTACGCCGTACCCATGCAATATCATGCCGAGGGATTGGACGATGAAGTCCTGCGCGCGTTTGGTATTCACGACGCCAAGGCCCCCGATTTGGCGCGCTGGATCGATATCGTCGACCGTCGTGAAAATCCAGAGGGCGAGGTTACCATTGGCGTGGTTGGCAAATATGTCGGGCTGGCCGATGCTTATAAATCGCTCAACGAGGCTTTGGTTCACGGCGGTTTGCACAACCGTGTGAAGGTCAATATCCGTTGGCTTGATGCCGAAATGTTTGAGGAAGACGAGGCCGAGTTGGTTGCGCGGTTGGAGCCGCTGCACGCCATCCTCGTCCCCGGCGGCTTTGGCGAGCGTGGGTCGGAAGGCAAGATTGCTGCCATCAAGTTCGCGCGCGAACGCGGTGTGCCGTTCTTTGGCATATGCCTCGGCATGCAAATGGCCTGTATCGAGGGCGCGCGGAATACCGCCGGCCTGACCCATGCTACCACCTCCGAATTTGGCGATAAGGGCGAACCGATTGTCGGCCTGATCACCGAATGGATGACGGCCGATGGCCTGCAAACGCGGGAGCAAGGCGGCGATTTGGGCGGCACCATGCGGCTTGGTGCTTATCCCGCCAAGCTATCCGCGAACAGCCATGTCGCGGGCATTTATGGCGGCGTGGACATTAGCGAGCGCCACCGCCACCGCTATGAAGTCAACGCGACGTATAGG
>JBGSSR010000305.1:0-2143 GCA_041736905.1 Sphingomonadaceae bacterium | reverse complement strand
GGCAGGCGCGAGGGACGGCGGCGGAGAATTGGACTTGGCCGAGTTTGACGAGGCCTTTGGCCGGATGGCGGTGTGCCAGGGTGTGGAGGAACGGCGGGGGTGAGGCAAGGCGATCAAAGGCGGGCGGCCCTTACCCTTTGCGGCCCTTGCCAAGGGGCGAGGCGTGCGGCATGAAGGGGAGGAGGGCGCGGGAAAAACTCCTCGTCGCCATCTACCGCCGCTTGTAAGGAATTGCGTTCTCTATGTTGGCCCTGACCCTCCGCCGAATTGCCCTATCCGCCGCCGCGATGTTCGTTGCAATCGTTATGCCGCATGGGGCAATGGCACAGGATGGGGAGGTCTCCGACATTCCCGACGCCGCGCAAATAGCAGCTTGGGAAAAGGGGTGCGACGCGGGTGATGGCGATGCGTGCGGCCGACTTGGCTATTCCTATGATTTCGGTGAGGGCGTTGCCAAAGACCAAGCTAAAGCCTTTAATTTATTTATGCGAAGTTGCGAATTGGGCGACTCCTATGGATGTCATCAAGGTGGCATCGCTTATCGGAAGGGCATTGGCGTTCAACAAGATAACGCCAAAGCTGCTGAACTTTATACAAAGGCCTGCAACGACGATTTCGTTGAAGCCTGCAACAACCTGGGCGTTTTGTTCGAAGACGGCGAGGGTGTAACCCAAGATTATGCTAAGGCCTTCGCATTATATAAAAAGGCCTGTGACGGCAACGACGGGCTTGGCTGTGCAAACTTAGGAGAACTATATCTTATAGGAAATGGTGTGGCCAAAGACGCCGAAAAATCACTCTATTATATGAAATCGGGCTGTAACAAAGAAAATGCCTACGCCTGTTTTGTGCTCGGCGTAACCTATGATTTCGGCGATGGCGTTCCAATGGACGATACGAAGGCTGTGGCGGCTTATGAGCGCGCCTGCATGTTCGGCTATGAACAAGGCTGCGTCTATACCGGACTGATGTACGGTAATGGCGAAGGGGTAGCCGAGGATGCTTCCAAAGCCCTCACTTTCTTCGAACGCGTTTGTAATGAGAAAACCGCCGAAGGTTGTTATGATGCAGGGGTCTATTACGACTTCGGCCATGGAACCGAGAAAGATCAGGTCAAGGCCGCTACATTATATCAGCGTTCGTGTGATGCTGGCAGAGGGCAAGCGTGTTTCAACCTTGGGCTAAGCTATTTTAATGGTGAGGGCGTTGAAGCTAACGAAGAAAAAGGCCTAAGTTACATCGAATTGGGATGCGAACGCGGTGATGGCAAGGCCTGTTTCGTCATGGGTGGCTTCTTTGGCAATCCACTTGCGCGAGAATTCGATGTTGCCAAGACGGCCGCCCTTTATGACAAAGCATGTGTGTTAGAACACGCCGACGGATGTTTCTCATTGGCGCAATTGTATTTGATCGGCGATGGAGTGGAGCGGGACCTCAATCGTGCAAAAAGCTTGCTGCAAAAGGCAGTGGAAATTGACCCAGAACACGCCAAGGCCAAAGCGGCATTGGCGCGGTTGGAAGATTCCCAACCAACTACCCCCTAACCTACCTCACGAATATCCTTCGCCAACGCATCCAGCAACCCATTCACAAACTTCACTTCCTTGGCATCAAAGAACGCGTGGGCGACGTCCAGATATTCGTTGATCGCGGTGCCGACGGCGACGTCCTTGCGCGCCAATAGCTCATAGGTTCCGGCGCGCAGGATTTGTACCATCGTGCGGTCAAGGCGGCTGATTTTCCAGCCTTCGGCTAATTTTCCCTCAATCAGCAGGTCGATTTCGCCCGCGCGGGCGTCCACGCCGCTGACCACGTCGTTGAAGAAATCGACCTCTGCGTCGGCATATTGGTCGTCCTCAATTTGGGCGCCCAGACGGTGGTGATGAAATTCGCGGAGCAGGGTGGGAACCGGCGTTTTTTCCATTTCGCGTTGGTATAAGGCCTGCACGGCGGCAAGGCGCGCGGCGCTGCGCGCTTGGGGGCTGCGGTCGCCCGATTTGTCGGAAGTCATGGATTAATCCTCTAAGGTGGCGAGTGTGTTCGCCGAAATATCGTTCGCGTCCAACCGCTTGCGCACGGATGCGGCGTGCGCGGGCAGGCCCTCGGCATCGGCCAAAACCGCCGCCGCGCCGCCGATGGCGAG
>JBGSSR010000290.1:0-13367 GCA_041736905.1 Sphingomonadaceae bacterium | reverse complement strand
CCCGGCTCAATGCGCAATTCCGCCGGTTCAACAAAGCTTTTAAAGCCGGACAGGCGCAGGCGCTTTAACTGCACCGCCCGCGCCCTTTATCCGATGATTGTAGAGAGGGACTCAGCGCACGCCTGCATCGCGCAGTTGGTTTTTCAATGGCACCCAACCGCTGAAAACCACCTTCGCGCCGTTGAGAAAAAAGGTTGGCGTTCCTTTGACGTCTTCCTTATTACCCAATTCGGAAATGGCGTTCAATTTATCGAGTTCAGGCTTGCTCGCCAAACACGTGTTGGCTTGATCCGCACTCACGCCGCGTGCGGAAAAGAAATCGACGACGCCACTCATCCGTCCCAATTCCGCGCCCGCTTTATCGGGTGCCATAGCATTGAGTGTGGCCAGCTTGGCCTGGTCTTTGGTTACTTCCATGATTTTGGCCATATTGGCATCCCAATCATCATACCATGCGTTCATAAGCGGAAAAAAGCGATCCGCTCCCCCGGCGCAGCGCACAATCACGGTTGGCGCAATGTCTTGCGCGCCAATCATGAAGGTTCGCATTTCAAAGGACAAACGCCCGCTATCCACCATTTCCATTAATTCGGGAAAGGCCTCTTTTTTAAAATCGCGGCAATGGCTGCACGTCAAACTTCCATATTCCACCAACTTCAATGGCGCATCAGGATTGCCCATGCGGAAGCCGCCTTCTTCGGTGGCAACAACGGTTTTCGACCAGGCCTTGCCCGCCGGAGCCGCAACGGTTTCGAGCGCCGTATCGGTTTTCTCCGCGCCTTCGCTGGCCCCACCACAAGCAGCCAAAGCCAGAGGAAGTGCCAATGCCATGATCCATTTTGCGCGACGAAGAGCCATGTTGCGTTATCCTTATCCGATAGGGGCCGCCCTTGCGCGCCCATTATGATTAATGCCATAGCCGCCAAGCACGGTGGATTCAATAGGACGGCGCTTACTTGCCCAAAGCGGGCAGCAGCGCGGCCACTGTTCCTTTGCCGCCGGCGAGTTGTCCATTGACGAGGAACGTGGGGGTGGGCATCGAACCCGTGGCCTTACCCAACATTTCGCCGTTGGTAAGGACACGTTCCAATCCCTTTGGATCGGCGAAACAGGCGTTTAATTGCGCCTCGCTCGTGCCGCGTTTCGCCATCATCGCGTAAAATCCGCCATAGCGCGCCACGGCCTTTATCCGCGAAACCGCGTCGCCGGTTTCAAATGTCTTCATCGTTGCCGCATTCGCACCAGTGATTTTGGTGAGCCACGTGCCTTGCGTTTCAAGAAATAAGGCGTGCGTGCGATAGAAATAGCCCGGCTTGCTGCACCCCACGGCCATGGCGGCGGCGACGCCGACGATGTTGTGGCCAATGGGGCGGATTTCTAAGCTGACTTTGCCCGTGGCGATTTGCGTGTCGCGCAGGGTTTTATAGTCTGCGCCATGGAAATGGGCGCAATGGCCGCACGCGTAGGACAGATATTCCACCACCTTTTTGGGTGCCGCCGGATCGCCCAAGATGGGATTGCCCGCGGCGGTCATCGTCACCTTTGGCGCATAAGGCGCGGCCTTTGCGGCTGGTTTGGCGGCGGGTTTTCCGGCCAATACCGGCGCAGCGGCTAGACTGACTGCGCCAAGCGCGGCGGCGACAACAAAGGATGGGACAATTTTACGCATAATGCTCTCGTCGTTAGCTGATTTTCGGAACGCCCGTCGGGAACAATCGGGCAAAGGGGTCATCGGCGACTGGCGATTTGGGCGCGTCCTTCGCGTCTACCGCCTCGGCAAGCGATTTCAACACGGCGCTGAGTTCTGGGTCCACAATCGCGCGCAGGCTGTCGCCCAATTCAATAGAAACAGGGCGGAGCGCGGGGGGGGGCTGACGCGGATTGGAGGCGGTTTGCGCTGGGCTAACCACACCATGCCGCATCCGGATTTTGGCCACGGCGGCATAGCCGAAGAAACGGTTGACGCGCTCAATAATCTCGCCCTGCACTGCTTGCAATTGGGGGGCGAAGGCACCGGTCACGACCAGTTCCAATGTGCCGCCCGCGCGCTCACCTCTTGGGAAGCGAATGGCCTCCGGCACCGACACATCGGCGTAAGTTGCCCCGACAATTTCGCGCCAACGGGACACCACGCTGCTTTGCACAAAGCCGAACCGGCGAAATGCGGCGCGGCCAATGTCGGGTAACAGGTCGGAAATCGCCCGCGCGTCACCGCCCCGCGCACGGACAAATGCGGGCTTTGGCCCAGCCTTCACTTGAGCTTTCGCTTTTGGCGTGCGTTTTATCTTTGAGGCGGGTTCCGTCATGGCGTGCCTCATGCCATAGATGCCCTATGCAAGTCGAGAGTGATGCAACCTTAAGCGAACAAACAATCGCCCGCGACCTGTTGGCGCATTACGACCGGCATGCGCGTGAATTGCCATGGCGAATCCCGCCCAATGCCCAATCCAATGGCGCTCAGCTGCCGGACCCCTATCGCGTGTGGTTGTCGGAGGTGATGTTGCAGCAAACGACCGTCGCGGCGGTCATCCCGTATTTTAACAAATTCACTGCCCGCTGGCCCGATTTCACCGCGCTGGCCGCCGCACCGGAGGCAGAGGTGATGGCGGCATGGGCGGGGCTAGGTTATTACAGCCGTGCGCGCAACTTGATCGCTTGCGCACGGGCCGTGGTGGCTGAACATGGGGGCAAGTTGTCGCCCGCCGCCGCCGAACTGCGCACTCTGCCCGGTATCGGTGATTACACTGCCGCCGCCATTGCCAGCATTGCCTTTGGAGAGGCCGCGCCGGTGGTCGATGCCAATGTGGAGCGGGTGACGGCGCGCCTGTTCGCCATTCTGACGCCCCTGCCCGCTGCTAGATCTGAAATTCGTGCACGCGTGGCGGAGATGACGCCCACCGACCGGCCCGGCGATTTTGCACAGGCGATGATGGACCTAGGCGCGGGCCTTTGTTCGGTGAGAAACCCGCAATGCTTGCTTTGCCCCTTATCGCCCCACTGTGCGGCGCGGACGGCGGGCATCGCCGACACCCTACCCATCAAACCACCCAAAAAAGCCAAGCCAGAGCGAACGGGCACGGCATTCTGGATACAGCGCGGCGATGCATTTTGGCTCGCCAAACGCTACGCCAAGGGGATGCTCGGCGGGATGGCGGCCCTGCCCGATGACGGATGGAGTGCGCGGGCCAATGGCCACGCTACGCCGCCTTTTGAGGCGGATTGGGTTGACGCCGGACTTGTTCAGCATGGCTTCACCCATTTCACGCTTTACCTATCCGTCAAAATCGCCATTCTGCCGCCGGACGCGCCCGATCCACTGGTCGAAGGCCGATGGGCCAAGGTGGCGGATTGGGAAACATCGGGCCTGCCCACATTATTTGCAAAGGCGGCACAAAGAGCCGTCGCACAAGGAGACTAAACTATGTCGCACCCCATTTGGTCCATTGCAGGCGAAGCGAACCCCATGTTGGAACAGGCGATGGCACAGGCGTTCAGTCGGCGCGCGTTCCTTGGCCTTGGCGGCGCGATGGGCGCGGCGTTTGCAATGCCATCGGCGGCCTGGGCAAAGGAAGCCGCACCACTGCCCAACCTGATGGCGCTCTGCACATCCTATGTAAACGACCGTAAAGTCGCCGGAATGCTGGCCATGATCGGGCGCGGCGGTGACCCCGAAGCCTGGCAATCGGCGCACGCAGGCGCGCTGGCCTTCGGCGGCAAAACCGCACCCTCGCCCGATTCGTTGTGGCGCATTTATTCGATGACCAAGCCGATTACCGGCATGGCGGCGATGAAACTCCTCGGCGAAGGCAAGATGAAGCTGGACCAGCCGATTGCCGATATGCTGCCCGAATTTGCTAATATGAAGGTGGCCACCAATCCTGCGGCGTCGCTGGACGGGGTGGCGGCAAAAACGCAGATTACCGTGCGCCATTTGCTGACGCATACCAGCGGGCTAAGCTATCTAATCTCCGCCGAGGGGGCCTTGCGTGATGCCTATATGCGGTTGGGCCTGAATGGCGGGCCGCTCTCCAAATTGCCGATGGCGAAGGCATTCGTATTGCCCGATCCGCCGAGCCTAAAGGACTTTAGCGAGCGGATAGCATCCCTTCCCCTGATCGCGGAACCCGGCAGCAAATGGTCCTATTCGGCCAGTCTGGACGTGTTGGGCCGCGTGATTGAGGTCGTGACGAGCAAGGATTTCGGTGACTATCTGGTCAATGATTTCATGCGCCCCATCGGCATGGATAGCACTTATTTCCAAGTGCCGAAGTCGGAGGCGGCGCGGTTCAGCGACAATTATTTGCTGATGAATGGCTTCCCAATGCCCATCGATTTGGGCAGCGACAGCGTGTGGTTTGACAAGCCGAGCGTCCCCTTTGGCGGCGGCGGTTTGGTATCGAGCGCGCGCGATTATGACCGTTTCCTCGCCATGCTCCTCAACGATGGCGTGGCCAATGACCGGCAAATTATGCATCCCGATATGATTGCAGTGGGCACATCCAACCTGCTACCCGAAGGCGTGACCACCAAGGGCACAATGATCGATGGCAGCCTATTCGGTGCGGGCGGACGCGTGGGTACCGGATTCATGAGCGGCAGCTATGGTTGGGGCGGGGCAGCAGGGACGCTGGCCAGCATTTTGAAAACCCAAAAGGTGCGCGCGACATTGATGACGCAATATATGCCGGCCGAGGCCTATCCGTTGGTCAAGGATTTCGCCGGCGCGTTGCTTGGCGATTTACGGTAAGGCCGCAAGTTTGGCATTGGGCCGGTTTTTCCAGGCATCGTGGCTGAACACCGCGATGCTGATCCAAATCAGGATGAAACTGGCCAATTTCGTCGCACTCAGCGGTTCTCTGTATAGGAACAACCCGACGAAAAACGCCAATGTTGGCCCGATATATTGGACAAAGCCGATGGTGATATAACTCATCCGCCGCGCCGCGACTGCGAAGAGGAGTAGCGGCACAGCGGTCATCGCGCCCGATAGGATGAGTAAGCCATCGGTCCCCAAGTCTCGGCCAAAGGCGGGGGCGTAATTCGCGCCGAACAGCATCGGCAATTGCGACGCGAACACGATCGCGGCGATGGCAAACGGCAGCATCAAAGTGGTTTCCACTGTCAACCCCGGTACCGCGCCGACTGGCGTGACTTTACGCACCAAACCGTAAAAGGCAAAAGCAGCGGCGAGGAACAGCGAAATCCAAAGCGTGTCAAACGCTGTAAACGCCAAAATCGCAACGCCCAGCCCAGCGATGGCCACCGCCACCCCCTGCATTGGGCGCAATTTCTCCCCCAAAAACAGCCATGCGAGCAGGACGTTGAGCAGCGGGTTGAGATAGTATCCAATCGCCGTGGCCAGCACATGGCCCTCCTGAATTGCCCACAAATAACATAACCAATTGGCGGCAATCAGCGTGGCCGACAGGATCAGGTTCCGGAACACCGGCCCATGCGTAAATGCGGTCAGCACATCGCGCCATTGCCGCCGCACCAACACAATCAGCAGGAGGAGCGGCACGGTCCACACCACGCGGTGCAGCACGACTTCCAACGCCGGTACATGCGATAACAGTTTGAAATAGGCGGGGAGCAATCCCCACAAAAAATACGCGCCAACGGCAAATGGCAGGCCGGAACCCTCACCCGAAGGCGTTTTGGCCTGCGCGTCGGTCATGGTCTATGGCTTACAGGATGCCGCCGCCAACGAAGAGGCGGAATGCCGCCCATGCCGCAAAAGCGATACAGACATTGCGGCCCCATTTGCTAGGCCCACTGCCCATATGGCCAATCAACACGCCGATCAGCGCGATGGGTAGGCCAATCCAGTTCAAAATCCCCAAAAACGGAATTGTGCCGGGAAGGGTGAATACCAAGGCCAAAAGGCCGACGATCAATGCGATTACTTGTGCCATACGGCTAACATAGGCGCTCGTTCCGGCTGCGCAAGAGCGAATTTATCCCGGGAACGCCTCATGCTCTTCGGCCAAGGCCGGTTGCCGCCGCGCCGCCATGATGCTGCCCGCGATAATCAGCGCTGTGCCGATGAGGGTGGTAACCGTCAACGCTTCGGCAAAAAACAACCATCCGAACAGAGCCGCCCATAGGAATCCGGTGTATTCGACGGGAATAAGAACCTGTGCTTCGGCGCGCGCATAGGCCCAGCTGATGAGCAGAAGCGAGATCATCGCGAGAAGCGCTGCACCCGCCAGCAAACCCCATTGGGTGAGGTCCAGCGCGGCCTCCGGCGGAAACGCTACAATGAACGGCAGCAAGAGGAGCACAACGATCGCGGGTTGGAAAAACGTAATCTCCACCGCGTCCGCCACCATCGCCTGTTGCCGCGCAAGGATGAGGTTATAGGCGTATAGGCAAGCGGAAATCAGCACCGCCGCCGCGCCTTCTGCCGCGCCCGCCTGATATTCGCCGCTTAGTCTTCCGGCCAAAATCACGCCGACACCGGCAAGGCCAAAGACCGACGCCCATATCGCGCCATTGCCAATCGTCTCACCCAGCATCACGGCGGCCAAGACCAATGCGATGACCGGCGCAATGAAACTGAGTGCGATAGATTCGGCCAAGGGTAACAAAGTGATGCCATGGAAAAACAGCACCGACATCAACGCGATGACCAAGGCCCGCCGCCCATGGTGAAACAGCGCAATCCGCGATGGTGCGCCCTTTTTATGCCACACAAACAGCGCGCCCGCGAACAGGCTATTGAGGCAATTGCGCAGGAACGTCGCCGCCAATGCGCCCATGGCCAACGCCAATTCCTTCATCGCGGAATCCATGAGGGAGAATAGCGCTATGCCGCCGCACGCCGCGCCAAAGGCCAGTATATGCCCTGGAATTTTTGGGGGGGTGGCGGTTTTTGTGGGCGAAGTCATGGACGCGCCATAGCAAAGGCTTTATGAATGCCCAATGTTTGATTTTGCCCCCAACACAGCCGACAAGCCCACGCTCTATGCAGACCTATTATCCGCCGCCGATGCGGTCACGGCGGGGGAGCCGGATGGCGTGGCGAATATGGCCAATGTCGCATCGCTGCTGATGCAATTCCTGCCCGATTGCAATTGGACGGGGTTTTACCGGATGGTAGACGGCGAACTGGTTCTTGGCCCGTTTCAGGGAAAAGCCGCGTGTATTCGCATTGCCTTGGGCCGCGGTGTCTGCGGCGCAGCGGCGGCTAGCGGGGACAGCCAATTGGTGGACGACGTCCACGCCTTCCCCGGCCATATCGCGTGTGATGCCGACAGCCGGTCGGAGCTGGTCGTGCCGGTGAAGCGCGATGGGGCGGTGATTGCCGTTATCGACCTCGATTCTCCCACGCCCGCCCGCTTTGATTCCGAGGATCAGGCGGGGATTGAGGCGTTGGCGCTTATGCTAAGCGACCGGATTTAGCCCCGTTTCCGATACCTCAGTTTCCTTCACCCACGCCGCAATCAAGTGGTGCGCAATCGCAATCGGGCTTGGCAATTTGAACGGCGCGGTTTCGGGCGTTTCAAGAGCGACAACGACATCGGCCCGCTCCGCCCAGAACGCATGTTCGATTTCGGCCTCATCCAAAGTTAGTGCGGGGTCATCACATTCCGCAATGCAGCCCACCATCAACGACGATGGAAACGGCCAAGGTTGGCTGGCGATATAGCGCACATCCCGAACGCGGATGCCTGCTTCCTCAAACAACTCCCGCGCCACGGCATCCTCAAGACACTCGCCCGGCTCCACAAATCCGGCAAGCGCGGAGTATTGACCGGCGGGCCAAGGCCTTTGCCGTCCCAACAATATCCGCCCGTCATGCACGGCGAGCATGATGACTACGGGGTCCACACGCGGGAAATGCTCCGCCCCGCAATCTGCGCAGGCCCTTGCCCAGCCGCCCTTTTGGGGTTTCGTCGCGCCGCCGCACGCCGCGCAAAATCCGTGGCGTTGGTGCCAATCGATAAGACTGCGCGCTGTGGCGTATAGGCCTGCTTCCTGCAGATTTAGGCCCGCCAGCATTGGCCATAATGCGCGGTTCATTGGCGTTGGCAGGCTGCGGCGCGTGGGTGGCAATTCGGCAAAGCAGGGCCGTCCCGCCCCATCCTCGCCCAGCATCAACAACGCGCTGTCCATCGGCACATCGGCAACGACGCGCCATGCAAGCACCTGTCCTTCAAAAACGGGGTCCAACCCATCGGTCAGATGCAGCACCCGCGCATCGGTGCGTTGCAGCATTGCGGTTTGCGCCTCCACCGATTGCCGTACGGGGTCCAACCGGTCATGCATACCGCCGCCGAAAAAAGGAAGTTGGTTCGCCATTTTTGCCCCGCTTTGTCTGTTTTGCCCCTTGCATGTGAGGTGGCCTAGCCACCAATGGCATCCCAATTCAAGCCATGGGTTGGCCGCGCGCATAAAAAATCCGGATGAAGCGGGCGCTCCATCCGGACATTTGTATCAAATTTCCGCGCAATCAAGCGCGGAAAGACCGATTAGCAACGGGTTGCACGGTCCTCAACATAGGCGCTAAGCTTCGCATCGTCGCTCATCACGGCTGCGTCAGCTTCCATTTGCGTGGACAAATCGGCCATGACGTCGTCTTGCGACTTGCCGCTTTCTTGCGACGCCTTCACAACGAAGTTGGCCGCGCTTTGGATATAGCCTTCGGATTCGGTTTGATTGTCTTCGGTTGCCATGGCGAGCAGGCCATAGAACGCCGCACATTCAACATTCGCCTGATATTCCGGCGCAGGAGCGGCGTGCGCAACCGAAACCGGAGTGGCGGCCACAGCAACAGCAGCGGCAAAAGCAAAAAATTTCTTCATTTGGATACTCCCCAAAAAAACGAAGTGACTGCCGCTTTGGCACCATGCCGCTGCTAATGGCCCCCGCCACTTACATGAACCCTCTATGCGACCCATGATGAATAGAGGCTTTACTGATTGTCCAATCCCTGTTCATAATCAAGCCATCAAATCGACTCTAACCTGTTTCTATTGGCATTTAGAGCGTTTTTCGATGGGAGATTGGGCGATGATTGGCACGAAAAAGCAAGGTTTGGGTTTGAAAATGAGCCGCGCTGGCGCGCTTGGCGGGGTGGCATTGGCCGCAATGCTGGCGCTTTCCGCTCCATCGGCGGCGCAGGATTCGGCGGACCCAACTGGCCCATCGGCGCAAGGCGACGTTACGCTAACCATTTATAATGGCGGTACGACCTTGGTTCAGGACCGCCGCGTCCTGACTTTGCCCAAAGGGCGCAGCAAGCAGGAATTTCCCGATGTGTCCGCCGTCATCCGCCCCGAAACGGTGACGTTAGCCGGACAGAATATCGCCATTGTTGAACAGAATTTCGATTACGACCTGCTGACACCTGCCAAACTAATGGAAAAGGCAGTGGGTGAAGACGTCACTCTTGTCCGCATGAACCCCGCGACGGGCGCGGAAACGCGGGAACGCGCGCGGGTGCTATCGGCCAATGGCGGCGTTGTCCTGCAAATCGGGCCACGGATTGAAGTGCTCCGCGATGATGGCCTGCCGGTGCGGGTGATTTTCGACAAAGTGCCGCCCAATATGCGCGCGCGCCCGACTTTGTCGGTGACGTTGGAGTCCGGAACTGGCGGACGCACGCCCGCGACGTTGACCTATCTCACCCCCTCACTCGGTTGGACCGCCGATTATGTCGCGCTGTTCGATGAGAAGGCGGGCACGATGGATATGCAGGGTTGGGTGACACTGACCAACAACAGCGGCGTGGATTATAAGAACGCGAACCTTATCCTTGTCGCGGGACAACCGGGGCGCGGGTCGGGGATGAATTTCCCTGAAAGCGTGCTCGACGAACCCGGCATCGAAGCGCCTCCACGCGAACGGCTGGGCGATTTCTATCTCTATCCCGTTGCCGCGCGCACTGACGTGCAGAATAAGCAGCAGAAGCAGATTAGTTTTCTGGACGTAAAGGGCGCAGCGGCGCGCAAGGCGTATGAATATACCAACGGCTGGCTCTATGATGATGAGGATGTGAATGTATCGTCCGTCCTGAAATTCAGCACATCGCGCAATGGCGGCCTTGGCGATATGCTGCCCGAGGGCACTGTGCGCGTCTATATGCGCGATGCGCGCGGCGACCCGCAATTCATTGGGGAAGCGCGGATTGAGCCGACGGCCATGGGCAGCAACCTGTCGCTGACCACGGGCGAGGCGTTTGATATCAAAGTCACAAGCGTCGTCGTCACGCGCGACAAATTGGGTAAGAATAAGTGGCGCACGACCATGCGCTATGACCTTTCCAATGCTCGGGCCGAACCTGTGGTCGTGGACCTTGGCCAATCCGGCCTTTGGGGCGATGTCACTATCGTTTCGGAGAGCCAGCCCTCGACCCGCGTATCGGCAGACCGCACCGAATGGAAAGTGACCGTCCCCGCCAATGGCAAGGCCAGCGTCACCGCCACCTTCGAATCCAAATATTAAGCGGCGGGGGGAAAGCGCGGTGATGCGCCTGATCCTATTGGCCTTGGCCTGTTTGGCCGTCGCAACACCAGCGGCGGCGCAGGATTTGCTTGCGCAGTTGGAGGCAGAGTCGGCTCCCGCGATTGTCGTGTCCGACACGCCAGAGGCGGTGAACATCGCCATCTACCGCGACCCCAATCGCGGCGACCGGCCAATCGACCGCAATTGGCCAACGGGCTATGCGCTGATTACGGAAACGCGGACCATATCCATTCCCGCGGGCGAATCGGTGATCCGCTTTGAGGGCGTGTCGGAGGGGATGTTCCCCGAAACCGCCATCGTCACTGGCCTGCCCAAGGGCGTGACGGAGAAGAACCGCGATGGGCGGTTGTTATCGCCATATGGTTTGGTGGATAGCTATCTCAAACGCCGCGTTTCCCTCACCCGTACCGACACCGCGACCGGCAAAAGCACGACCGAGGATGTGTTGATTTCCGCCGGACCCGCTGGCGGGGTGATAGTGCAAACCAGCGCGGGCTATGAGGCGTATCAATGCACCGGCCTTCCCGAACGCATGTCCTATGGCGGGGTGCCGTCGAACCTGTCGGCCAAACCAACGCTCTCCATCATAACCGAGAGCGATGTGGCCACCACGGTCACCGTGCAACTGACCTATATGGCGGCGGGGTTCGATTGGCAGGCGAATTATATTTTTGAAACCGGGCCAAAGGGCAAGGATGGCAATTCCACGGGATCGTTGTTTGCATGGATGACGGTGGCCAATGGCGGCAAGCAAAGCTTTGAAAACGCGTACCTGATGGCGATTGCAGGCGAACCGAATAAGGAAAGCAACGCCAACCCGCCGACCGATCGCGGCGGTGCCTTGTCGCTCAATTGCTGGCCGCAGCAACGGACCGACCAAGTGCCCTATCGGCAGACGTGGGAGGACGGCGACATTGATGCCTATGGCGGCTATTATCCCGCAGTTGTGATGCCCGCGCCGATGGCGGCGCCGGTAATGATGGAGGCGCGTTCGGCCGATTCGGTGGTGGTCACCGGCAGCCGGTTGAAGGCCGAACAAGAAGATTTGGGCGACTTGAAACTCTACCGCGTACCCGAACGGGTGACGGTGAATGCGCAGGGGCAGAAGCAAGTCGCGCTCATGGTGCAGGATGATGTCCGCTACAAACGGCTCTACACCGGTCAGATGCAAAGTCGCGCCGATTGGGATTACCCGCGTGGTGCAAAGGAGGGGCGCTATGTCCCGCGTGAATCCACGTCCTCATTGGGCTGGCAAATTCGCGGCCTTAATGAAAAGCGCGACGGCCTTGGCCTGCCCTTGCCCAGTGGGCAGGTGGCGATTTATGAAGGCTCCCGCTTTGGCTCATTGCTAGCGGGGGAAAGCAGCCTGGATGACCGCGCGATTGGCGATGATGTCGAAATCAACGGGGCGAGCAGCGCGGATTTGGTCCTCACTGAAACGCCAGTGAAATGGGATAAGAAACGCCACACATGGACGCTCACCGTCACCAATGCGCGGGCGGAGGATGTGGAGATTGAGATCATGCTCCCCTCCACCACCGAAATGGGCAAGGGCGTGACGCGCAAGAAATCGAAACGCGTCTGGCGGACCGTCGTTCCCGCGAATGGCAAGGCCAGCATTACGATTAAGGTCCGCATGGATGGGCAGAGTTAGGCGCAGCTCTATAAGCCCCTCCTCTTTAGGGGAGGGGTTGGGGTGGGGACCATCGGCAAAAGTGACGCCGAACATTCTAACCCGCCGCCTTCTCGCACAGCATCAACTCCCCCTCAATCGCCGCAAACACGTCGTTTATGCGGGTGAGTTTGGGCCGTTCCTCCGCCAAAATCGCCCGAAATGCCGCGCATTTATAGCGCAGCACTTGGGCGGCATCGGGCCGGTCGGCGGGCGGCAGGGTGGACAGGACAATGTCAATCATCCGGTCCGCCCCGTGCAACCGCCCCCACAGATAATCATTCTCCCGATAGGCCCGCGAGAAGAAAGCCCCGAAATTGTTAAACTCAATCCCGCGCAACATCGCCTTCGCCCCGCCCTTGCGAATCGTATCGGCATCGGTGGGAGAAATCCGGTCAACCTTTATGGGGTCAAACTCGTCTAGCCCTTCGCCATCCAACAACGGCAAGGTCGCAATGTCGAACAGGGGGAAGCCGAGGTAAACCAGCAACATTTGCCGCCGTGGTTCCGGCTCCAGCGCCAGCAACGCCTCGCACAGCATGGCATCGACCTGCTCGTCCAATGCCTCCAACGATTGTTTGGAGTCCAACGTGGCGAGGAAGCCTTCCGCCTGCGTTTCCACTGAAGCCGCCGCCGCCGCCACGGTTTCGCCCAGCCACGCGGCGTTTTCCCGCTCCAGATACAGCGCCAGCGCGGCAAAAATCACATCGTGCAAGGTTTGCGCGGCGGCGGCGGGGACATCGTCGCGGCTTTCCACATCCTCCGCCAATCGGCGCACCATAAACCGCAATCGCCGCACGCGGTAGCGCACGTCAAATGCGCGGAAAAAGGCGATGCCTGCCTCCACACGTCCGCCGCCCGCCAAACTACTTCCGATACCGCCGCGCGTTTCGGTGAGGTTGGTGAGGCCCCGCGCGCGCACTGCCTGCCATAATGCCGCGCGCAACGTCGCGTGATCCTCGCCATCGCCCGTGCGCAATCGCACCGCCGTGCGCACCAAATCGTCAACCAAATTGGTGAGCTTCAAATGGCCATAAGCGGAATAGGAAAAGCCCGCCGCCTTCGCCGCCTTCACCTGCGCACCCTGCCGCCAAGCGGTCAGGCGTTTGGGAGTGGGCCGCGACAGCAGCCATGTCTTGCCGACCATATCATCGACGGTCGCGTCAATTTCGGCGCGCAAATTGCGGCCGATTTCCTGCATCCGGTGAATGCGCTCGCTCCGCCC
>JBGSSR010000254.1:0-4690 GCA_041736905.1 Sphingomonadaceae bacterium | reverse complement strand
GGTGGCGGCGCGACCTATGCGGCGAAAAGCGTCGATTCGGCGGAACGCGTTGGCCTTCCTGTCAATCACGGTAGCAGCTTATCCGCCATCGGCCCCGCGCCGACGCCAGGCGGTTCGACGAACTTCGCCGATGCCGAACCCGATATGAAGGTGACGGCGGCGCGGATGGATACTGCCCCGGTCGCGGTCGCTCCCGTTGTTGCCGCACCTAAGCCTGCGATGGTGGCGCAACCCGTGGCGATGGTTCCAGTGGCCGCTCCCGCACCGGTTAAGCCAGTGGCCAAACCAAAGGCGGCCCCGCAAAAGCTCTCCCCAATTGTAGAGGACCGCGACGCTTCGCCGAAGAAACCGGCTTCGGTGGCGGCTAAACCTGCGGCCAAGAAGCCAGCGGTGGTGACGCCCAAACCAAAGGCCGAAGTCGCCGCAGCCAAACCACAAGCGGCCCCCAAAACCGGCGGCAACTATGTCGTGCAACTTGGTGCCTATTCCAGTGCCGACGCCGCCAATAAGGCATGGGGCGTGCAAACCAAGCGCTATCCCGTGCTCGGCGGCTTTGGCAATGTCAGCTCCACCGCGACGGTTAATGGCAAAAAAGTCTATCGTCTCGCCGCTATGGGCTTCACCGATTTCAGCAGCGCGAATAGCGTTTGCAAGCAAGTCAAAGCCAAAGGCGGCGATTGCATCGTGAAGAAAGTAGACGTCGTGAAGTCGCGCTAAGCCAATAAAATACAACACCCAAAACGCGCCGGTTGGAGTAGATCTGACCGGCGTTTTTGTGTGTGCCGCCTATTGTCCGATCAGCTTTCCGCCCTTCATCATCATGCGCACGCGGCCCTGCACGGGGAGTTTATCGAATGGCGTATTCCCCGCCGCCGCCGCCATTTTGGCTGAGTCGATTTGCCACGCATAATCGGGGTCGATGCCGATCACATCGGCCTCTTTGCCTGCGCTGAGTTCCCCTGCGGGCAGGCCCAAAATACGGGCAGGATTCGCGGACAAGCAATCAAACAACCGCCCCATGCTGATCACACCATCGCGCACGAGATTGAGCGAAAGCGCCAGCAACGTCTCCGCCCCCGCCATGCCGGGTTGCGCATCGGCAAAGGGCAGGCGCTTATCCTCCGGCCCGCGTGGGTCGTGACCGCTGGCGATCACATCAATTGTGCCATCGGCGACAGCGGCGAGCGCAGCCTGCCGGTCGTCTTCCGACCGTAATGGCGGGGACAGACGCGTGAACGTGCGGTAATCTGTCATCGCGGCATCGTTCAGGAACAAATGCGCGGGCGTGATTCCGCACGTTATGGGTAGGCCCTCCGCCTTTGCCTTGCGGATTAAATCCAATCCAGCCGCCGTGGTCACCTGCCGGAAATGCAGCCGCGCGCCGGTTTCGCGGACCAGCGTTATGTCCCGCGCAATCGCTAGTGATTCGGCGATAGCGGGCGCGGATGGCAGGCCGAGCCGCGTGGCGGTTTCTCCGGCGGTGGCGACTGCGCCGCCTACCAACCCCGCATCCTGCGCATGGACAATCAGGGGAAGGTCGAGCACGGCGCAATATTGCATCAGGCGGTACATCGTCCCGCTGTCGCCAATCCATTGCCGTCCGGTGGCGACGCCCTTTGCGCCTGCCTCCTTCATCAATGCGATTTCGGCCATTTCTAAGCCAGCCAGGCCTTTCGTGGCGGCGGCCAATGGGTGGACCCAGAAGTCCGGCTTCCCTTTCAATGCGGCAAATTGCACCGATTGCGGGCCGTCGAGGATGGGGTTCTGATCCGGCATCAACGCTGCACGGGTAATACCGCCAAAATGGAAAGCGGGCTTGTCCGTGGAGAACACGCCCAGATCGATGATGCCGGGGGCAAGGATGAGGTTCGGCAATGCCACAACTTCGGCGTCCGATGGCACCTCCGCGCCGACGGCAACAATCCGCCCGCCCGCGATATGGAGCGCCGCGTCCTGCGGTTCGGCATGCCCACGCACAATGACGCGCGCGCCGGTGAGGGAAACTCGGTTCATGCCCAACCCTCCACTTTGCGCCCGCTTCGGGTCAGGATATCCAGACACGCCATGCGCACCGCCACACCCATTTCGACTTGTTCGGTAATGGCGGAGC
Source organism: Sphingomonadaceae bacterium (assembly GCA_041736905.1). Classification (GTDB taxonomy): domain Bacteria; phylum Pseudomonadota; class Alphaproteobacteria; order Sphingomonadales; family Sphingomonadaceae; genus JBGSSR01. Next base: position 2,580 of record JBGSSR010000254.1, on the reverse strand, counting down.
GGGTGGGGTGGTCGGCCACGCTGCTCACAATCTCTACACCGCGGGTCATCGGGCCGGGGTGCATGATAAGCGCATCGGGTTTGGCCAATTTCAAACGCCGCTCATCCAACCCGTAAAGGAACCGATATTCGCGCGGGGAGGGGATATACGCGCCCTCCATCCGTTCATTCTGAAGGCGAAGCATCATGACGACATCCGCGCCGTCGAGCGCCTTGTCGAAATCGGTGTATACGCTCGCACCCATCAGTTCCAACGCAGGGGGAAGGAGTGTCGGCGGCGCAACCACGCGCACATCCGCCCCCATATTGACGAGGCATAATATGTTCGACCGCGCCACGCGGCTGTGCAGAACATCGCCGCAAATAACCACGCTTTGCCCCGCGATCGAACCCTTTCGCCGCCGGATGGTAAGCGCATCGAGCAACGCCTGCGTCGGGTGCTCATGGCTGCCATCGCCCGCGTTGATGACGGGGCAATCGACTTTATCCGCGATCAATTGCACCGCGCCGCTGCTCGCGTGGCGGATGACGATGCAATCTGCACGCATGGAATTTAGCGTGAGCGCAGTGTCGATAAGAGTCTCCCCCTTCTTCACGCTGCTTTGTGCTACGTGCATGTTCACCACATCCGCGCCCAATCGTTTGCCCGCAATTTCAAAGGACAGCAATGTGCGCGTGCTATTCTCAAAAAAGGCATTGATGATGGTAAGCCCCGCCAATCGGTCGTCATGCTTCGCCGCGTGCTGGTTCATCGCGACCCATTGCTCGGCCTCGTCCAGCACATAGTCGATGTGGTGCGGATATAGGCCCGCGATGCCCAACAAATGCCGGTGCGGGAAATGAACCGCGCGCGGCGTGACACCGGGCGGTAGAGATGTGTTTGAGTCTGTCATTAAAGCCAAGTCCCTAACGGCCATGGCCCGCCCGCTCAAGCGTTATTCGGTATCCGCATCCGGATTGCGCACTTTGATCAGGCCATTGGCGACCATGCTCATCACCTTTACGCCGTCCTGATTAAACACATCGGTGCGCGATTTGAGCAGGCCCATGTGGCGCTTACTGGCCGAACGGCGTTTTTCCAGCAATGTGGTTTCGCACCGCAAAACGTCGCCGGGATAGACGGGGCGCAACCATTTGAGTTCGTCGACGCCGGGCGAACCCAGGCTCGCCTGTTGCTCATCGGCCCAGCTATCGACGTTCATGCGCATCATCATGGCGGCGGTGTGCCACCCGCTGGCCGATAAACGCCCGAAATAGGTTTGCGCCGCCGCGTCGTCGTCCAGATGGAACGGCTGCGGGTCGAATTTCGACGCGAAGTCAATCACTTCCTCGCGTTCCACTGGATAGGCACCATATTGGCGGGTTTCACCGACGATCAGGTCTTCATAGAATTTCATCATCGCAGACTGCCTAGATAACACCATTAACGCAAGGGGGTTTTAGCGCAGCAATTGCAGCGCCAATTCGCCTTTCCCGTCATTGGGCAACGGCTGCATACCGATCAGCGCGGATAGAAAAGCGTAAACCTCCACATTGTCAAACGTCGCCACTGTCGCGGGTTTGGCGTTCCAATGGGGCGACCAAAAGATAAACACGGCATCCATCTCCGGCACCAAATTGTCGTATCCATGCGCGCCGCCATTGACCGGATATTGCGGCGGTCCGGCAAGGATCGTGTAGCCCGCCTCGGCAATACATATAATCGCCGCTACCCGCGCATTGGTGCCATATTCCAACCGTTTGGGCAGGTCCTCTTTGCGGTAACATTCCATATGCTCATGCTTTTTCAGCAGCGCATCATAGACCAAATTGTCGGTCCCCGCCGCCGGTTCAATCGCCGCATAGGGTCCAGCCTCCACCGCGATATAGAGGTCGCGAGGAAGGATGTCGTCGAGTTGCACCGTGCGCGTATCGCTGGTCGCCATCATACCGTGGTCGGCGACGATGACGAACTGATAGGGTATGCCAAGTTCGTCCAATCCCGCCTTCAATTCGCCAATTTGCGAATCCACTGCGGCGATTTCGGTGTTCACCTCCCCGCTGTCGGGACCAAAGCGATGGCCAGCGGTATCGACGCGGTCAAAATAGAGCGTAATCAGCTTGGGCCGAATATCCGCTGGCCGACGCATCCAATCGACCACGGTGCGCGTGCGTTGGTCATCGGGAATATTCTGGTCAAAGCGCAGCCAGTCGGCGGGGCGCTTATCCTGAATGGCGACCTCGCTGCCGGGCCAGAACATCGTGGCGGTGCGAATGCCCTGCGCCTCTGCCGTCACCCAAATGGGTTCAGCTTCATTCCACCAAAAGGCGTCAAGCGACTGCCGCGCATCGCCCAGAGAAAAGGTGACTTTCGGGCGGCGCGGGTCGATCATGCTGTTACCGACAATGCCGTGATGATCGGGCCGCTTGCCGGTGACAATGGTGTAATGATTGGGGAAAGTTTTCGTCGGGAAACTCGCCCGCATCCGCGCCCGTGTTCCCTCATTGGCCAGCGTGCTCATGGTTGGCGTGATGCCGCGATCCAGATAATCGGGGCGAAAGCCATCAATGGAAATCAGGATGGTGACCGGCTGCGACTCGG
>JBGSSR010000239.1:0-8723 GCA_041736905.1 Sphingomonadaceae bacterium | reverse complement strand
TCGCGCGCGCGCGTCCTGCCCGCCGCCGTCGCTGCTTTTCAACGCGCGCATCCCGACATCGCGGTGAGCCTCGTCGAGGGCAGCTTTGCCGAACTGATCGAGCCCTTACGCGATGGCAGCATCGATATGATGATAGGCGCGTTGCGCGATCCCCAGCCAGGGCCGGATGTCGAGCAACGCCCGTTATTCGCCGATACGCCGGTCGTCATAGGGCGGGCGGGGCATCCCTTAACCCCCAAATCGCAAGGCGTTTTGGGGCGATTATGGCGCGGCAAGGCGAAGGCAACGCCCGCGCCTGCGCTCTCCCAACTCGCCACCTATGGCTGGATCGTCCCCGCTCCCGACACGCCATTGCGTGTGCAATGGGACCGCATGTTCGCGGCATTATCCGCCCCGCCGCGCGTGCCCATTGAGTGCGGCAGCGTGATGATTATCCGGCAGATTCTGATCGACAGCGACCATCTAACCTTGCTCTCCCCCGACCAAGTGGCGGTAGAGTTGGAGGCGGAGTGGCTGTCCATCATCGCCCCCGCGCCCGACGGCTTAGCGCGCACCATTGGCCTGACCACCCGCGCCGGATGGCGACCCACCGCGCGGCAGGCGGATTTTATGGCGTGCTTGGAATCCGCTGCAATGCGTTGACCCCGGCGCGTCAAATGCCCCCAAGTGGCGCGCCGAGGCCGTCTCGTTACGCCGTGTTTACGCCGGTTCCATCAGGACCGTGGCGGTGGCGGTGTTCGAAATGGGGATGTGATAGTTGCGGTGCACCTCTTTCGCGCCTGCACCCAGCGCCCCGCGCGCGGCGATCCAGTTGAGCACCTCAACCCCCTGCGTCCCTGCCTTGCGCACGATCTCGTGCACGCTGTCCAACGTCAACGCATCGGGATCACTCGCCAAATGGTCGAGGCAGAATTGGTCGTACTCCGCGTTGATAAAGCCCGCGCGCGCACCATCCAATTGGTGTGACAGGCCGCCGGTGCCGATGACCGCGATTTTCTCATCCCCGCCCCATGACGCCAAAGCCCGATGCACGCTACGCCCCAAGGCAAGGCACCGCTTTGCCGACGGCAAGGGATGCTGCACCGTGTTAATCGCTATCGGCACAATCTTCACCGGCCAAGCGTCGGCATCGGGCCAGGCGAGTTCAAACGGGATGCTCATCGCATGATCGACGAGCATTTCTTGGCACATGGTGATATCAAATTCATCGCCGACCAATTGCTCGATAATATGCCAGCTAAGCGCCGGAATCCCCTCAAACGGCTTATACACGGGCAGGCCCCAACCTTCATCGCTGTTGAAATATCGCGGGGCGGCCCCCACGGCAAAGGTCGGCATTGTGTCGAGGAAGAAGTTGAGGCCGTGGTCGTTGTAAAACACCACCACGACATCGGGCGTGTTGGCCGCGAGCCATTGGTGGACGGCGGGGAACCCATCGAAAAATGGCTTCCAATAGGGGTCCGCTTGGTCGCCGCGGACAATCGCGCCGCCAATGGCGGGAACGTGGCTGGTGAAATAGCCTCCGAGAATCTGTGCCATTATGCGGGCTCCTTTTGGACAGCGTGATCGAGCAGCATTTGTTTGAATTCGGGCACGCTCATGCCCGTTTGCTGCGCGCCGACGTCCTGCACGTTGAGTTTGAAAATGCCCGCCAGCTTGGCGAGGTAATAGATATTCCCGCCCGCCGCGATCATTTGCAGCACATTGCGCGACTGCACGGCGGCCAATTGTTCCGGCGTCAGGTTGAAACGCGAACAATATTCCGCCTCGTTATCCAAAAACGCCTGCCGATTGGCGGCATCGTTGAACGAAAAGCATAATTTGTTGAGCGCATAGCCCTTCATCGCCTGTTCCCCATCAAACAGCGTGGTGCCCTCGATTGGCAAATCCATATGTCCCATAGCATCACCTCCTAATATCGTAAGTGTCACATACGACTCGGGATGCGTCCTTGATTTAGGTCAAAAACATGGAGTGTGCCGCCTTAGGATTAGCATAAGCTTATACCTCAACCGCGCTTCCGATTAGAGGCAAAGGTCGGGAGTGGTTAAGCGAATGCAATGGAAACAACGCTGGCAATCATTGGCTATGGAGAGGCCGGACGCACCTTTGCCACCTCGGCGGGATGGGAAGAGGCCGCGCGGGTGTATGACTGCGCACCGCTTGCCGAAGTGATGGCGGCGGATGGCGTGGTGGCGTGTGGGTCCGTGGCGGCGGCTATCGCGGATGCGCCAGTGGTGCTGAGTCTTGTCACTGCTGATGCGGCGTTGGCTGTGGCGCAAGAGGCCGCGCCTTTGTTGGCCGAAGGCGCGCTCTATTGCGACATGAACTCCGTCGCTCCCGACACCAAACTTGCCGCTGCTAAGGCCGTGCACACGGCGGGTGGGCGTTATGTCGATGTGGCCGTGATGGCCCCCGTCAATCCCGCGCGCTTGGCCGTGCCGTTGTTGGTGTCCGGCCCCCATGCCGAGGCAGGCGCAACGGCGCTTGCAGCGTTGGGCTTCACCCAAATCCGCGTCGTGGGCGACGACGTAGGCCGTGCGTCCACCATCAAAATGCTTCGTTCCGTCATGTATAAGGGCGTCGAGGCACTGACCGCCGAATGCCTGGTTGCGTGTGAAAAGGCGGGCGTGACCGACGAAGTGCTCGCCAGTTTCGGCAATGATTGGTCGGAGAATGCCGATTACCGGCTCGACCGGATGCTGGTCCATGGATTGCGACGTGCCGCCGAAATGGCCGAGTCCGCCGCAACGCTGCAATCGTTGGGCGTGGCGCCGATGCTGACCCAGGGAACGGTGGACTGGCAACGGGCGTTGGGCGAACTCGCCCTCAACCCGCCGCCTGAGGGATTAAGGGCAAAACTGGCCGCTATATTGGAGAACATGCCATGATTATCGATTGCCACGGCCACTACACCGTCCTGCCCGCCGCGCATGATGCGTGGCGTGAGGAGCAGAAGGCGGCGTTTAAGGCTGGCACGACATGCCCGCCCTATCCCGATATTTCCGACGATGAGATTCGCGAGACGATTGAGGCGAACCAGTTGCGCCTCTTAAAAGAACGCGGCGCGGATATGACCATCTTCTCGCCCCGCGCGTCCGCCATGGCCCCGCATGTTGGCGACCAATCGGTGGCGGTGCAATGGGCGCAGGTTTGCAACGACCTGATCGCGCGCGTCGTTGGCCTATACCCCGAAACCTTTGCCGGCGTTTGTATGCTCCCCCAATCGCCCGAGGCCGACATGAGCAGTAGCATCGCGGAACTCCGCCGCTGCGTCGATATGGGCTTCATCGGGTGCAATCTAAACCCCGACCCCGGCGGCGGGCATTTCAAACATCCGCCGCTGACCGACCATTATTGGTATCCGTTTTACGAGGCGATGGTGGAATTGGATGTGCCCGCGATGATCCATGTTAGCGGGTCGTGCAACCCCGCGATGCATGCGACGGGTGCTTATTATATCGCCGCCGACACCATTGCATTCATGCAGTTGATTCAGGGCGATTTGTTTAAGGATTTCCCGACCCTGCGCCTTATCATCCCGCACGGCGGCGGCGCAGTGCCCTATCATTGGGGACGCTATCGCGGCCTCGCCGATATGTTGAAGCAGCCAGATTTGCAAAGCCATGTGATGAACAATGTCTATTTCGACACGTGCGTTTATCATCAGCCCGGCATCAACCTACTGTGTGATGTAATTGAGAATAAGAACATCCTCTTCGGGTCCGAAATGGTCGGCGCGGTGCGCGGCATTGACCCGCAAACGGGGCAATATTTCGACGACACCAAACGCTATATCGACGCGCTGGATATTTCGGACGCCGAGCGCCACGCGATTTTTGAGGGCAATGCGCGGCGGGTGTATCCAAGGCTGGATGCGCAATTGAAGGTGCGGGGGCTATGAAGAGTCAGGCCGGAAGTATTATAGCCATTCCGAACGCACATGGCTTCGGTATGGCAAAAATTATCTTTAATTCGAGCTACTTCAAAGACATGATTTTGATTAAGCTTTTCCACGTGTGTGCATCAGATTTGGATGCATTGCAAACTGATCCTGAGCCCGACGGATTTAATCTCTATTACACCGGCATCAAAGCGGTCCGAATCGGCAGATGGCCTGTTATTGGTAAGAGCCCTGTGACAGCAGATGAGTTGTTATTGACGAAGCGCAAATCGGCTGGAGAAATTTGGATCGAAGACAATCATTTGGGTCCAGCAAGCGAACATGATTTGCAAACATTGCCCGAAATGGTGGTTCATGGAGGCGGGCTTATAGAAAAATATGCAGCTCGGTTGAGTAACCAGATTGGTCCTAGTTCAACCGATAGCGAGGCGGGACAATGAGCAAGTTCACCATGGACGCCGATTGGCTGCCCTTCCACCCCTCGCCCAAGAAGCCTGACTTCGTCCTTCCCGCCGGAGCGGTGGACGCGCATTGCCATGTCTTTGGCCCCGGCGATGATTTCCCCTATGCGCCGGAACGGAAATATACACCCTGCGATGCGGGTAAGGACCGGCTGTTTGCCCTGCGCGATCATCTCGGCCTCGCCCGCAATGTCATTGTGCAGGCGACATGCCACGGTGCGGACAATCGCGCCATGGTCGATGCCGTGCGCGCCTCCAACGGCAAAGCGCGCGGCGTTGCGACGGTGAAGCCGGACGTGAGTGAAGTGGAGCTTGCCGATATGCACGACGCGGGTGTGCGCGGGGTGCGGTTCAACTTTGTGAAGCGCTTGGTGGACCCGAAGTCTGACGCTTATTACCACGACATCATCGCCAAAATCGCGCCCTTGGGATGGCACATCGTCATTTATTTTGAGGCGGCTGACCTCGCCGAACGCTGGGATTTCTTCACCTCGCTGCCTACCACTGTTGTCGTCGATCATATGGGCCGCCCCGATGTGACCAAGAGCGTGGACGGCGAAGAATTCGGCCTGTTCCTGCGCTTTATGGAGCGGGACAATATCTGGTCGAAAGTGTCCTGCCCCGAACGACTGAGCAAATCCGGCCCGCCCAACTATGCCGACGTTGTGCCCTTCGCGCGGACGGTGGTGGAGCGTTTCCCAGACCGCGTGTTGTGGGGGACAGACTGGCCGCACCCGAACCTCAACATGGTCGGTCACATGCCCGACGATGGCGCATTGGTCGATTTCATCCCACGCATTGCCCCCACCGCCGAATTGCAGCGCAAGCTGCTCATCGATAACCCCATGCGCCTGTATTGGCCGGAGGAACTATGACCCAAAATATCCACGACTATCTCGCCGAATTGGAGGACATCCCCGGCACGCGCGTGTTCACCGCCGCGCGCGCGCGTAAGGGGTATCACATCAACCAATTCGCCATGAGCCTGATGAAGGCGGACAACCGCGACCGGTTTAAGGCGGACGAACGCGCGTATCTGGACGAATGGCCGATACCGGAGGAGGCGAAGACCGCCGTGTTGGCGCGTGATTACAATGCGCTGCTTGACCTTGGCGGCAACGTCTATTTTCTGTCGAAACTGTTTTCCACCGATGGCCTGCCGTTTGCAGAGGCAGTCAGCACGATGACCGACATGACATGGCCGGAATATCGGCAAATGATGCTGGACGGCGGGCGCTCGCCAGAGGGCAATCGGTCCATAAAAGGAGGATACTAATATGGCGCGCATTACCGCCGGTGTCGGCAGCAGCCACGTGCCCCTTTTGGGCGTCGCCGTGGATCAGGGCAAGTGGCAGGACGAGTATTTCGGCCCCATCTTCGCTGGGTATGAATGGACCCGCGAATGGGAAAAAGAGACGAAACCCGACGTCGTGATCTTGGTCTATAACGACCATGCCAGCGCCTTTGACGCGAACATTGTCCCGACTTTCGCCATCGGATGCGGCGAACATTATAAGCCCGCCGATGAAGGCTGGGGCCCGCGGCAAGTTCCCGATGTGGAGGGGCACGCCGACCTAGGCTGGCACATTGCGCAAAGCCTAATCCTCGACGAATTCGACATGACCATCATCAATGAAATGGACGTGGACCACGGGTTGACCGTGCCGCTGTCGATGATGTTTGGGCAGCCGGACAAATGGCCGGTGAAGGTTGTTCCCTTGGCCGTCAATGTCGTGACCTATCCCGTGCCATCGGGCAACCGGTGCTGGGCGCTGGGTGAGGCGATTGCGCGCGCGGTGGAAAGCTTCCCCGAAGACCTCAACGTCCAAATCTGGGGCACGGGCGGCATGAGCCACCAGTTGCAGGGACCACGCGCGGGCCTGCTGAACCGTGAATGGGATAATAAATTCCTCGACCTGCTGGAAAGCGAAGGCGATGCCGCGCGGCATATTCCGCATATCGAATATCTGCGCGAAACGGGGTCAGAGGGCATTGAAATGGTGATGTGGTTGATCATGCGCGGCGCATTGGGACCGAAGGTCAACCGCCTGCACCGCCATTACCATATCCCGTGCAGCAACACCGCCATCGGCCATATTGTATTGGAGCCAGCCCCATGACCAACCCCATTCGTATCGCCCTTGCCGGTGCCGGCGCATTCGGCGAAAAACACCTCGATGGCCTGAAACTGATCGACGGCGTAGAAATCACGTCGATCATTTCGCGCCGTTTGGAGCAGGCCGAAGAGGTCGCCAAAAAATACGGCGCGAAGCATTTTTCGACTGATCTCAACGACGCGCTGGCCCGCGATGATGTCGATGCCGTCATCCTGTGCACGCCGACGCAAATGCACGCGGAACAAGCCATCGCCTGCATGAACGCGGGCAAGCATGTTCAGGTCGAAATTCCCTTGGCCGACAGTTGGGCCGATGCCGAGGCGGTGATGGCGAAGCAGAAGGAAACCGGCCTTGTTTGCATGGTCGGCCACACGCGGCGTTTTAACCCCAGCCACCAATATGTGCACAATAAAATCACCGCTGGTGAGTTCAACATCCAACAAATGGACGTGCAAACCTACTTCTTCCGCCGCAAAAATATGAATGCGAAGGGTGAGGCGCGCAGCTGGACCGACCATCTACTCTGGCACCATGCCGCGCACACCGTGGACTTGTTCGCCTATCAGGCGGGGCCGATTGTAAAGGGCAATATCTTGCAAGGGCCGAACCATCCTGAACTCGGCATTGCGATGGATATGTCGATCCAGTTGCAGGCGGAAAGCGGCGCGATTTGCACGCTTTCATTGAGCTTCAACAACAACGGGCCATTGGGCACCTTCTTCCGATACATCGGCGACACCGACACCTATATCGCGCGCTACGACGACCTTGTGAATGGCAAGGAGGAGCCGATTGACGTGAGCCAAGTCGACGTGTCGATGAACGGCATCGAGTTACAAGACCGCGAATTTATCGCCGCCATTCGTGAGGGCCGCGAACCGAACTCATCGGTGGCCAAGGTGCAGCCCTGTTACAAGGTGCTACACGATTTGGAGCAGCAATTGTCATGAAAACGCAGGTTGCCGTTATCGGCGCGGGGCCGGCAGGCCTGATGCTCGGCCACCTCTTGCGAGCAGAAGGCATCGATTGCGTCATCGTCGAACGCGCCACACCGGACTATGTGCTGGGCCGCATTCGCGCGGGCGTGTTGGAACAGGGCACCTTTGGGATTATGGAGCGCCTTGGCCTCGATGCCCGCATGAAGGCGGAGGGATTGCCGCACAACGGGTTTTTCCTTGCCGATGGCGAGCGGTTGATCCGCATCGATATTGAGGCGCTGACCGGCAAAAAGGTCATGGTCTACGGCCAAACCGAAATCACCCGCGACCTGATGGATGCCTGTGAAGAGCGCGATTTGCCGGTGGTGTATGAGGCCGCCGACGTCGCGCTGCACGATATTGAGAGCGATTCGCCATTCGTGACTTATACCAAGGATGGCGCGGAGGATCGCATTGATACCCGCTTTATCGTCGGTTGCGATGGTTTCCATGGGCCCTCCCGCCAAGCCATTCCGGCAGGCGCGGGTCAAGCGTTTGAGTTGGTCTATCCGTTCGGATGGCTCGGCATCCTTGCCGATGTGCCGCCATGTAACCATGAGCTGATTTACGCCAACCACGAACGCGGCTTTGCCCTTGCCTCGATGCGGTCGGCGACGCGCAGCCGCTATTATGTCGATGTGCCATTGACCGAAAAGATTGAGGATTGGTCGGACGACCGTGTTTGGGATGAGTTGTCGGTGCGGCTCGGCCCAGATGCGGCGGCAAACATGACGCGCGGGCCGGCGATTGAGAAGTCCATCGCGCCGCTGCGGTCCTTCGTGTTCGCGCCGATGCGGCATGGGTCGTTGCTGCTCTGCGGAGACAGCGCGCATATCGTGCCGCCGACGGGGGCGAAGGGGCTGAACCTTGCGGCCAGTGACGTGCATTATGCGCACGCGGCGTTGACCGGCTATTTCAAGCGCGCCGACAATGATGCGGTCGCGGGATATTCTGACACCGCGCTGGCCCGCGTATGGAAGTCGGAGCGGTTCAGCTGGAGCCTCACCAAACTCATGCACCGTTTCCCCGATGACGGCCCGTTTGAGCGCGCGATGCAGGTGGCGGAGTTGGATTATATCGCGAATTCGACGGCGGCGCAGACGAGTATTGCGGAAAACTATGTGGGGTTGCCCGTTTGACGGACCGCTTCGCCCTCACCCGCAAAACCGCCATCATCACCGGCAGCACGCGGGGCATTGGCCGCGCTATTGCCGAGGCGTTTCTGGCCGCTGGGGCGCGGGTGGTGGTGTCGAGTGAGGACGCC
>JBGSSR010000236.1:0-6098 GCA_041736905.1 Sphingomonadaceae bacterium | reverse complement strand
CGGCAATGGCATCGGGGTCGCGGTCGAACGCATGCACGACCGCCCCCGCTGCCAACAACGCGCGCGTGTAGCCGCCCGCACCAAAAGTGCCGTCCACGATCATCTGGCCAGGGGTGACAGCCAGAGCGTGGACGACTTCCGTGAGAAGCACGGGGATATGCGGCGCTTGGACCATAGCATTGCTCATGCCCGGCGCCCCCCGTCCTTCGAAATTTGCATTTCCAAATAGCGGCGCAAGCGGGCGTATTGGTCGCCCAGATTGGCCTCCAGGAATAAATTCGGGTTCCAGATGCAAAAATTGCGGCCCGCGCCATAAATGAATGCGCGATCCTCAATCATCGCCATCGCGCGCAAATCGGGGTTCAGGACGAACCGGCCGCTCGCCTCACAATTGGCGGTGAAGGTGAGCGAGTAATCGGCAACTGCAGCGGCTTCGGCGTCATAAGCGCCATCGGTTTTCACCGCATTTTCCCATTGGAACGCGATGTCGGCCATTTTGCGAGCCTGTTCTTCGGTGCCATAGCCGACAAGGCAGTCGTGGCGGTCGTGCAGCGAGACGCACACTTTATGCTCAGGACTGGTCGCCAACAGGACATCGCGGATGTCGGACGGCAAGGTGATGCGGCCCTTGGCGTCAATCGACGCCAGCCCCGCCCCCGCAAATGTCCGCGCCAATGCCACGAATTACCACCCCTTCGCCAACCCACCGGGCTTTCGCCCGAACCCAATCGGCAATGCTTCGCCATGGGGCAGAGTCGCCTAAACCCTGCCCTGCCGATGGTTAAAAACGGCAGGCTATGAACATCACCCGATTATCGCATGGGCCTAGCATGGATGAGCTAGGGCATCAATGGGATTTTATGGGTGAAATTGGGATTTGGAACCATCTGCGGGGGATTGGGGGCGGATTCCGGTTTATCACCGCCCTTGTGCGCTACGCCAATGCGGTCCACTTGATGCGCGACCCGCTGTGGCAAGCACGAAATTCGGCCAAAGATACGCTCCTGCACCGCCAAGATATTGGCACGATTCGAGCGTGGCGGTGGTCAAGCGTTAAGCTCTAAACCACCACAACACTGTGGATAAGTTTGTGGATTACAAAAAGCAAGCGCGCGGATTAGCGCGCCACCATCGCCTGTAACTGCGATTCCAGCATGACGATGCCATCATCGCTGCTCATCAATCCGCCACTATTCCAGAATCGCGGGTCGATGAAATCGGCATCGGCAATTACCACTGCTCGCCCTGCCCCGAAATCGCATTGGGCGAGTAAGCCATTGGCCTTTATTCGGCATGGAGCGGTCGTCTGTGCCGCCGCATCCTTATAAACGAAGGCGCCGGGTGTTGCGGTATCGATGCTGTGTTCGGCCACTATGCGCGATACAACCGGTTCGGCTTCATCCAGTGGCAACGTCAATTCCATGCCCCAATGGTTCAGCAAGGGCGATGCCAGCCCGACATATAATGGCGCGCGATTGTCGCCCTTCGGAAATCGGCTTTCGCGGTTCAGCATCGGGTCGGTGAGTAGCATCATCCGCCCGCCGCCGCGCACCCATTTGTCGACGGCCACATTCTCCTGCGGACCCAAGGCACGCGGTTGGATGAGCAGCAGAATATCGGGTGCCAGCCCATCCAAACGGCGCAAATCGTCGATCGGCTGCATGTCATAATTCTGCGCGAGGCGGGTATACAGCGGGTCGGCAACGCTCTGCCCCCCCACCACATCGGCAATATCGCCCTCCCCCGTAGCCAGAGCGATGCTGCTCATATAGGCGACAACAGGCCGGTTTGCTGGTGGCGTGGACCCCTTGCCGCTGGCAAACAATAGGATGACGACGGTCAGCAGGACCAATACCGCCGCAACACCAAAGGCGACCCACAATCTTTTGCCATGCCAAACGCTTTGCGCCTCAGGCGCGCCGCCAATGCCCGATGAATTATCGCTCATTTCGCCGGTGCTTTGCCCGCGTCTTTATCCGTCGGATCAGCCACCGCCGGAGTTACACCAAGCTCCGCCAACGGGTCGGCGGCGTCATTTTTATCAATAACGTCTTGCAGTTTTTCCTCGGTCGATTTCGCCTCTGGGCTATTGGCAAGCTCCTCCTCCACTGGTGTTTCCTCGCTCGCCACGCTATCCGCCATACGCGCCAGCCCGCCGATGCCGATGACGGAAATCAAGCCAATGGCCGCAATTTGAATGCGGCGGATGGTCTCGGCGCGCTCATTCGCGGGCATCATGCGTCCTCCGGCCAGATGGGGGACAGCCCCTTGGTCGCCATCCAGTCGGCGTTGTAGAGGGTGGAAAGGTAGCGGAAACCGGTATCGCAAAGGATGGTCGCGACTTGGCTGCCCTTCCCCAATTGTTTGGCCAGAGCCACTGCGCCCGCGACATTAATGCCGGACGAAAGGCCAAGGCACAGCCCCTCTTCGGCCAGCAAACGCCGCACCCAATAGAGGCCCTCCTCATCCGAAATGCGGAATTGCGTGTCGATGGGCGCACCGTCGAGGTTGGCGGTAATCCGCCCCTGCCCAATACCCTCGGCAACGGAATTGCCCTCGGCTTTCAACTCGCCATGCGCGTAATAATTATACAGCGCCGCGCCATATGGGTCGGTCAGCGCAATGGTGACATTGGGGTCGTGCTCCTTCAACCCCATGCCCACGCCCGCAATCGTCCCGCCAGTGCCCGCAGCACACGTGAAGCCATCGACGCGCCCGTCCATCTGCGACCAGATTTCCGCCGCCGTCGTTTCAATATGCGCGCGCCGGTTGGCGACATTGTCAAATTGGTTCGCCCAAATCGCGCCTTCACGCTCCTCAGCAAGGCGGCGAGAGGTATGCACGAAATGCCCCGGATTGGCGAACGGCGCGGCGGGGACCAGCACCAATTCTGCACCCAGTGCTCGCAACGTGTCCATTTTTTCGCGGCTTTGCGTTTCGGGCATGACGATGATGGTCTTATAGCCCAACGCGTTGGCGACCAAGGCCAGCCCGATGCCGGTGTTCCCCGCCGTCCCCTCCACAATCGTGCCGCCGGGTTGCAAAGCGCCCGAAGCCTCCGCATCGCGCACGATATACAGAGCGGCGCGATCCTTCACCGATGCGCCGGGGTTTTGATATTCGCATTTGCCATAAATATCGGCCCCCGCCGCTTCACTTGGCCCTTTCAAACGGACCAAAGCGGTGTTGCCAATTAAATCTAGCGTGTTGTTTATGATTTGCATTGCGCGACAATAGGGACGGCGGCGGCGCGGCGCAAGATGATGTGGCTACGGGGCGGCAAACAGAAACTTTTTCGGGCGGTCAACGGAACCTTCTTTTTGGCCGTGCATTGGGCAAGATGAAGGGCGTTTTTCCTTCCGTCGGTTCCGGTCGCAACCTCCTCCCCCCTACCCCTCAAAGCGCGTGGCCGGGACCGACATCCAAACGCTGAGTAGGAGCGATGTTATGAAAAAGATTATCATTTCTGCCTTTTTGGGTGCATCCATTTTGCTCTCCGCCTGCAATACCGTTGAGGGCGCGGGCAAGGATTTGCAATCTGCTGGTGAAGCAGTTGAGGATGTCGCCGATTAAATTTTTAATGGGTTAAAGAAACCATTTTGGTCCCTTGCCACCTCCCCCTACCCCCCGGCAAAGGACCAGACACTAAGAGGTCGGAGCAGACGCTTCGGCCTCTTTTTTGTCGCTTAAATCGTCTGGCTTAGGCTTCGCCCCGCCGGTCAATTTAATGACCAGTAACGCGCCCTCAAACAGCAGGATGAGCGGCACCGCCAGCATCACTTGCGAAAACACATCGGGCGGCGTGAAAATCGCGGCGATAACGAACGCGACGACAATCATATAGCGCCGCGCCTTCACCAATTGGTCGTAAGTGACAATGCCCGCGCGGTGGAGCAGCAGCACCAAAATCGGCAGTTGGAATGATATGCCGAACGCAAAAATAAATTGCATCACAAGGGACAGATACTCGTCTGTGCTGGGTAAAGCCGTTAGCGCAAGGCCGCCCGTTGGCCCCTGAAACCCGAGGAAGAATTCGAACGCCGTGGGCATCACAACGAAATAAGCCAACGCCGCGCCCCCGACAAACAGCACCGGCGTCGCCATGAGGAAGGGCAAAAACGCGCGCTTCTCATTCTTATACAAACCCGGCGCAACAAAGCGCCAGATTTGCGTGGCGATGATGGGAAAGGCGAAGAAGAAACCGGCGAACATCGACAGTTTCACCTCAACAAAAAACGCCTCGTACAATTTGGTATAGACCAATTTGCCCTCACCCGCCGGAAAGGCATTGGCGAGCGGGTGGACAAGGATCGCGAAGATATAATCAACGAAATAGAACGACACGCCGAAGGTGACGAGCAATGCCAGGATCGACCAGACCAACCTTCGGCGTAGTTCAATGAGGTGGTCGAGCAATGGCGCCTTGCTATCGTCCAATTCGCTCATGCCGCGCCCTCTTGTTTCAAATCGGGTTTGGCGATGAGGCTTTCATCAACAACGGGCACATCGGCCACATGCGCGGTGGCGCGGGCCTCTGCTTCGGCGGCTTGCGCGGCTAGAGCGGGCGGTGGCGGATCGTCTGGGGCAATCGCGGGAGCCGCCAAAATAGGTGGCGCGTCGTTGGTTTCGTTAAAGCTTTCGGGCGGATGTTCGGCCATGATGCGGGCGTTTTGTTCCGCCCATTTGCGCTCCATTTCCTTCAATTCCGCTTCACGCACCATGTCGTCCATGCCCATGCGGAATTGCCGCGCCATGCCGCGCGCCTTACCCACCCATTTGCCAACGGTGGACAGCGCAAGCGGCAAGTCCTTCGGCCCAATCACCAAAATGGCGACGATGGCACAGACCAGCATTTCGGTGAAGTTTAGGTCAATCATGGTGCGAAATGGGCGATGCTAAGCGCCGGTTTTCTCATCAGTCGGGGTCGTGACAGGCTCCGCCTCAACCGTCGTGGTTTTGGACAATTGCTTCGCCACTTCCGCTTCTTTTTCGGCTTCATTCATGCCTTTTTTGAAGCTGCTGATACCCTTGCCGAAATCACCCATAACCTCGGAAATGCGGCCGCGGCCAAAGAGGATGAGGACAATGGCGCCGACAATGACCCAATGCCAAATACTCATGCTACCCATGTCGTGTCTCCTTATCGTGTGCGGGCGCGATACGCGCATTTTGCCGCCCGCGCCACTGTGTTTCGTTCAACTATAGCGCAAATGCGGCTATTCGTCATCATCGCCTGTCGCACCCATATCGGCATTGGATGTCGCCTGTTCAAGCGCTTGTTGCTCCAACGCCTCCAACGCGAGGTCGATGGGGTCAAGCAGGCCAGCGGCGCGCAGTTCGGAAAGGCCCGGCAAATCGCGGCGCGAGGACAGCCCGAAGTGGCTGAAAAACGCGGGAGTGACGGCGTAAATTACCGGCCGACCGGGGACCTCGCGGCGGCCAGCAGGCTTAATCCAGCCCGCCTCCATGAGCACGTCCAGCGTGCCCTTCGCGACCTGTACGCCGCGTATCGCCTCAATCTCGGCACGGCTGACGGGTTGTTGGTAAGCGATGATGGCGAGCGTCTCCACCGCTGCCCGCGACAATTTGCGTGGTTCCGATGATTCGCGGCGCAGGAGGTGGGCAAGGTCCGGCGCGGTCTGGAAATGCCAGCGGCCGACGCGCTCGACCAACTCTATCCCGCGCCCCGCGTAATGGGCTTGCAATTCGGTAAGCGCGGCGCGTAGGTCGACGGCCTCGCCCAAATAGGCCGCCATTTGCTCCCGCGTCATCGGGGCTTCCGCCGCGAACAGTAAGGCCTCTAAGGGGCGAAGGTGGTCAGGGAAATTCATGGCGCGGGCCTTAATGACAAAGGCCCAAACGCGCCATCCTGCGCGATTTCGAGCCGCCCCGTCCGCGCCAGTTCCAATGCCGCGACAAAGGTGGATGCGAGCGCCGAGCGCGCATAATCGGCATCGGCCATGCGCGGCAGAAACGCCGAAAGCTCCCGCCAATCGGGCACATCGCCGATGAGGAGGGAAAGCCGCGCCACCGCTTGCTCCAGCGACCAAACGGGTCGCCGCGACACCTGATGCAGCACGGGCGCGGTGCGCGCCTTC
>JBGSSR010000227.1:0-17134 GCA_041736905.1 Sphingomonadaceae bacterium | reverse complement strand
GACGAAGGTTAAATATGACCCCGTCAAGGAACGGGTCAGTTACGACAATGCGCGCATCGAACTCTTCGGCCTGCCCGTGGTGCCGTTGCCGGGCCTGTCGCACTCTGTGAACAAAGTCGCGGAAACCGGCATTTTGGTGCCGGATATTCGGTACAGCCGGAACAATGGGTTGGAACTTTCCCTGCCCTATTATTGGCGGCTCTCCGAAAACCGTGATGCCACGCTGACCGGCCATGTCTACACCAATGTCGCGCCGATGGTGCATGGCAATTACCGCGCGCTTTTATCCAAGGGCGCGTATCAGATTGACGCCTATGGCACCTATGGCTCGCGCATCGGTTTGGGCACCACCTTGCCCGATGAGGAAAGTGGCCTGCGCGGCTATATCGCCGCCACAGGACGTTACCAATTTAACCCGAAGTGGTCGGCCAGCACCTCCATTCGCTACGCCAGCGACCGCACATTCCTGCGCCGTTACGACATCAGCCGCGACGACCGGTTGCGCAATAACGTGACCGTCGAACGGATTGACGGGAACAGCTATTTCGCCATTCGCGGATGGTCGGTGCAAACATTGCGGTCCAGCGATACGCAGGGTTTGGTGCCCGTCGCCCTGCCCGAAATCGATTTTCGCCTGCGCCTGGCCGATCCCGTTTTGGGAGGCACGGTGAAGGTGCAGGTCAACTCGCTAGCCCTCACCCGCACATCAGGGCAGGATACGCAGCGGGCCTTTGTTTCGGCGCGGTGGGACAGGAAATGGATGCTACGCGGTGGGCAACTCATCACCGCCACCGCCTTTGCCCGCGCCGATGCCTATCACACCGATGACAACAGCTTGACCAGCGTGCTCTATCGCGGGGAGGAAGGCTGGCAATTCAGGGGCATTGCCGCCACTGCCGTGGATGTATCTTGGCCACTCGTCGGCTCCGGCTTTGGCGGCACGCAATTGTTCACCCCGCGCGTGCAGATTGTCGCCTCTCCCACCCTATCCAATCTTGACGTCCCCAATGAAGACGCGCGCGCCGTCGATTTGGAGGACAGCAACCTGTTCGCGCTCAACCGCTTTCCGGGATACGACCGGTTTGAGGATAATGTGCGCATTACTTATGGGCTGGATTGGCAACTCGACCGCCGCGACCTGACAATTAAGGCCAATGTCGGGCAAAGCTATCGCTTGTCCAACCGCGCCTCCATCCTGCCTGATGGCACCGGCCTGTCCGACCGGATGAGCGACGTTGTGGGCCGCGTTGAGGTCCGCTGGCTCGACCGCGTCGATGTCACCACCCGCTTTCGCATTGATAAGGATGACGCGACGCTCCGCCGGTTCGAACTCGACGCCACCGTTGGCTCACGCCAGACATACGGCACCGTCGGATACCTGCGGCTAAACCGCGATGTGAACGGCAGTTTGGAGGATTTGCGCGACCGGGAGGAAATCCGTTTCGGCGGGCGCGTGCAAATTTCGCCCTATTGGTCGGTATTCGGTTCCGGCATCATCGATTTGACCGGCATCAATGAAGATCCGCTCGCCACGACCGATGGTTTTACACCTATTCGCACGCGGCTTGGTGTCGCTTATGATGATGACTGCCTTTCGGTTAGCATCACATGGCGGCGCGATTATCAGGACACGGGCGATGCGTTGCAGGGCGACTCCATCCTGTTCCGGCTTTCCTTTCGCAATTTGGGCGTATAGAGAGGGTGCCGGATAGGAGAGGCAAGCGGCAATATGAACAAGGGCAATGGACATTGCTCAGCCTAGGTTCAGCAGCTTAGCCCCAATACGTGGCACTAATTTACAAATTTTGGCGGACCCATGAACAGCACCAAACGATTTTCCAATGCAAAACTTTTCGGCGCGGCGGGCCTTATGGTCGTCAGCCAACCGGTTCCATTGATGGCTCAGACGGTGAGCGGTGATGTGCCCAACGTTACGCTGGATCTTCCGGGTGGCCGTATTTCGCCCATCAGCACGCGCGGTGCGGTGCGGAAAGCCACCGCTATCGTCAACGGCGAAGTCATCACCGGCACCGATGTCGATGAGCGTTTGGCGCTTGTCCTCGCCACTAATAACATCACCAGCCTGCCCGCCGACCAAATCGAAATGGCGCGCGGCCAAGTGCTTAGCAACTTGATCGACGAAGTCTTGCAAATTCAGGAGGCATCTGCAAAGGATGTGACCGTAAGCCAATCCGAAATAAACAGCTATTTTGCCGACTTGGCGGTGCGCAATGGCTCCGGCACGGCGGCGGCGTTGGAGAAGAAGTTAATTGCCATGGGCAGTTCAGCGGGCAGTTTGAAACGCCAAATCCACGCCGAATTGGCATGGAGCCGGTTGCTGCAACGCGAAGTATCGCCCTATGTCAATGTCGGCGATGAGGAAGTCAATTCTGTCCTCGACCGCCTAACTGCGTCCAAGGGCACGACCGAGGTTCGGATCGGCGAAATCTACCTTGCCGCGACGCCGGAAAATGTCGAACAAGTCGCAGGCGATGCGCGCAAGATTATGGACGCGTTGGAAAACGGGGCCAGCTTCCCTGCCTACGCCCGCCAATTCTCTCAGGCATCGACCGCATCGGTCGGCGGCGACCTTGGCTGGGTCCGCCCCGAAATGCTGCCTGCCAGTTTTCAGGATGCGATCCCGCGGATGCAAAAGGGCCAATTGGTCGGCCCAATCGTAGCCCCCGGCGGTGTGTCGATTTTGTATCTGATCGACCGGCGGCAAGTCCTTTCGGTCAATCCGGCGGACACGTTGCTGTCCATTAAGCAAATTAGCGTCACATTCCGCCCCGGCACGCCAAAATCCGAAGTTGATTCGAAAATGGCGCAATTCTCCGACGCCATGACCAGCATTAAGGGTTGCGGTCAGGCCGATGAAGTCGCCGCCACACTGGGTGCGCAAGTCATCGAGCGCGACGGTTTGCGCATGGGCGACTTGCCCGGCCCGTTGCAGGAATTGATGGCATCGCTTCGCATTGGTGAGGCGACTCCGGCCTATGGCTCCGCCGAAGAAGGCGTGCGCGCCTTTGTCCTTTGCGGTCGTGATGCGCCGAAGCAAGCGAACCTGCCAACCGCCGACCAAGTGCGCGACGGGTTGGAGGAAGAGCGGATTAACAAGCGCGCGCAACTCTACCTGCGCGACCTTCGCCGTGACGCGATTATCGAATATAACTAAGGTTTGATGGTGGCGAAATCGCGCCTACCTTTGGCCGTATCCATGGGCGATCCGGCAGGGATAGGGCCGGAGGTTGTCGCAAAGGCGTGGGCGGCGTTGGCGCGGGACCCAACCGCACCGGTATTCTTCTCCTGCGGCCTAGTTGCGGCGTTTGAAGACTTGGGACTTTGCCCTATTGTTCCCATTACGCAGCCGGAGGACGCGGCCGAGGCGTTTCGGCGCGGCCTGCCCATCATACCCTTGGGCCACCAAAGCGACGCCATCGCGCAGGGCAAGCCAACCGAAAAGTCAGCCTTTGCCGCGTTATCCGCGCTCAACGCCGCGCTGCATTTTGTGGTGCACGGTCAGGCCAGCGGCATCGTCACCGCGCCAGTGTCCAAGGCCAATCTCTACACCGTCGGCTTCGATACGCCGGGGCAGACCGAATATGTCAGCCGCGTGGCGGGATGCGCGGATGATGAGGGCGTCATGATGCTGGCTGGCCCAACCTTACGCGTCGTGCCGATGACGGTGCATATCCCCTATGCCCAAGTCCCCGCGTTGCTGACTGAGGCACTCATCACCCGCGCCGTGCGCACCACGCACGCTGCGCTGCGCCAAGACTTCGGCATCGCCAGTCCGCGCCTCGCCATGGCTGGCCTCAACCCCCATGCAGGCGAATCGGGGACAATCGGGCGGGAGGAAATCGACCTGTTTACCCCCGTCCTGAACCGCCTTCGTAGCGAGGGCATCACCATCGACGGCCCGCTGCCCGCAGACAGCCTGTTCCATGTAGCAGCACGGGCGCGCTACGACGCAGTGCTGTGCCCGACGCATGATCAGGCGCTGATCCCCATCAAGGCATTGCATTTTGATGATGCGGTCAACGTCACTTTGGGCCTACCCATCGTGCGCACGTCTCCGGACCATGGCACTGCATTTGACATTGCGGGTAAGGGTTTGGCCAGCGCCACCTCCACCATCGCCGCCATCCGCATGGCCGCCGCCATCGCCGCGAACCGCGCCGCATGAGCACACCACTGCCACCTTTGCGTGAGGTTATCAAAACTCACGGCCTGACTGCATCGAAGGCGTTGGGGCAGAATTTCCTGCTCGATGAAAAACTGCTCGACCGCATTGCTGCGATTCCCGGCGACCTGACCGGCAGCAACGTGTATGAAGTCGGCCCCGGCCCCGGCGGCCTCACCCGCGCGCTGCTTCGTGCCGGTGCGCATGTGGTGGCGGTCGAGCGCGACCACCGATGCCTGCCCGCGCTGGCCGAAGTGTCCGCCGCGTTCGATAACCGGTTGCGCGTCATCGACGGCGATGCGATGAAAATCGATCCGGCGGCTGAATTCGACGGCCCCTATCACATCGCCGCCAATTTGCCTTACAACGTCGGCACCGCGCTGCTGATTGATTGGATGAGCGGGGAGGATTGGCCGCCACGCTGGCAATCGCTGACCCTGATGTTCCAACGCGAAGTCGCGGACCGCATCGCGGCGAAGGTTGGCGACGATGCCTATGGGCGGCTCTCCGTCCTGTGCCAATGGCGCAGTAGCGCGCGGCTAGCTATGCCGGTGCATCGCAGCGCCTTTACCCCGCCGCCCAAAATCATGTCGGCGGTGGTGCATTTGTCGCCGTCGCCGATGCCCGACGGGGTGTCGGCCAAAGTGTTGGAAAGCCTAACCGCCGCCGCATTTGGCCAACGGCGAAAGATGTTGCGTCAAAGTTTAAAGGGCGTCACGGGCGCGTTGGATGCGTTGTCCGCCATCGGCCTTGCCGAAACCCTGCGCGCGGAAAATGTCAGCGTGGGGGAGTTCGTTGCGCTCGCGAAAGCCTTGGGGCAGATTCGTGGTTGAACCCATTGGTTAATCGCGCGTGTCGCATAACTTTACAATTGCCCGATTTCCTGTGTCCAAAACAACGGTTTCCCGCGCTTGGCACGCCCCTTGCTACTAACCAGACATGTTAAAAAAAGTCGCACGCCTGTTCATTATCAAAACCCGTTTAGAGGTTTACATGATTGTCTACGCTCTTGGCCTTGGCGCGACCAAGCGGGGGGAACAATATTTGGTCGACTATCCCGGATATGGCGGATATTTGCTCTTCGCAGCCTGCACCGGCGCGGTGTTCATGGCGGGGGCGAAGATGTTGGAAGCGGTGGAGCTTCGCGAAAAATTCCTCATCGATTAGCAAAAAGGCCGCCCCGATGGAGCGGCCTTTTTGTTATCCTAAATCCGTGCGCTAAACGTGTCGCATTGGCTGGGGTCACCGGTCTGCGCACCCCGGCGCAGCCACGTCATCCTTTGTTCGCTGGTCCCGTGGGTGAAGTTTTCTTGCCGCACCGCCTGGCCTGCGTTGCGCATCAGCGTATCGTCACCAATGGCATTGGCTGCGCGCATACCTTCCTCCAAATCGCCGGCTTCAATCAGTGTCGGGTTGCGTGCGGCCCAGACACCGGCGTAGCAATCGGCCTGCAACTCCATACGCACCTGAATGGCATTGCCCTCCGCTTGGCTGGCACGCGACTGCGCCTGACGGACCTGGTCCGATGTGCCCTCCAGCGTTTGGATATGGTGGCCATATTCATGCGCCACGACATAAGCGCGGGCGAAATCGCCACCCGCACCCATTTGCTCCATTTGGGCAAAGAACGCGGTGTCGATGTAAATCCCTTGGTCAGCGGGGCAGTAGAATGGCCCCATCGCCGACTGCGCAACGCCGCAACCCGATTGGTTTTGCTGGTCAAAGAAATTGAGCGTCGCGGGTTGGAAGCGCGCGCCCGCCGCCGCGAACAATGGCTGCCACGTTTTTTCCAAGGACCCCACAATCTTGCACGATTCCATCTCCGCCGCCGTGTCGCACGCGACATTGCCGCCGGAGCCGCCCGCCGCCTGTTCCGTCGGCGCGCCGGTCATGCCGCCGAAATTCAACGCGCCGCTGGACACCACAAAAAATCCGACGACCGCAATAATCGCAATCGTCCCGCATCCCAATTTGCGGCCGAGCAGCATGGGCAGAAAGCTGAACAATATGCCGATGAGGCCGCCCCCGCCCATTCCGCCGCCGCCGCCAAAGCCACCTCCGCTGCGTCCCAAATCGCGGACGTTATCGGATGGATCGAGATCATCAAGACGCATGTGTATTCCTCTCTGCGCGGCCAATATTGCGCGCATATTGGCGCAAAAAGGCTTGCAATGAAAGCGTTAACGGCGGCAAAGACTTGAACAGAATTTCAACTTTTCCGCGAAGGGCCTCTCCCCATGTTTTTATCCGGCAAAACCGCGCTGATCACCGGCTCCACCTCAGGCATTGGATTGGCTTATGCCAAGGCGTTGGCGGGTGAAGGCGCGGCCATCATCCTCAATGGATTTGGTTCGCAAGAGGCTATCGACGACGCCATCGCCGATGTCACAACCGCTGGCGCGCCCAAGGTGCATTATTCTGCCGCCGACATGACCGACGTCGCGGCGATTGAGGTTATGATGGCGGAGGCCGCGGACCTGTTCGGCGGTGTGGACATCCTCATTAACAACGCGGGGATGCAACATGTTGCGCCGATTGAGGATTTCCCCGTCGCCAAATGGGACACCATCATCGCACTGAATTTGACCAGCGCGTTTCACACCACGCGCCTTGCCGTCCCCTATATGAAACGCGCCGGATGGGGCCGGATTATCGCCACTGCGTCGGCGCATTCGACCACCGCATCGCCGTTTAAGGCCGCCTATGTCAGCGCAAAGCACGGCGTCACGGGCCTTATCAAAACCGTGGCATTGGAACTGGCCGAGACCGGCGTGACCGCGAACGCGATAAGCCCCGGCTATGTCTGGACGCCCTTGGTCGAGAACCAAATCCCCGACACCATGCAATCGCGCGGCATGACGCGGGAGCAGGTTATCAACGACGTTATGCTGGAACGGCAACCGACCAAGCGGTTTGTGACACCGGACCAATGCGGCGGCGTTGCCCTCTTCCTTTGCAGCGCGGCGGCGGATAACATCACCGGCGCTAACATTGCCGTTGATGGAGGATGGACCGCCCAATGATTCTTCGCCGCTTGCCAGTTTTGCGCCTGCCCTTGCTGTTAGCCTTGGCAACACCGGTGCTGTTGTCCGCGTGCTGGTTGCCGCCCAAGGAAGTGATTAAGGAAAAGGCAGCGGCGCGAAAGGCTTGGCGCGCGCAGGAGAAGCAACGCAAAACATTGCGGAAAGAGATTCCGCAGCAGGTCGCGCGGTTGAGTGAGGCGCGGAACAGTCTCCCGCTGGCTGCCGTCACCCCGCCCGCTAAGGTTGCGGTCGCGCCAATTCTATCGCCGCCCGCATTGGCCAAACCTGTGGCGGTGGTTGAACCGGCGGCGGTCAGCAGCGCACCGGCCGAAACTAAGCCTGCCAAGCCGGCCAAGCCGAAAAAGGCCAAGGACGCACCCGCCGCACCCACGCGGCAAATGGCACAATTGACGCCGATTGAGGGGGTCGCCAACATGGTCGCGATCACCCGTCCCTCTTCCCCTTTGGCAATTAGCGCGCCGTGGCAGGACGCGGCATCCCCCGCGCAACTCACCCGCATCGATGGCTGGATGGCACAGTTTGAGAGTGACAAAGCGGGGGTGGTCGCGGGTGGCCAAGGCGTTGAAATCGCCAAACAAGGCCGGTTGTTTGAGACCGATGCGGCGATGCTATACGGCATGATCCCACCGGGGCTTTACGATTGCCGATTGGTACAAATCAACGCCGCCGGAACACTTTGGCATGAGGGCAAAGCGGGCAAATGCCGCGTGCTTACCGATGGCGAGGCCCGCCGGATTAGCTTCATCACGACGCAGGAAGTCATCCTTGGCGACCTGCACGAAAATGATGGGTTTTCGAGTGTGTATTTGGGCCAGGGCATGGCCGCGAATATGGGCGGCCTGGGTAGAGGGGATAGCATAGTGGCTGGCCCCGAGATCGGCCTGATCCAACGTATCGCCGACACACGCTGGCGCATCATCCTGCCGATGGAGGCCGGCGGCGGCAGCGCGGTGGTGGACATCACGCGCCCACGGTTGGCGGAATAGCCGATGGTGAAATTGGCCTTTCTGGACCTCATCCCAGTTCGCGAAGGGGAGGGAGTGTCCGATGCGCTGGCCCATGCTGCCGCCATGGCGCAAGCGGCGGAGGCGGCGGGCTTCATGCGATACTGGGTGGCGGAACATCATGGCATGGCGGGAATCGCTGGCGCGGCGACGTCGTTGGTCATCAGCCACTTGGCCGCCGCGACGAGCACCATCCACATCGGCTCCGGCGGCATCATGTTGCCCAACCACGCACCGATGGTGGTGGCGGAGCAATTCGGCACATTGGACGCACTTTATCCGGGCCGCATTGACTTAGGGTTGGGCCGCGCGCCGGGCAGCGACCAAATCGTCGCCCGCGCGCTGCGCCGCCCCGTCCGCGATGAGGAGCAGGGCTTTGTGCAGGACATACAGGCCTTGCAAAGCCTGTTCGCCGACGACGGCAAAACCGGCGTCCATGCGACTCCCGGCGCGGGGGCGGGCGTTTCGCTTTATGTGTTGGGCAGCAGCCCTTATGGCGCGAACGTCGCCGCCGCATTGGGCCTGCCCTATGCCTTCGCCAGCCATTTTGCCCCCGCGCTATTGGATGAGGCGCTCGCGGCTTACCGCGCCAATTTCCGGCCCTCGGCGGTGCTAAGCCAGCCCTATGTCATGGCCGCGATGCAGGTTGTGGTGGGCGATGACGATACGGAGGCGGAATATTTGGCGTCGTCGCTGTATCAGAGCTTCGTCGCGCTACGCACCGGAACGCCGGGCAAGTTACCGCCGCCAGTGGAGGGATATCGCGACACCCTGCCCCCGCAGGCTTCAATGATGCTGGACCAAGTGCTGGCGTGCTCCGCGATTGGCGGGGCGGACACAGTGGCGGCGAAAGTAGCGGCCTTTGTGGCGCGGACTGGCGTGGATGAATTGGTCGTGACGAGCAGCGTGTTTGATCAGGATAAACGGCGGGCGGGGTTATCCACTTTATCGCAATTAACAACGGCGTTGGAAGCTTAGTTCCAACGCCGCTATTGCATAATCAATACACCCGCTTCTTCGGCTTGATATACTCAATATCGTCGGTCAGCGTGAATTCGTGCACCGGACGGTAATCCAGAGATACAGCGCCGCCCTTGCCGCCCCAGCCGTCGAAGGTGGCCAGCGTGTGCTTCATCCATTCGGCGTCGTTGCGATCGGGGAAATCCTCGTGCATGTGCGCGCCGCGGCTTTCCTTGCGGGCGCGGGCGCCTTCGATGGTGGTCACCGCTTGGCAGAGCAGGTTGTCGAGTTCCAATGTCTCGATGAGGTCGGTGTTCCACACCATCGACGGGTCGGTGACGTGGACATCGGCCATGCGCTTGTTGACGCCCTGCATCAAATCGCACCCTTCGTCGAGCAACGCCGAATCGCGGAACACGGCGGCGTGTTTTTGCATCGTGTGCTGCATTTCCAGCCGGATTTGCGCGGTGGGCGAGCCACCCTTCGCATTGCGGAAATGGTCGATGCGGGAGAGCGCAAAGTCCGCCGAATCCGCTGGCAACGCCGGTTGCGGCGCGTTGGGGGTCAAGGTTTCTTTCAACCGCAAGCCAGTGGCGCGGCCAAAGACCACCAAATCGATCAGGCTGTTCGAACCCAAACGGTTCGCGCCATGCACCGACACACACGCTGCTTCGCCCACGGCATAGAGGCCGCGCACGATGCCCTCCGGATTATCGGCGGTGGGGTTCAGCACCTCGCCATGATAATTACATGGAATTCCGCCCATGTTGTAGTGGACGGTCGGCGTGACTGGCAACGGTTGCCGCGTCAAATCGACGTTGGCGAAAATCTTGCCCGTTTCGGTAATGCCCGGCAAACGCACGGCCAGAACGGCGGGGTCGATGTGGTCAAGGTGAAGGAAGATATGATCCCCCTTCGGCCCGACGCCGCGCCCTTCGCGCATTTCCATCGCCATGGAGCGCGACACGACATCGCGGCTCGCCAAATCCTTTGCCGATGGGGCGTAGCGTTCCATGAACCGCTCGCCTTCGGAGTTGGTCAGATACCCGCCCTCACCGCGTGCGCCCTCAGTGATGAGAACTCCTGCGCCATAAATGCCGGTCGGGTGGAATTGCACGAATTCCATGTCTTGCAGCGGAAGGCCCGCGCGCAATACCATGCCGCCACCGTCGCCGGTGCAGCTGTGCGCGCTCGTCGCGCTGAAATAGCAACGGCCATAGCCGCCGGTGGCCAGCACGACCGATTGCGAGCGGAAGCGGTGAATGCTGCCATCCTCCATGCAAATCGCGATGACGCCCTTGCACTCACCATCGACCATGATGAGGTCCACGGCGAAATATTCGATGAAGAAATCGGCGTCATATTTCAGGCTTTGTTGGTACAAAGCATGCAGCATGGCGTGGCCGGTGCGGTCGGCGGCGGCGCAGGTGCGTTGCACCGGCGGGCCATCGCCCATATTCTGCATATGGCCGCCAAACGGACGTTGGTAGATGGTGCCATCGTCGTTGCGCGAAAACGGCACGCCCGCGTGCTCCAATTCATACACGGCGGCGGGGGCCTCTCGGCACATATATTCGATGGCGTCTTGGTCGCCCAGCCAGTCGGAGCCCTTGACCGTGTCATACATATGCCACGTCCAATGGTCCGGCGTGTTGTTGCCAAGGCTGGCTGCAATGCCGCCCTGCGCCGCGACGGTGTGGCTGCGCGTGGGGAAAACCTTGGTAATGTTGGCGGTTTTCAGGCCCGCCTCGGCGCTGCCCATGGTGGCGCGAAGGCCCGATCCGCCAGCGCCGACGACAACGGTGTCGTAGATGTGATCGATAATCTTGTAAGCTTCAGCCATTATCCGGCAACTCCGACAAATGCGTGCTTGGCGACGGCAAAGATGGCCAGCGCGCCTGCACCAAAAACATAGAAATTGAGCAGCATGACGGCGGTCAGCTTGCCGCCCGCTTCATGCGCATAATCCTCAATCAAAACCTGCCACCCCATGCGGATGTGCCAGAACACATTGATGAGCAGCAGGATGAGCGGCACGGCGACCGTCGGCTTTGCCATCCACTCCGACACGGCCGGATAGCTGAAATTCGGCAACAGCAGGATGGAAAGGAACAGCCAGACCACTAGGAACACGTTGGCCACGGCAGTGGCGCGGTGGGTCAACCAATGATGCCCGCCCGACCGCGCGCTGCCCAATCCGCGGACGCGGCCCAATTCGGTTTTATACGACGTTTTATGCGGTGCTTTTGCCATCATCCGTCCCCTTACAACAGGCCAAGGAAGGCCGAGGCCCACAAAGCGAGGGTGCACACCATGGCGCCCATCATGACGACCAGCGACCATGTGCGATTCGTTTTCAACTCATAGCCAGCACCCGTGTCGAGCACGAGGTGGCGCAGGCCGGAAAACAAATGCTGAAAGAAGGCCCATGTGACGGCGACACCAACCAGACGGAAAAATACGTTGGCGGCAAAGCCCCATGGATCGCCCGCCGTGGCCTCCATCACATAATATTGGAAGGTGGCATAGGATGCCTCCCCACCCGACACCGCCATCAGGAACCAGACGAGCGTCAACATTGCCGCGCTGGCCAGAATAAAGCCGCTTGTCCGGTGCAGAATCGACACCGCCATGTGCGGTCCCCATTTCCAAATCTGCAAATGCGGCGAAAGCGGTCGTTTGTTTGCCGTGGCCATATGGCGCTCCCTCAAGTGAATGGCCGTTTGCATAATATGCGGCCGGATTGCTTGCGCTCATTGCGCAAAAGCGCAGCCGTTGCAAGCATATCGGTGACGAAAAATGCCGATATGCGTGACTAAGTTTTTGCGCAATTGCGACATTGGTCGGATTGGTTGCGAAATCCGCAAGTCGTTGCCTCTGTAATCTTGATTTTGGTCATTGCCGCGACCCTGCTTCATGCCTAAAGGGGCGGCCATGCAACAGGATAATTTCATCGGGAAAGCCTCTATGCGTAGGATAATGCTCATCCTGACGCTAGCTATGGCATTGCTGGGGCAGTTGGTACCGCAGGGCGTGATGCCGACGATGGCTGGCGATGGCGTGCTCCGCATGACCATATGCTCGGATTCGGCGATGACCACACAAGAGATGGTGCTGACCGAGGCGGGCAATCTTATCCCCGCCGATGTCCATGATGCGGGCGATAATGGCGATAAAGCAGATGGGTTCTGCCCGTTTGCTTCCGGTTCTTTGGCGATGGCGCCGGATGCCCCGGCAGATATTGCGGCTTATCAAGTCATCGGTTTATCGCCCACCGCGCCACCAGTTCCCACCGTCGCCATGGGGGCGGCATCCCCTCTACCGCCCGCGACTGGACCGCCGGCTTTTTCGTAACCGCTGCGCCGATTTAGGCGATTGATTCGCGCCCTTAGTCGGGCCGCCCCAGCTCATGCCACCGGCATGGCGCAAAACAGCTTTACGGAATTGAATTCAACATGACATCCAAAACACGCATGGCGCTGCTCATCGGC
This sequence comes from Sphingomonadaceae bacterium, assembly GCA_041736905.1. Lineage (GTDB taxonomy): Bacteria > Pseudomonadota > Alphaproteobacteria > Sphingomonadales > Sphingomonadaceae > JBGSSR01. Next base: position 4,452 of record JBGSSR010000227.1, on the reverse strand, counting down.
AGCAGCCTATCCTTCACCGCAACCCCGGCGATGGCCCAAGGCCAAGAGCGTGCGCTGACCGACATCGTTGTCACTGGCCACCGCGCCGAAACGATGACAGCGGAGGGGGAGCCGTCCACCACCACCGTCCCGCTACCCGATGGCGCAGAAATCGTTGCGCAACTGCCCGGCGCGGCGGTCACGGACAACGGGCCTTTGTCGGGCCAAGTGCAATATCATGGCGTCAACGGTGAGCGGGTAGCGACGCTTATCAACGGGCAAAGCTTCGCCACCGGCGGGCCGAATGCGATGGACCCGCCAATGCATTACGCCCCCGCTTTGCTCATCGACCGCGTTGAGGTCGCACGCGCCATTGGCCCGGTGCGCAGCGGGCCTTCGTTGGGCGGGCAAGTCAATGCCGTGCTGCTAAGCCCATCCTTCGGTGAGGGCGGCGCGCTGACCGCCACCGGCCTTATCCGCACCCAATATCGCAGCGCGGATGACAGCTATGGTGTCGGCGGCATGGTCGGCGTTGCCAATGACAGCGTGCGGGTCGGCGTCATCGCAGCCTATGAAAAGGGCGATGATTTGCGCTTCCCCGGCGGGCGCATTGCCTCCACTGGCTTTAAACGCAGCATTTATGGCATCACCATCGGCGCGCAAGCCGGCCCGGGTGAAATCGAGTTCGAATATCGGCGGCAGGAAACGGACCAGTCCGGCAACCCGCCGTTTTCGATGGACATCATCTATTTTGACACCGACTTCCTGCGCATGGCGTTCACTGGCGATTTGACCGAGTCGGTGCAATTGCAGGTGCGCGGCGGCCATGTGGCGGTGCGGCATTTGATGGACAATAACAGCTTCCGCACCCCGCCCACAGACCCGACGCGGTTCCGCGAATCCTTTGCCACATCGGACAGCTTCAACGGCGGCGCATCGCTGCGTTTTGGTAAGGCGGACAGCTATGTGATGGTCGGCGGCGATTTTGACCTTCACACAAAATATATGGCCATTTCGAATCCCAATAATCCGGCGTTCTTCATCACCGCGTTTAACGACACCACTACCGATAGGCTAGGCGGCTTTGTCGAGGCACGGGGCAGTTTGGGCGCGCTCAACGCCGAAATCGGCGTGTGCTATGACCATTATGCGCAAAATGCCAAAGCTCCCGTGCTGGGCAGCGGAGTGATGGGCGGCCCGGTCACGTTGGCCACTATGTTCGCCGCCGAGGACCGCAGATGGAGCGGAAATGCATTGGACGCCAGCGCGAGGTTGTGGCTGTACGCGGGCGCGTTCACCCCGCGTCTGGTCATCGCCTATAAACACCGCGCGCCGACGACGGTGGAGCGTTACGGCTGGCTGACCATTGAGGCGAGCGGCGGGTTGGCCGATGGCAATATCTATCGCGGCAACCGCGCCCTGAAAATTGAGCGCGCGGCGATCATTGAGGCTGGCTTTGATTATGAAGCGAACGGCTTCACCCTTCGCCCGACGGTCTATTACCGGCGCATGGATGATTATATTCAGGGCACACCGTTCGACAACACGCCCGGCGTCCTCAATACGCCGGTGGAGATGGTGTCGGCGGCCAATGGCGATCCGACGCCGCTCATGTTCCGCAACGTAGATGCGGAAATCTATGGCGCGGACGTGGATGTCGGCATCGCCCTGCCCGCCGGGTTCCGATTTGACGGGGTCGCCAGCTATGTGCGCGGGAAGCGGCGCGATATTGACGACAATCTTTATCGCATCGCGCCGCCCAATGCGCGGTTGACGTTATCCTATGCGAATGGCGGGTTCAGCCTGTTCGCGCAAACGCATCTGGTGGCGCGGCAGGACGACGTCAGCATCACCAACGGTGAGGCAGCCAGCGGCGGCTATGCCCTGTTCAACGCCGGCGGCGGGTTCAGCATCGGCGGATTGAATCTGAACGCGGGGGTCGAGAATATCTTCGATCGCTATTACACCGAACATCTGTCCGGCTATAACCGCATCATGGGCAGCGACGTGCCGTTGCTCAGCCGCCTGCCCGGTGCAGGGCGCAGCGTGTGGGTGCGGGCGAGTTTCGCGTTTTAGGATGGGAAAGGGGGCCGTTTCGGCGGCTCCCTACCACTCGCCCCACTACCATTCACCAAAGTCGCCTTCGCCCTGACTGGTCCGCCCGGAGGCGCGGGTGGGGCGACGGTAGGCGTAATTGCGGCGTTTGACGAAGCGGAGCGTGGGCCATTCGCCGCGCGGGGCGGCCTCCACCAACCGGAACCCTTCGGCCCGATACGCGGCGGCAACGCGCGCCTGTTGGCTTTGTAAGAGGCCCGCAAGGATTAGCGTCCCGCCATCGGCCACAATTGTGCCAAATCCGGATGCAAGCTCCACCAACGGCCCGGCCAATATATTGGCAATCAGCAAGTCATAAGGGGCGCGGCCCCAAATCACCGGATGGTCGCTGCCACTCGCCTTGAAAAGGTCCACCGCGCCGCGACCTACCCCTAAGGGCACATGGTTGTGCGCCGCATAGCGCTCCGCCGTTTCAACCGCGACGGGGTCAATGTCGCTCGCCAACACCGCTGCCAAGGGCCACAAGTCGTTCGATGCAAAGGCCAGCAATCCGGTGCCAGTGCCAATGTCCGCGATGTTGAAGTGCCGCCGTCCGGCGACCTCCAACTTGTCGAGCATCGCCAGGCATCCATGCGTGGTTTCATGGTGGCCCGTGCCAAAGGCTTGGGCGGGATCAATGCAATAATTGCGCGCGTCTTTGGCGGGGGCCTCATGCGAAGTGTGGATATAGAACCGACCTACGCGCAAAGGCTCCAACCCCGTCTGGCTCATCGTCACCCAATCGTCGGGCGCGACATAGCTGGCTCTGGGGAGTGGTCCGGCAAAGCTGGTGATCAATGCCGCCAAACCTGCAATGGTCGCCGCGTCGGGTTCCGCCTCGAAATAGCAATCGAGCACCCAATCCTCGGGCCGCTTCGCATCCACCTCCCCCGACACCAGCACGGGCGGGGTGTCGAGCGCCAAGAACGCGGGCAAATCCTCCGCCAATGCCTCACCCTCTTGGCGGGTGCAGGGGATGGAGAGCAGCCAGCTGCCGCCGTCATCGGGAGATTGGGAATAAGTCATGCGCGGTCCCTACCCTGCGGCACGAACAATGTCAGCCCATTCCGCCTCATCAATCACTTTAATGCCGAGTTCGGCGGCTTTCTTAAGCTTGCTGCCCGCGCCCGGTCCCGCGACGATCAGGTCGGTTTTCGCGCTGACCGAGCCAGCCGCCTTCGCGCCCAAGGCCTCGGCCTGTGCCTTCGCCTCATCGCGGCTCATGGTTTCCAATTTGCCGGTAAAGACGATGGTCTGCCCCGCCACCGCACTGTCGCGGGTTTCGACCACGTAAGTGGGCGGCGCGACTTCACTGAGCAGGTCATCCCAAACCGCGCGGTTGTGCTCCTCATGGAAGAACGCGCGCAACGCCTCGACCACAGCGGGGCCGATGCCGTCGATAGAGAGCAATTCGGAATGGGCGTCCTCTTGCCCCCCCGCCCCTTCAGGGGAAGGGGTTGGGGGGTGGGGGAAGTCAGCCGCCTGCTCCGCCGCCTGGCGCAACGCAGGCCAAGAGCCAAACGCCTTCATCAAATCGCGCGCCGTCGTGGAGCCGATATGCCTTATGCCCAGCCCGAACAGCAACCGCGCCGCATCGGGCGACCGTTTCGCCTCAATCGCGGCGAGCAGGTTATCGACCGACCGCTCCTGCCACCCCTCGCGTTTCAGCAAATCGGCACGGTGAGCGCGCAGGCGGAATATGTCGGCGGGACTTTCCAGCCAACCGGCCTCCAAAAACTCCGCGATGCTTTTCTCGCCCAGCCCCTCAATATCCAGCGCGCCGCGTGACACAAAGTGCACCAGACGCTGGAAACGCTGCGCCGGACAGATGAGGCCGCCGGTGCAGCGCACATCCACCTCGCCGTCCTCGGCCACTGCCTCGCTGCCGCAATCGGGGCAGTGATCGGGGAAGGCGTAGGGCGGGCGCGGTTCATCGGCGGTGAGATTTTCGACGACCTGCGGAATGACATCGCCCGCCCGCTGGATGCGCACCCGGTCGCCGATGCGCAAACCCAGCCGGGCGATTTCGTCGCGATTGTGGAGCGTGACATTGGCGACAACGACGCCGCCGACCGTCACCGGAGTCAGCCGCCCGACCGGCGTCAATTTGCCCGTCCGCCCGACCTGGATATCGATGGCCTCCAGCGTGGTTTCGGCGCGCTCGGCGGGGAATTTATGCGCGATGGCCCAGCGCGGGGCTTTCGAGACGAAACCCAGCCGCGCCTGCCAATCGAGCCGGTCGATTTTATAGACCACCCCGTCGATGTCATAGGGCAGATCGGCGCGGGCCGCCTCAATCGCGCGGTAATGGGCAAGCAGCGCGTCTGTCCCCTCGACCCGGACAAGCAGCGGCGACACCGGCAGGCCCCAGCCCGCCAT
>JBGSSR010000078.1:0-66723 GCA_041736905.1 Sphingomonadaceae bacterium | reverse complement strand
CTGCCCGCAACCTGATCAGGAGAGATACTCATGGCCCGCACCTCTGCATCCAAGGGCGACGATGGCGACACCATCATCATTAAGAAATACGCGAATCGCCGTCTGTATAACACGCAGACAAGCAAATATATCACCCTCGATTTTCTGGCCGAGCTAACGCGCAAGGAAAAGGATTTTAAGGTCGTCGATGCGCGCACGGGTGAGGATATTACGCACAATGTCCTCACGCAAATTATTATGGAAGAAGAATCAAACGGGCAAAATCTGCTGCCCGTGAATTTCCTTAAGCAAATTATCGCAATGTATGGCAATTCTATGCAGGACATGGTGCCGCCATTTTTGGAAGGCTCGATGGCCAATTTCCGCGCTAGTCAGGATCAGATGAAGGCGATGTTAGAGGGGTCAATGCAGGCCAATCCGCTCACCGCGCCGCTCGCCGAAATGGCGAAGCGGAATATGGAATTGATGAAAAGCTTCGCGTCCGGCTTTCCGATGGCCACACCTGAGCCAGCGCCAGAACCTGACCCTGCAGATGAGCCAGAGGTTGACGTCGAAACATTAAAGCAGCAAATGGCGGCGCTTCAGGCGCAGATTGAAAAACTGAGCCAGAAATAGGCCGTTTGCGCGGCTGCTCCCTCTGCCCAATTGGGCCATAATACGTATAAGGCACCCACTCCCCAATGAAACACGCGCTTTCCGTCACCCGTGAAAAAGACTTCGCCGCTTGGTATCAGGCAGTGGTGAGTGAGGCCGACATGGCTGAGGAATCGGGCGTGCGCGGGTGCATGGTCATCCGCCCATGGGGCTATGGCATTTGGGAACGTATCCAACGCCTGCTCGACGACCAAATCAAGCAAGCGGGGGTGGAAAATTGCTATTTTCCGTTGTTCATCCCGCTTTCCTATTTTGCAAAAGAGGCGGACCATGTGGATGGCTTTGCCAAAGAAATGGCGGTGGTCACGCATCACCGATTGAAAATGATCGACGGCAAATTGTCGCCGGATCCGGCGGCAAAGTTAGAGGAACCGCTGATCGTTCGCCCGACGAGTGAGACTGTCATCGGCGCGGCGATGGCGCGGTGGGTGCAAAGCTGGCGCGACCTGCCGTTGATGATCAACCAATGGGCCAATGTCGTGCGCTGGGAAATGCGCACGCGGATGTTTTTGCGGACGAGTGAGTTTCTTTGGCAAGAGGGCCATACTGCGCACGCTGACAAAGCCTGCGCCATGAAGGAAACCATGCGCGCCATCGAAATGTACCGCGCCTTTGCCGAGGGACCGATGGCGATGCCTGTTGTGGTCGGGGAAAAGCCCGAAAACGAACGTTTCCCCGGCGCGGTCAGCACTTGGTCGATTGAGGCGATGATGCAGGATGGAAAGGCATTGCAGGCCGGAACCTCGCATTACCTTGGCACGGGTTTTGCCGAGGCATCAGGCATCCGCTATCAGGATGCTGAGGGCACTCAACAACTCGCGCATACCACCAGTTGGGGCATGAGCACGCGTATGATTGGCGGCATGATTATGGTGCACGGCGACGATGACGGCCTGCGCTGCCCACCACAAGTCGCCCCGCATCAGATCGTTATCGTGCCGATGTTGCGCGATGATGAGGGCGATGCCGCTGTGATGGAATACTGCCAATCACTGGCGGCGGACTTGCGCGGGCAAACCGCGTTTCAGGAACGCATCCGTGTGCTACTCGACACCCGCGCGACGAAGGCCGCGACCAAACGATGGGGCTGGGTCAAAAAAGGCGCGCCGATTATTATCGAGGTTGGCCCGCGTGATGTCGCCAATGGGAAACTGGCGGTTATCAAACGCACAGACCTCTACAAAGAGGACGGCAAGCTGAACAGCCAATTCCCCGACCGCGCCGACTTTGTGGGGCAGGCGGCCGCGATGCTGGAGAGCATAGAGGTCGAACTCTACACCGCCGCCCGCGCGCGGTTGGATGCCTCCATCCGGCGCGACATCACCGATTTTGACGGCCTGACTGCGCACTATAAAGGCAAGGATAAATATCCCGGTTGGGTTGAGGTCAAATGGTCCGCGCCATCGGGTGAGGCGTTGGATGCCATTGTAGAGAAGCTGAAAACGCTGCAACTCACCATGCGCAACACGCCCCGTGATGCTGCCCCCGCAACCGGCGCGTGTTTCTTCACTGGCGAACCCGCAACGCAGAAGATCCTTATCGGGCGGGCCTATTAATTGACCAAGCCCCCCAAACCCGGCTTCACCGCGGGCCTGCCAAGCCGCGATAAGATTTTGGAGTTTATCCAAACCAGCGACACGCCCACCGGCAAACGCGAAATTGCCCGTGCCTTTGGGCTAAAAGGGGCGGAGAAGATCAAGCTTAAGGCGCTGCTCCGCGATATGGCGGATGAGGGGTTGATTGACTCCGAACGCTCGCGTGCTTTCCACAAAATGGGCGGCGTGCCAAAGGTTACGGTGCTGCGCATTGTCGATCGTGAGGATGACCAACTGTTCGCCACGCCCGACAAATGGGACGCCGATGGCGTGCCTCCGCCGCGCCTGCGCGTGATGGAGCGCAAAGGGACGGCGCAACTGACCGTTGGCGACAAAATCCTTGCGCGGACCGAGGAGAGCGGCGCGGGATACGTCGCCTATCCGATGAAAAAGCTCAGCGGTGCGGCGGAAACCGAAATGGGCGTGTTGGAGCAGGACAAAGCGGGCCGCTTCTGGCTGCGCGCCATTGATAAGGCGTCGAGGCGGGATACTCCCGTGTCCGATCCCGGCAATGCGGAGGCGGGGCAATTGGTACTCGCCACCAAATCGGGCAGCGGCGGGCAAACGCGCGCGAAAGTAACGCAAGTTCTCGGTGATCCTCTGGCGCCCAAATCGTTCAGTTTGATTGCTATTCATAAACATGGCATCCCCTATATCATGCCAGATGAGGCGGTGGCGGAGGCGCGGATGGTCGCCAGCCTGCCGCTCATGCCCAACAAGCGGGAAGATTTGCGGCATCTGCCTATCCTCGCCATCGACCCCGCCGATGCGCGGGACCATGACGATGCCATCTGGGCCGCGCCGGATGATAGCGACGCCAACAAGGGCGGCTTTGTTGCGCTGGTCGCGATTGCCGACGTATCCTATTACGTCCGCACTGGCGGCGCGCTCGACAAAGAGGCGTTGAAGCGCGGCAACAGTGTCTATTTCCCCGACCAAGTCGTGCCGATGTTGCCGCATGAACTCAGCAGCGACAAATGTTCCCTGAAACAGGGTCAGGACCGCGCCGCGCTGGTCTGTCACATGACCATCGACGCGGGCGGGCAAGTGAAAAGCTGGCGCTTCACCCGCGCCCTTGTCCGTTTGGCGGCGAACATTGCCTATGAGGATGCGCAGGCGGCGATTGATGGTGAGAAGCCGCACCCCTTAACCGAGACGGCGCTGCGTCCGTTATGGGATGCTTGGGCATTGCTCGCCAAAGCCCGCGACCGGCGCGGGCCGCTGAACCTCGACCTGCCCGAAAAGCAGGTGAAGCTGGACGACGCCGGCAAAATATCCGGCGTCATCGTGCGCGAACGGTTGGACGCGCACCGACTGGTGGAGGATTTCATGATTGCCGCCAACGTCGCGGCGGCGAAAGCATTGGAGGCTAAGAAATCGCCGCTCCTCTACCGTACGCATGAACCGCCAAGCCGCGAAAAGTTGATGGCGTTGAAGGAATATCTCAAAACGCTGGGCATTGAATTCACGCTTGGCCAAACGGTCGTGCCCGACATGTTCAACCGAATCCTTGAGAGGGTAACTGATGAGACTATCCTGCCGCAGGTCATGGAGCAAATCCTGCGCACCCAGACGCAGGCGCTCTATACGCCCGATGGGGCAGGGCATTTTGGCCTAGCCTTGGGTAGTTATGCGCACTTCACCTCACCCATTCGGCGGTATAGCGACCTTATCGTCCACCGCGCTTTGGTGTCCGCTTATGGGTTGGAGGACAGCGCGCCCGACATGGACGTGCCCGAACATAGCGGCCTATCCAAATCCGAAATCGATCGTTTGCCGCGCATTGCAGAAGCGATTAGCCTGACCGAACGGCGCGCCATGTCCGCCGAACGCGAGACGACCGACCGCTATATCGCCGCTTATCTCACCCAATATGTTGGGCAAATTGTCGACACCCGCATCACCGGCGTGCAGAATTTCGGCTTCTTTGCAACGGTGGAGGGCATTGGCGGCGACGGCATCGTGCCAGTGTCCACTCTTGGCGATGATTATTATCGCTATGACGAGGCGGCCAACGCCCTCATCGGTGAACATAGCGGGCGGCGCTATGATCAGGGGCAGCGGTTGAAACTCAAATTGGTTGAGGCCAATCCGATTAGTGGCGGATTGCGCTTTGCCATCGTCGATGAGGATGGCAGTGACCGGCATCCGGCGCATGATGGCAAAACCTATAAGGGTAAGGCCCTACCCATGGGTCGGCGAGGGCGGCCAAAGAATATTCGGCATCAGGGAAAACGGCGTTAGGTTATCCGGTCAAGCGCCTCTTGGCTCAACGACCCCGGAATGACCATCACGGGGCAGGGCAACGTGCCGCTGTTATGCCCAGTGAAGTGTTTCACCAGTGGCCCCGGTGCACCCGATGCGGCGGTGGCGAGAACCAACGCGGCGACCTCGCCATGGTCGTCGATGACTTCGCGGATGACTTGGCTGGCATCGCCGCTTTTGACCATGATCGCCGGGCGCACGCCACTTTCCGCGAAGATTTCGCCCGCTGCACTGTTCAAAAGGGCCTCCGCCCGCGCGCGCGCCTCATCCTCCATTGTCGCCTGAACACCGCCCCATGCGAGGAAATCCTGACGCGGGACAAGCGCCAAAATTAGCACATGGCCGCCGGTTTTGTTCGCCCGTTGGGACGCGAAACGCAACGCTAAACGCGCCTCCTCGGTCTCATCAATCACGACCAGATATGTCCGTGTTCCCATTTTTAAGATAGCCCCCATCCATATCGTCCATGCGCGCAATCGATAAAAAGGGCGCGAATAGCTATGTGGGAACTTGCGCCAAAAATCGTATGGTGGCAAGCGGGATGGGTAAAGCCGCGCCCTTTCCCCCTTTGCGGGCCAGCCTGTTAGTCAATTTGAGGAGCCGTTGCCCATGCCCATCAGCCTGAAAATGCCCGCCTTGTCCCCCACGATGGAGGAAGGGACGCTTGCCAAATGGCTTGTCAAAGAAGGCGACAATGTCAGCGCGGGCGATTTGCTGGCCGAGATTGAAACCGACAAAGCGACGATGGAATTTGAGGCGATTGACGATGGCGTGATTGCGAAGATCTTGGTGGCTGAAGGCACCGAAAATGTGAAGGTCGGCACTGAAATCGCGATCGTCGCAAGTGAGGGCGAGGATGCCTCCGCCGCTTCCCCTGTGCCAAAGGCTGACTCCGCACCCGCCGCTAAATCGGACCGTGTCATTGCCAGCCCCAATGCAAAGAAAGTCGCCGCCGATGAAGGCGTGGATTTGAAATCGGTCGCTGGCACTGGCCCCAACGGCAGGATCGTGCGCGATGATGTAAAGGCGGTCGCATCCGGCGCGCGCGTGAAAGCCAGCCCGTTGGCCAAGCGCATTGCCGTCGCGAAGGGGATGGACCTCTCGACCATTTCCGGCTCAGGACCCAATGGCCGGATTGTGAAGGCGGATGTAGAGAACGCAAAGGTTGGCGCGCCCGCTTCGGTCGCTGCCGCTACACCCCCCGCCGTGTCGACGGTTCAGGCCGCGCCAGACACCGCCGCGATCCTCGATGCGCGTATTCCTCACACGGTCGAAAAGCTGTCCGGTATGCGCAAAACCATCGCCCGCCGCCTGACCGAATCGAAGCAGACGGTGCCGCATATTTACCTCACCGTCGATATTCGCCTCGACCGCTTGCTGGCCATGCGCACCGAAATGAACGCGGCGCTGGAGGCGAAGGGCGTGAAGCTGTCCGTCAACGACCTCCTCATCAAGGCATTGGGCAAGGCGCTGGTCGCGGTGCCGAAATGCAATGTGGCATTTGCGGGCCAAGAACTCATCAGCTACCAGCGCGCCGATATTTCGGTCGCGGTCAGCGTGCCCGCTGGCCTCATCACGCCGATCATATCGGACGCCGATGGCAAGAGCCTGTCCGCCATCTCCACCGAGATGAAAGACCTCGCCTCCCGCGCGAAGGATGGCAAGTTGAAGCCAGAGGAATTCCAAGGCGGCACCGCCAGCCTGTCCAACATGGGCATGTTCGGCATCAAGCAATTTGAAGCCGTCATCAACCCGCCGCAGGGCATGATCATGGCCATCGGCGCGGGCGATAAACGCCCATGGGTGATGGAGGACGGCCAGCTTGGCGTCGCATCCATCATGAGCGCCACCGGCAGCTTCGACCATCGCGCCATTGACGGCGCAGACGGTGCGCAACTGATGAAGGCGTTCAAGGAGTTTGTTGAGGCGCCGTTGGGGATGTTGGCTTGAGACGGGAACTGTTGCTGAATTGCACCACAGCAACGAATTTCGTATTAAGTCGCCTGAGCTTTCATTTTTCATATTTGGGCCGATTGCTAATCCATGAGGGCGCCGCAATGTTTGCGTCGCATTCACAAATGAGGGATTTATGAAAAAGCTAATTGTCACTGCGTTGTTGTTGACCGCCGCCACGCCTGCCTTTGCGCAAGCTGGTCCCGCGCCTGCGCCGTATGATGAAGAAGTCGCACCCGAAATCGGCGGCCTGCGCATTGAGGCGCATGTGGGTATGGAAAAGCCGAACCTGAATGAGGAAGACGCCAACTTCACCTATGCGATTCCTTTGTCTTCCAGCTTCGCCTATGGCGGTGAAATTGGTTATGACATTCCGGTGAGCGACGCCGCCACCGTTGGACCCTATGTCTCCTATGATTTGAGCAGCTCCGAAGAATGCGACCGTGAGCGGGACAGCATTGGCGGCGCGGTTTATGACATTGATATCTGCACCAAGTCGAAATCGAACCTGTCGGTCGGTGTGCGCGGCGCACTAGTTATGGGGCGCGGCGAAATTTATTTGGGCCTTGGCTATGACATGTATGACCTTGACTATACCGAGGATTACACCCCTGTCACCACCGGCGCGAACCTGGACTTTGCTAGCACGGATGCACGTGGCGGTATCGGGGTTAGCCTTGGCTACAACCACCAATTGAACAACACATTGTATCTGGGCCTTGGCATGAAAGTGTCGGAATTCGGCAATTTTGAAGGCACCGATTGGAACCTGCAACGGTTCCAAGGCCATGTGAACATCGGCGCGCGTTTCTAAAACTATAAGGTCGCGGCGCGGTATAGACTGCGCCGCGGCCACTCGATAAACAGAAATTATCCGTTCCATCCCCAAGGAAAAGCATATGTCCCAATACGATCTCATCGTCCTCGGTTCCGGCCCCGGTGGCTATGTTGCCGCCATTCGCGCGTCGCAATTAGGCCTAAAAACCGCGATTGTGGAGCGGGAGAATTTGGGCGGCATTTGCCTCAATTGGGGCTGTATCCCGACCAAGGCGCTGCTGCGTTCGGCGGAAATCTTCCATTATATGAACCATGCCAAGGACTACGGCCTGAAGGCGGAAAAGATTGAGGCGGACATCGCCGCCGTCGTCGCCCGATCGCGCGGGGTGGCGAAACAACTCAATCAGGGCGTGACGCACCTGATGAAGAAGAACAGGATTACCGTCCATATGGGCGATGGCAAATTGACCACGCCCGGTAAGTTGACGGTGACAAAGGACGGCAAGGCGGAGGAACTCACCGCCAAGCACATCATCATCGCCACCGGCGCGCGTGCCCGCGATTTGCCCTTTGCGCCCGCCGACGGGAAGCGGATATGGACCTATCGTCACGCGATGGTGCCGCCCGAAATGCCTAGCAAGTTGCTTGTCATCGGTTCGGGCGCGATTGGGATTGAGTTTGCGTCCTTCTACAACGACATGGTCGCGGACGTGACCGTTGTGGAAATGATGGACCGCATTGTGCCGGTGGAGGACGCGGATGTGTCCGCCTTTCTCGAAAAATCGCTGACGAAACAGGGCATGAAAATCCTGACCGGCGCGGGGGTGGAGGAGCTCAAAACCTCGGCCACTGGCGTGTCGGCCAAAATCAAAACCAAGGACGGCAAGGTTGAGGCGGCGGAATTTTCCCACTGCATCGTCGCCGTTGGGATTGTCCCGAACAGCGAGAACATCGGTCTAGAAGCGCTAAAAATCGACGCGGATCGCGGGCATATCAAAACCGACGGCCTGTGCCGCACAAATGTGAAGGGCGTGTGGGCCATCGGCGACATCACCGCCCCGCCATGGCTCGCGCACAAGGCCAGCCATGAGGGCGTCATCGCCGCAGAAGCCATCGCACAGGAACTCGGCAATAAGGATGTCCATCCGCACCCGATGGATGTTCGGAACATCCCTGGCTGCACTTACTGCCACCCGCAAGTTGCCAGCGTCGGCCTGACCGAGGCAAAGGCGAAAGAGGCGGGTTATGAATTGAAAGTCGGCTCTTTCCCCTTCATCGGAAATGGCAAGGCGATTGCACTGGGCGAGGCCGAGGGCTTTATCAAAACCGTGTTTGATGCGAAAACGGGCGAATTGCTTGGCGCGCATATGGTAGGCGCGGAAGTTACCGAACTGATCCAAGGCTACACCGTCGGCAAAACCGCAGAATTGGTGGAGACTGATTTCATGCACACCGTATTCCCGCACCCAACCCTAAGCGAGATGATGCACGAAAGCGTGTTGATGGCTTATGGCAAGGCGCTTCACATGTGAATGCACGCGGCGGCATGATGCAAATATTTGCATTTGGTCCGGCACATTTCGCACTTTCGCTTTCGCGGGAACTGGCCTAAGTTAGTTCCGGTTCGGACGTTTGTTTAGGGGATACATTATGTCCATGTTGTTATTTATTGTCGCTGCAGCGGCTAGCGCAACGTCGCTGCAAGGCTCGCGCGAGGCGTATGAGCATTGCTTGGTCAAGTTGACCGCCGACATGCTGAAAGAAAAAAAGACGGCCGACGAATTTGTCGAGGTGGCGAAAACGGCGTGTGAAGCAGAAAAAGCCAACTTTCACGCGGCAGTGGTGAAGGATGAGCGTTCTGCTGGGTCAAGCACCGCCGAAGCCAATGAGTTTGCCGATGAGGAAGTGGCAACGGTTTTGGAAGATATGGATATGCTGTATGCAGACCATATTTTATATAAGACAACGCCTGTAATTGACTGAAACAATGGACGCGCTGATGTAAAAGCCTAGGGCTACCATTGACCATTTATGTCCTATGTGCGTAACATGATTTCATGAGCACATTCGATAAGAATACCTTGGATTGGTTAGACAACATCGCGGCGCAGCGAGCCATTATGGTGTCCCGCTTGTTGCAATGGTCCAAGATAAACAGCGGTAGTGGCAATCTCGTTGGGTTGGCTTCGACTCATAAAATATTACGAGCGGCGTTTGGTGAATTGGGGCAGCCTGTCACATCCGTTCCCGCGAATTCGGCTCCTTATTTTGATGCTGAGGGCGATGAAAGACTCAGGCAATTTGGCGACCATATTCATATCAAAAAGGCCGGAACGTTTCACCGAAATATTGTGCTGACCGGCCATATGGACACGGTGTTTCCGGTCGATAGTCCGTTCCAAACTCCCATCATCCGCGACGATGGCACCATCCATGGACCTGGGGTGGCCGATATGAAGGGCGGATTGCTAGTCATGTTGGAGGCGTTACGAGCATTTGAGCAGACGCCGTGGGCCGCAGATTTGGGATGGGAAATCATCATCAACAGCGACGAAGAGGTCGGGTCGCTTGGATCTGCTGCGTTGTTGGCGGAGGTAGGCAAGCGGTGCCCTGTTGGTCTAATCTTTGAACCCGCAACGTCGCCCGAGGGTGCACTGGCCGGCGCGCGAAAAGGCAGCGGCAATTTCGCCGCGCGGATTGGCGGTCGTTCTGCTCATGCCGGGCGCAATCCGGAAGATGGGCGCAATGCTATAATGGCGGCGGCTGATTTAGCCATTCGCTTGGATGCCTTGCGCGCCACCCACGCCGGGCTTAGTGTCAATGTTGCCAAAATCGATGGCGGTGCTGCCAATAACGTTGTGCCAGATTTGGCCGTGGTGCGTTGGAACATGCGAGTGAGCGGGCCAGATATGCAGGCGCAGATAGAGCGCGATATTGCGGCCATTATCGCCATTATTACGAATGAACGCGGGGTGGAAATCACCCTAAGCGGTGGCTTTTATCGCCCCGCAAAGCCTTTGGATGCGCGCACCGAACGTCTGTTCTCCATCGTCGAAAGCGCAGGACGCGACTTGGGCCTTGCGCTGCCCCGCCATGACAGCGGCGGTGTATGCGATGGCAATAATCTGGCCGCAGTTGGCGTCGCCGTGGTCGATACCTTGGGCGTGCGCGGCGGCAATATTCATAGCGATCAGGAATATGTCATCATCGATTCGCTCACAGAACGGGCGCAATTGACCTTCCTGACCCTAATACAATTGGCGCAGGAGGAGGCGCTTTTTCAATGAGCGATATTGTGTCCATGGACGCCCCCCGCTTCGTCATGCGCGCGGCGCGTGATGGCGATTTTGACGCGTTGGTCGCGCTGGCCAAGGAAACGGGGCCGGGCTTCACCAACATCCCGAACGACCCCGACGCCCTGCGCGCGCGGCTCGATTGGAGCGTGGGGAGCATGGCCAAAAATTCGACGGCGCCGGAGGATGAGCTATACATCCTGCTGCTTGAAGACCGCACGACGGGCGCAATTTGCGGCACCGCCATGTTGTTTTCTATGGTTGGCGTAAAATGGCCATTTTACAGCTATAAAATCACGCGGCTCAGCCAATATAACCAAAAGCTCGACCGGATTATCCGCAACGAAGTGCTGAATTTGGTCAATGATTTGGAAGGGACAAGCGAAGTCGGCGGCCTGTTCCTCTCGGCCAAACTACGCTCCGGCGGGTTGGGCCGCATGGTGGCGCGCAGCCGCTATATGTTCATGGCATCGCATCGCAATCGCTTCGCCGACCGCACGATTTCTGAGCTTCGCGGGTGGATTGATGAGGACGGCACCTGCCCGTTCTGGGATGGGCTAGCCGGGCGATTTTTCCAAATGCCGTTTAGCGAGGCGGACCTGCACAACTCCATGCACGGCAATCAATTTATCGCGGACCTTATGCCGAAATACCCGATTTACAGTTGTTTGCTGCCTGAACCTACACGGGACGTTATCGGGCGTCACCATGACCACGGCGGCGGCGCGGCGCGGTTACTTCGGGCGGAGGGGTTCCGATATGACGGCTATGTCGACATCTTCGATGGCGGGCCGACGATGATGGTGGATACCGATTCCATCGCGACTTTGGCGCAATCAGAGGCCGCACCGATGACGTTTAGCGATGATCCCGATTTGTTGTGGGGTGAAGCGTTGCTATCGACGGGGCAGGGGGCCGATTTCCAATGCTGGCATGGTCCGGCCGCTTTCGATGACGGTCTGGTCTATTTGCCCACCGCTTGCGCCGCCGAACTGGGATTAAGCCAAGGACAGGAGGCGCGCCATGTCGCATTCTAAGTTGCAATCCATGAACCCCGCAACGGGCGAAGTAATTTGGGCTGAGGCGATTACGCCCGTCGCCGCGCTCGACGGTATTTTGCTAACTGCTAAGTCGGCGCAGCGTGCTTGGGCCGCAACGGAACGAAACGATCGCATTGCCGTTGCGCAGCGGTTCGCCGAACTGGCGTTGGCCGAGAAGGATGCCTTTGCGCGACTGATCGCCAATGAAACGGGAAAGCCGTTTTGGGAAACCCAAACAGAGGTTGCCACGGTCGCGGCTAAGGTTGGTATTTCCATCAAGGCGCAAACCGAGCGAGCGGGGCAATCGTCGCATGATGAGGGCAGCTTTACGCGCACGCTCACCCACCGACCGCATGGCGTCTTGGCGGTGCTTGGCCCCTATAATTTCCCTGCGCATTTGCCCAATGGGCACATCGTCCCCGCTCTGCTGGCCGGTAATGTGATTGTGTTTAAGCCCAGCGAAAAAACCCCCGCCACGGCTGCTTTTATGGCCGATTTATGGGCGCGGGCCGGGCTTCCCGATGGCATGTTTCAATTGGTTTTTGGTTATGGCGACATCGGCGCGGCGTTGGCCGGACATGATGGCATTGACGGATTGCTGTTTACGGGCAGCAGCACGACGGGCCTGAAACTCGCACGGCAATTTGGTGAGACGCCATGGAAAATGCTGGCTCTGGAAATGGGCGGCAACAACCCGTTGGTTATTTGGGAGCCGGACTTAGCGCAGATGGAAGCGATTGCCGCGCTGGTCGTGCAATCTTCGTTCCTGAGCAGCGGCCAGAGGTGCACTTGTGCGCGGCGAATTATTGTGCAGGACGCACATTTTGATGCAGTGACTGAAGCAGTCGCCGCGCTTACTCATCGCCTCATCATCGACGCGCCGTTTGCCGACCCGCAGCCCTTTATGGGGCCGGTCATCGACAATGCCGCCGCCGACCATTTGCAGGCGGGCAATGCCGCTTTGTTGTCGGCGGGCGGCAAAGCGGTCATTGAGCAGCAGCGATTGATGGACGATAAACCGTTCCTAACACCCTCCATTGTTGACATGCGCGGGGCCGCGGAAGCAGCGGATTCCGAACTGTTCGGCCCCATCGCGCAATTTTATTCGGCCAGCCAGTTTGACGAGGCGATTGCCCGCGCCAATGCCACACGCTTTGGCCTTTCGGCGTCATTGGTGGGCGGGGACTCCGCGCTATTCGACCGTTTCGCCGCCGAGGTGAAGGCAGGCATTATCAACTGGAACCGCCCTACAAATGGCGCGAGCAGCGCGGCACCCTTCGGCGGTATTGGCCTTTCCGGCAACCATCGGCCAAGTGCCTTTTACGCCGCCGACTATTGCGCTTATCCCGTCGCCGGTGTGCAAAGCGAGGGCGTGACGGAGACGATCGCCGTTGGCCTGAAGCCCTAGTTTGGCGCGGGTTTTCCGCCCGCGCCAATGGGGTGTTAGAACACCACGACGCTGCGGATGCTCTCGCCCGCGTGCATCAGGTCAAAGGCGGTGTTGATCTCCTCCAGCCCCATGACGTGCGTGATCATCGGGTCGATTTGAATCTTGCCAGTCATATACATATCAACGATTTCCGGCACATCGGTTCGACCCTTTGCCCCGCCGAACGCCGTGCCGCGCCAGTTTCGGCCGGTTACGAGTTGGAAGGGGCGAGTGCTGATTTCCTTACCCGCCTCGGCCACGCCGATGATGATGGATGTGCCCCAACCGCGATGGCAAGCCTCCAACGCCGTGCGCATAACCTCGGTATTGCCGGTGGCGTCAAAGGTGTAATCCGCGCCGCCATCGGTTAGTTCGACGACCTTCGCCACGGTTTCCTCGCGGCTTAACCCCTTGGAGTTCAAGAAGTCGGTCATGCCGAATTGGCGGCCCCAATCCTCCCGCGCGGGGTTAATATCCACGCCGATGATGCGGTTGGCTCCCGCCAGCTTTGCCCCCTGAATTACGTTGAGCCCGATACCGCCCAGGCCGAAAACGGCCACGTTATCCCCTGGTTGCACTTTGGCGGTTTTGGTGACAGCGCCAACGCCGGTGGTGACGCCGCACCCTATGTAGCACGCGCTTTGAAACGGCGCATCCTCTCGGATTTTGGCAACAGCGATTTCGGGCAGGACGGTGAAATTGCTAAACGTCGAGCATCCCATATAATGAAAAATCGGCTGCCCTTTATAGGAAAAGCGCGTCGTGCCATCTGGCATTAATCCTTGACCCTGCGTGGCGCGGATGGCGGTGCACAGGTTTGATTTGCCAGACAAACATGTTTTGCATTTTCCGCATTCCGGTGTGTAGAGCGGGATGACGTGGTCGCCGGGTTTGACGCTGGTCACGCCTGCGCCAACTTCGCGCACAATCCCTGCGCCTTCGTGGCCCAAGACCGATGGGAATATGCCTTCGCTGTCGAAGCCGTCCAAAGTATAAGCATCGGTGTGACACACGCCTGTGGCCATAATCTCGACGAAAACTTCGCCAGCCTTTGGCCCCTCAAGGTCCAATTCGACGATTTCCAAAGGCTTTTTTGCTTCAAAAGCAACGGCGGCGCGGGTTTTCATGAGTTCGTTTCCTTCGTCTGAAAAATCAATAAATACATTCGTCTAACCCGCTGCCCCGCACAATCGCAACGCGTGCGGCGATGGCGTTGCCGTATCGGCGGGTGAATCCGCTTGGGTTGACGACGGGGCGTTTTTTGGGTTGCGGCAAATTGGCGGCAATGCGCGATGCCTCTTGTAGCGTCAATTCGCTGGCCGGTTTGTTGAAATAGCGTTGCGACGCGGCCTCCACACCATAAGTGCCGATGCCGGTTTCAGCGACGTTGAGATATACCTCCATAATGCGCCGCTTGCCCCAAATATTTTCGATGGCAAAGGTGAATACGGCCTCCAAACCTTTCCGGAAATAGCCACCATTTTGCCAAAGAAAGACGTTCTTCGCCGTTTGCTGGCTGATGGTGGAGCCACCGCGGATGCGGCCACCGCGCGCGTTTTCTTTCATGGCCAACTCGATCGCCTCGCGGTCGAAGCCGTTGTGGGTGCAGAATTTGCCATCCTCCGCCGCGATTACAGCGCGCACCATGTTGGGCGAGATGTCCTCCAATGGCACCCAATCGCGCTCAACACCATTGGGATCGGTCAGCATAGTGATGGTGGTGGGCACAGGGACCAGCGCGTATAATAAAATGAAAATCAACGCGATGCCGATGACGTAAAGGATGGGATACACCACCCAACGAATAAACCAGTTGGAACTGTTAAAGGATCGAGTGCGGGCGTTCATGGGTCATGGCATACCGCGCCCCTGCATCCACGCCAAGCGCCGAATTGCGGGAATGTAAAAAAGCAGCGGCGGCGAAAGTTGCCCTTCGCCGCCGCCTTGAATTTCAAAAAAACAGAGGTTTAAACCGCCGCGATTAGTCGCTTTTCACCAGCAATGCGCAGCATCGCCTTCTGCAGCTTTTCAAACGCGCGCACTTCGATTTGGCGGACGCGTTCCCGACTGACGTTATACTCTTGGCTCAATTCCTCCAGAGTGCGTGGGTCTTCGGTCAGGCGGCGCTCGGTCAGGATGTGTTGCTCCCGCTCGTTCAACGCGTCCATTGCTTCTCGCAGAAGGTCGTGACGGATGTCGGCCTCTTCGGCTTCCTCAACGATTTCGTCCTGCAACGGCCCGCCATCGGTAAGCCAATCTTGCCACTGGCCATCGCCATCTTCGCGCATGGAGACGTTAAGCGAAGCATCGCCGCCCATCGCCATACGGCGGTTCATATTGGTAACTTCTTCCTCTGACACGCCAAGGTCGGTCGCGATTTTGGCCAAATCCTCGGGTGACAAATCGCCATCCTCAAACGCCTGCAACTGATTTTTCATGCGGCGTAGGTTGAAGAACAGCTTCTTCTGCGCGGCAGTGGTGCCGATTTTAACGAGGCTCCAACTGCGCAGGATGAATTCCTGAATGGACGCACGGATCCACCACATCGCATAAGTGGCAAGACGGAAGCCGCGCTCGGCCTCAAACTTCTTTACACCCTGCATCAGACCGATATTACCTTCGCTAATCAATTCGCTGACAGGCAGGCCATAACCGCGATAGCCCATGGCGATTTTCGCCACGAGACGCAGGTGGGACGTGACCAGTTGGTGTGCGGCCTCGCTGTCGCCATGTTCAGCGTAGCGTTTGGCCAGCATATATTCTTGTTCAGGTTTTAGAATTGGGAACTTGCGGATCTCCGCAAGATAACGATTGAGCGACGCATCCCCCCCCAGAGCAGGGATAGTAGCCGGAACCTTTTCAGCATTCGACATAATATACTCACCTTTCGTTGCCGCATCCCAAGGCCTCATCAAGCACCCCAGGCTTCACGGCGATTGCGTTACGATGTTATAACGAACAATTCGCTTAACAGTTCCTGCATATCGACAGGAATCGGACTTTCGAAACGCATTTTTTCGCCCGATATAGGATGAATAAAACCAAGTGTGGCGGCATGCAAGGCCTGTCTTGCGAATTCCGACTCTTTTGGTCCCATTTGTTTCAATTTCCTTTTGCGCCCATAAAGTGGATCACCGATTAAAGGATGGCCGATATGCGCCATGTGCACGCGCACCTGATGCGTTCGGCCCGTTTCCAGCTTGCACTGTACCACCGCACAATCGCGTCCGGCTTGTAATATTTTGTAATGGGTTATCGCGTGTTTGCCCTTAAGGTAGGGCGTCATTTCGCGCGCGGCGTCATAGGGGCCCAAAACCGCCATTTTCTTCCGGTCGGTGGTTGAGCGGCCAATGGTGGTGGAAATTTTGCCCTCTGCCGGATTGGGCACGCCCTTCACAATGGCTTGATACAGGCGTTCGATGCTGTGTTCGGCAAATTGCGTGCTTAGCCCTTGATGAGCGGCGTCGGATTTCGCCACAACGAGCAGCCCGCTGGTGAGCGCGTCGATGCGGTGCACAATGCCGGGGCGCTCCTCGCCACCAATGCCCGAAAGCTGCCCCTTGCAATGGTGTAGCAGGGCATTGACCAATGTGCCATCGGGATGGCCGGGGGAGGGGTGGACGACTAGGCCGGCTTGCTTGTCGATGACCAGCAAATCGCTGTCTTCGTATACGATATTAAGGGCGATATCTTCCGCCACGGTATCGACGGGGCGCAAACCAGGGATAATCAATTCGAATGAAGTTTCGACCTCGATTTTCTCGGACGGCTTCGTTGCGCGGCGATTATTGAGGGTCAATTGGCCCTCTAAAATCAGCGCCTTTATCCGTTCCCGCGACAAATCGGGGACAGCATCCGCCAAGGCCTTGTCCAACCGTCCTTCGGTCAGCACGCCGGTTCGTTTTGATTGTTCCCCGCTCACATCCTATATGTGGGAAATGGATGATGCTTTATCAAGCGTAACGATGACCGATATTTTGCGGCGGCGTTTTGTAAAGTTGGCGGGCCGTCGCAGATGGGCCATGGCTTGGCCGGTTTTTACCGCTTGCTATTGAAATTGTGGCACAGCGGGGTTGCATCACCACGCCGCTATCGCCAAAGACGGGGCTGTATTGCCATGCGTTTTTCAGGATAACTATGACCGATAATCAACCCGACCTTGCCGCCCTGCTGTGTTCACGCCTGTGCCATGACCTCCTTAGCCCTGTGGGGGCGATGAATAACGGCATCGAATTGATGGCCGATGAGCAAGACCCCGATATGCGCGCGCGGTGCCTAGAATTGCTGGCGGACAGCGCGAAGGCGGCGGCGGATAAGTTGAAATTCTTCCGCCTTGCCTTTGGCGCAGCAGGCGGTTTCGGAGCGGAAGTTGACCCGGGCGAGGCAAGAGAAGCGATTGAAAGTCTCGTCACTGGTTCGGGCCGCACACAATTGCAGTGGATGGTCCCCGCCGCACATCTGCCCAAGGGTGCAGTCAAGATTATGCTTAACCTCATCTATATCGCCAATGAAGCATTGCTACGTGGCGGTGTCGTCAATGTGGCGGCCGAACGGCGCGGTGGCACAACCGAAATCGTCGTGCGCGCCGAAGGGCCGCGTCTTGTGATGGACGCCAACATCCGCCGTGCTCTTGCGGGTGAGCTTGCCGCGTCGGAAATCGACAGCCGGACGGCTGCCGCGTGGATGGTGTCCAACCTTGCCAAACAAGGTGGCGGCATGGTGCAGATTGCCAATGACGGCGACAATGGCCTGATCATCGGCGCCATGGTGATGCAGGCGGCATAAGCGGAGGCGGGGCATGGACGACATAATCTGGACCCCATCGCCCAACTTTAACGAGCGCGCGCACCCTATTTCGATGCTAGTGTTACATTACACGGGCATGCAAAGCGGGCCAGAAGCCATCGAACGGATGACCAGCGCGGATGCCGGTGTCTCGGCGCATTACTGCGTTGAGGAAGATGGCACCATCATCCAAATGGTGCAGGAAGACCATCGCGCATGGCATGCGGGTGTTTCTCGCTGGCGTGGGATGGAGGACATCAATAGCCGCTCCATCGGCATCGAAATCGTCAATCCGGGGCACGAATGGGGCTACCGCCCCTTTACCGAAGAGCAAATGAGTTCGCTCCTTCCAATGTGCGCCGAAATCGTGCGCACCTATAACATCGAGCCGCGCAATGTGGTCGGGCATAGCGACATTGCCCCTGCGCGTAAGGACGACCCCGGCGAATTGTTTGATTGGCACGCTTTGGCTTCGCGCGGGTTGGCCGTCCCGCGTCCGGCCAAGGTGCTGACCGATCCGGGGTGGAGCGATGCGGCGTTTCTCCTCGCCCTCGAACGCTATGGCTATGCGGTCGATGATGGCCGCGCCGCGACGACAGCGTTTCAACGCCGTTTCCGTCCCGAAATGGTCGATGGCATAATCGATGGCGAATGCCGCGCGATATTAATGCGCTTGCTCTTGGAAAATAGCTGAACCTGATGTAGGGCCTCCGCACCAGAGGGTTGGGCGACCGCGACGGTGCCTTGGCACTTTCGAGGAAAGTCCGGGCTCCACGGACACACGGTGCCGGATAACACCCGGCGGGGGCGACCCCAGGGACAGTGCAACAGAAAGCAGGTCGCAACGGCTTCGGTCATGTGACATTGAAAGGGTGCGGTAAAAGCGCACCGCGTCTTCGGCAACGACAGGCGGCATGGTAAACCCCACCGGGAGCAAAACCGAATAGGGACGACACGAGTTTGCACTCAACCCTTGTCCGGGGCAGTCGTCCGGGTTGGTTGCTAAAGGTGCGCGAGCAATCGCCGCATGAGATGAATGGTCGCACATCCTTCGCAAGGAGGAGGACAGAACCCGGCTTATAGACCCTCTGGTATTTTCACTTTTGGTAGGCGCAATGGCGGAAACATTCTGGCCATGACCCCGTCACTTCGCTAAAGGAAACCGATGAGCAGAAATGGACGCACGACTGATTGGGGATTCCCACGCTGGCGCGGCTATGGCAGCGCGCGTGAGGCGGAGCCTGTGCGGCTGTGCGACCGTTACGGCTGCAACGAACCTGGCAAATGCCCCGCGCCAAAGGCTCCGAATAGCCCCGAACGATGGATGTTTTGTGAGGCGCATGCGGCGGAATATAATCGCGGGTGGGACTATTTTGAGGGGCTGTCTAAAGAGGACGCCGCCGAACGCGAACGGACCGAACGACGCGACGCCTCGGGCTTTCAGGAATCCGCACACTATAGCTGGGCTGGCTCTGGCGATGGCAGCCGAACGCGGGATGAAATGCGGGCGTTGGAACTGTTCGGGCTGGACCCCGACAGCAGTTTTGAGGATGCGAAGAAGGCATGGCGGACGCTGGCGAAAGAATGCCACCCAGATGTAAAGCCCGGCGATGCAGAGGCGGCCAAACGGTTCGCGCAGGGCCAAGCCGCCTATGATGTGTTGCGCGTGTCGGAAGAATTGCGGCAATGGAAGCCTAGCACGCCAGATTGAGAATTAGGCCGCGCTTTCAATGCCCAAATCGGCGAGCTTGCGATAGAGCGTTGAACGCCCAATCCCTAAGCGCCGCGCAACCTCCGTCATACGGCCGCGATAATGGCCAATAGCTAGCCGGATTAC
Organism: Sphingomonadaceae bacterium; assembly: GCA_041736905.1. Lineage (GTDB taxonomy): Bacteria > Pseudomonadota > Alphaproteobacteria > Sphingomonadales > Sphingomonadaceae > JBGSSR01. The sequence continues at coordinate 47,095 of JBGSSR010000078.1, read as the reverse complement.
ATCGGCCTCGATTTCTTCCAATGGCCGCAGGTTTCCGTCATCTTGATACAGTGCGATGCCGATGCCATCATTAGCGTTACCTTCGCGGGCCGGATCGCCGGTTTGCTCCACCGCCGCCGCAATTTGCGGGAAGTCATCTGGGGTCAGAGCATCGCGCTCACACATGACAGCGGCGCGGAACAGCACGGATTGCAATTGTCGCACATTGCCCGGCCAATCATAAGCGCGCAGCAAGGCGGCGGACTCGTCCGTAAGCGTTAGAGACCGCAAACCGGGTTGCGATCCCAATCGGGCAAGGAAATGACGCGCCAATGCGGACAAATCCTGCCCACGCTCTCGCAACGGCGGTATCGTCAATTGCACGACGTTCAAACGATAATATAGGTCTTCACGAATAGTGCCTTCGCGCACCAACCCCTCAATGCCGTTGTTGGTGGCGGTAATCAGGCGCACATCAATACGATAACTATGCGGGCAACCCAGCGGTTGTATCTCACCGCGAGTCAAAAAACGCACCAAGCGAACTTGCGTATCGGCGGGCAGGCGGTCGATTTCATCAATGAACAACGTCCCTCCATCGGCCTGTTGCAATAATCCGATTTGCTTATCAAAAGCGCCGGTGAAGGCGTTTTTTTCATGTCCGAACAGGATGGAATTGAGCAAATTTTCGGCAATTGCCCCGCAATCAACCTTTAGATAAGGCAACTTGGCACGGGGGCTGGCGGCCTGAATGGCATCGGCGAACACTTCTTTGCCCACGCCATTTTCGCCGTCGAGCAGAACCGGCACACGGCTGCGTGCCGCTTTCGCCGCAATGGCCAGCGCGGCGCGGAATGCGGTGGAGGAGCCGATAATTTCCTCAAATGCCAACGGCTGCGCAATTTTTTCGGTAAGCGGCTGTAACTCTCCGAAATCCTTTGACCGATCGGCGGCCAACGCCAAGGCCGCTACTAACCGCTCCGACGGCACAGGCTTTAACAAATAATCCGTTGCCCCTGCGCGCATTGCCTGAATTGCTGCATCCGACGACCCAATGGACGTCAGTAAGAGAATCGGCAGAGCAGGGCGGCGCGATTTCAATTCCGCTATTAACGATGGCGCGTCGCCGCCGGGCACCCATTGGTCCAGCAGAATCGCGTCCAGCATCATGCCTTCTTGCGTGCCGAGCATCGCAATGGCGGTTTCCGCATCGCGGGCGAATATGGTGCGCCAGCCCGCGCGCGAAGCAATAGCCGCCACTAACCGGCATTGTGCCGGTTCGTCATCGACTAACATTAGAAGGCGGCTGGCTTGATCTGCCAAGTTCTGCGGTCCTTGCTTACACGGTTGGAAAACATCGCTTAACCTGAATGGGTAAAGACCCGATTAAGCTAACCCCATTTTTTCTATGCCGCCGCCCCCTTGCCGAATGGCGGTTGTGCGGCTAGGCAAAGAAAAAGTGACTTTAATGGAGGAACCATCATGGCGGACAAACCGGATCTGAAATCGGCAGAACAAACCTATTCGGGTTTTCTAGGTTTGATGAAATGGGGGACAGTCGCATCGATTGCCGTTGTCGCTCTCGTCGTCTTTTTGCTCGACAGTTGATTGGCGCAATTGGCCATGAAAATCGCAGTCTTAAAGGAGCAAGCAGCGGGTGAACGCCGCGTTGCTGCTACGCCCGAAACAGTGAAGAAATTCATGGCTTTGGGTGCCACTCTCGTCGTCGAAAAGGGGGCGGGTGAGACTGCGTCCATTGCCGATGCCGATTATGAAGCCGCAGGCGCAACCATCGCCTCCCGCGCTGCCGCCACTAAGGATGCCGACATTATCCTCGGCATTCAGGGGCCGGAGCCGACATCGCTTAAGGGCATAAAGTCGGGTGCATGGGTCGCGGCTTCGTTAAATCCCTTCGGGCAACGTGCGCGCGTGGATGACTATGCGGCGCTGGGCATTGAGGCGCTGGCCATGGAATTCATGCCGCGCATAACACGGGCGCAGTCGATGGATATCCTGTCGTCGCAGTCGAACCTTTCCGGATACAAATCCGTGATCGAGGCGGCCTATCATTATGGCCGCGTCTATCCGATGATGATGACGGCGGCGGGCACGGTCTCCGCAGCGCGCTGTTTCGTCATGGGTGTCGGCGTTGCTGGCTTGCAAGCCATTGCCACCGCCCGCCGTTTGGGTGCGCAGGTATCGGCCACCGATGTGCGGTCCGCGACCAAAGAACAAATCCAATCGCTGGGCGCGAAACCGATCTTCGTGGAAAATGTCGCTGGCATCGAGGGCGAAGGGTCAGGCGGCTATGCCACCGAAATGAGCGAGGAATATCAAAAGGCGCAGGCCGAATTGGTGTCCTCTCACATCGCCAAGCAAGACATCGTTATAACCACCGCACTTATCCCCGGCCGCGCCGCGCCGCGCCTCATTAGCGATGCGCAAATCGCGACGATGCGCGCAGGCTCAGTCATCGTTGACTTGGCCGCTGAACAAGGCGGCAATGTTGAGGGATGCGTCGCGGGCGAAGTCGTGGTCAAACACGGCGTCAAAATCATCGGCGCGAACAATCTGCCCTCCACCATGGCGGCGGATGCCAGCGCGTTGTTTAGCCGCAACCTGTTTAATTTCCTGTCCGCATTTTGGGACAAGGAAACGAACACCGTCACGCTGGACGATGAAATCGGCAATGCCATCCGCCTGACGCAGGGCGGTAAGGTCGTGAACGCACGCCTAACCGGCGCATAACTATAAAGGGGGAGGGGCAAATGGACTTCATTTCCATCCTAAGCATTTTTGCGATGGCCTGTTTCGTTGGCTATTACGTCGTTTGGTCGGTGACACCAGCTTTGCACACGCCATTGATGGCGGTGACGAATGCAATTTCATCGGTCATTATCGTCGGCGCACTGGTTGCCAGCGCGGCGGCGGCGGTTCCGGGCGCGAAGTGGCTAGGTCTGCTGGCCGTGGTGCTCGCCAGCGTCAATATCTTCGGTGGCTTTGCCGTGACGGAGCGCATGCTGGCCATGTATAAGAAGAAGGAGAAGAAATAATGCGCTCCTTCCTTACACGTGCCGCGATATCCGCGCCTATAATGGCGTTTGCCAGCCCCGCTTTGGCTTCATCGGGTGAATCTGTCCCTGCATGGGTCGGCCTTGCCTACCTTATTGCGGGCATCCTGTTCATCCTGGCGTTGCGCGGCTTATCTAGTCCCGCAAGCAGCCGTTCGGGCAACCGTTTCGGTATGGCGGGGATGTTGATTGCCGTGGTCACGACACTGGTCACGCACGTGCCGATGATTACCGGCGACGCAAACAACAGTTACGTTGGGCCAGACTTTGAAACCATCGGCCTTGTCATTGGATCCATCGCCATCGGTGCCGTCATCGGCATCGTCACGGCGCGGCGCATTGCGATGACTGACATGCCGCAATTGGTCGCGGCTTTTCACAGCCTCGTTGGCTTGGCGGCGGTTTTGGTGGGTGCGGCGGCGTATCTTAATCCAGAAGCTTTCGGCATTATCGACGCCACAAACGCCAATATCTTCGCACCCAATGGTTCGCCGATAGCATTTGCAAGCGCAATCGAACTGGGCCTTGGCGTCGCCATTGGCGCGATTACGTTCAGTGGTTCGGTCATCGCGTTCCTAAAACTCAACGGCAATATGTCGGGCAGCCCGATTATGCTGCCCGCGCGGCATGTCATCAACTTGGGCCTGCTTGCTGGGATTTTGGGCCTCATCGGATACTTCCTGTTCGATCAAAGCCCATGGGTGTTTTGGACGATTACGGCGCTTAGTTTCCTGATCGGTTTCCTGCTCATCATCCCCATCGGCGGCGCAGATATGCCGGTGGTGGTGTCGATGCTGAACAGCTATTCCGGTTGGGCGGCGGCAGCCATGGGTTTCACCCTCGGCAACACCGCGATGATTATCACCGGCGCGTTGGTCGGCTCATCGGGCGCGATTCTGTCTTACATCATGTGCAAGGCCATGAACCGCAGCTTCATCAGCGTGATTGCGGGCGGCTTTGGCGCGGAGTCTGGCGCGGCCTCCGGTGGCGGCGAAAAGGTTGATCGCCCATGGAAACGCGGCAGTTCAGAGGATGCGGCATTCCTGATGAAGCAAGCGGAAACCGTCATCATCGTCCCCGGCTACGGCATGGCGGTGGCGCAGGCGCAACATGCTTTGCGCGAAATGACCGACCTGTTGAAGGCCGAAGGGGTCAGCGTCAAATTCGCCATCCACCCTGTCGCGGGCCGGATGCCGGGTCACATGAACGTCCTGCTTGCCGAGGCGAATGTGCCTTATGATGATGTTTTCGAGTTGGAAGACATCAACAGCGAATTTGCGCAATGCGACGTCGCCTTTGTCATCGGCGCGAACGACGTGACCAATCCAGCGGCGAAGACCGACAAAACCTCGCCCATTTACGGGATGCCGGTTTTGGACGTTGAAAAAGCAAAGACTGTGCTGTTCATCAAACGCTCCATGGGCGGCGTTGGCTATGCCGGCGTGGACAATGAAGTGTTCTACATGGACAACACCATGATGCTGCTCGCCGATGCGAAGAAAATGTGTGAGGACATTGTGAAGGCGATGGCGCACTAAGCCATTCGCTTTTATAAGACGATGAAAATGGAGAGGCCCGCCGGTTAGAACTGGTGGGCCTTTCGCACAACACAAACAGGGACAGTGATATGCGTAAATTGGGCCTAATCGGCGGTATGAGCTGGATTTCGACGGAAATCTATTACCGCACCATCAACCTTGCCTATGCCAAGGCAAAAGGCGGGATGCACAGCGCGCCGCTCCTTATTGAAAGTTTGGATTTCGCTGGCGTTGGTCGCACGTGCGAACCTGACGATTGGACCTGCACCGCCGCAACCCTGTCGGAAAGCGCAAAGCGGTTGGAGGCTGCGGGGGCAGGGGCGTTACTCATTTGCGCCAATTCCATGCATAAGGTCTATGACGAAGTGGCTGCCTCGGTTGCCATTCCCATCATCCACATCGCGGATGAAGTGGGCAAGGCCATGGCCGCCGATGAAGTCGAAACCGCCGCGCTTATCGGCACCCGCAATGTGATGAGCGAGCCTTGGTATCGCCAGCGCCTCGTCAAACTCGGCGTGTCATTGCTGCCCGCCGATATGCGCGAAGTCGATACCATCGACAGGATTATCTACGATGAAGTCATGCTCGGCAAAGCCACGCGCGATTCGGAACGGGCGATGAAAACCATCCTGACCGACATGGATCAGGACGGAGCGGATGCCGTGGTGCTTGGCTGCACCGAATTATCGCTGATTGTGAACACAAAGGCGAATGTCCTTCCCATTTACGACAGCACCGATTTGCATGCGCGCGCCGGTGTCGCTTGGTTATTGGCAGAGTGATTGGACCTAATCCATAAAATTTGTTGTATGGCCGGAACGAACGGCGCTACGCACAGTTATTATCAAAATTGCTTTTGAAACAGGAGACGAACTATGGCCTTCACCCTTCCCGAACTACCCTATGCCAAGGACGCCTTTGGCGACGTATTGACCGCCGAAACCTTTGATTATCACCATGGCAAGCATCATAACGCCTATGTGGTTAAGGCCAATGAGTTGGTCGCCGCCGATGAAAGCTTGGCTGGCAAGTCGTTGGTGGACCTCATCAAATCGTCGAAGGGCGGTTTGTTTAACCAAGTTGGCCAAATCTGGAACCACAGCTTTTATTGGCTGTGCCTATCGCCTGAGAAGAAAGAGCCTACCGGCAAATTGGCGGATATGATCAACGAACAATTCGGCTCGACTGAGGCACTATGCGATGCCTTAAAGGCCGAGGCCGTGGGCCATTTTGCCAGCGGTTGGGCCGCGCTCAACTTGAAAGACGGCAAGTTACACGTGACCAGCTATCACGATGCCGATTGCCCCGTTTCGCATGGTGATACGCCATTGTTGATCCTCGATGTGTGGGAGCATGCCTATTACATCGATTACCGCAATGCGCGCCCGAACTATGCCGACACCGTGTTGAAGAACGCGATTGACTGGGATTTTGTGGCAACGAACCTGGACGGCGAGGGTGCAAGCCGCGCGGACCAAGCTGGCTAGGTTTTAGCAATCGAATTTACTGAGGCTCCGCAGAAATGCGGGGCCTTTTTTATGCGCCGGCTTGATCGTCCGCTTTTTCGTCATCGGCCAATTTGAGTCCGTGGCGCAGCAACATCGGGATGTTGGCCATTCCGAAAACGAACGTTAGCGCCGTGACGCCCCAAACTTTCAGGGTTAGCCACATTTCCTCGGTTAACGTCGCAATCATGCCCTCATTCAAAACGGCCATGCCGATGAAGAAAAAGCCCCAATTGCGCGACAATTTTAGCCAGCCTTCATCCGACAACCCCTCAAACGCATATTCGAGTAGGTATTTCAACGGCGCCTTTCCACGCCAAACGCCAAGGAACAAAATGGCGGCGAAGAGCAAATAGAGGAACGTCGGCTTATGCTGAATAAACGCAAAGCTGCCCGAAATGATGGTGATGGTGCCGAATCCCAGCACGAGTATCGCACTCATCCACATCATCGGTGAGATTTTGCCCAATTTCCATTGCGAAACGATTAGCGCGATGGTGATGGCGACCATGAATGTGCCAGTGGAAATTATGGTCGCTTCGGTCGTGCTGGTGATGCTGTCGCCGGGGCCAGCCAACTTATAAGCGATGAAAAACGCCAACAACGGCCCAAAATCGAGCAGGAAATTGAGCAAGCCATGTGGCTTTTTCGCAGGAGCTTGTGTCGGTCCTTCAGTCACGCATCATACTCCAACAATCGCCCGCGCCAATTCGTCGGCGTCAAAGGGGCGTAAATCTTCCATTTGCTCGCCCACTCCGATTGCATGGATGGGCATGCCGAATTCCTTAGCCGCCGCGACCAACATGCCGCCGCGCGCTGTGCCGTCGAGCTTGGTCATGACAAGGCCAGTCACGCCCGCCATGTCGCGGAATGTTTGGATTTGGCTCAACGCATTTTGCCCCGTGGTGGCGTCCAACACCAACACCACATCATGCGGAGACGCTGGGTTAAGGCGGCCCAACACGCGGCGCACTTTGGCCAGTTCTTCCATCAATTCGGTCTTGTTTTGCAACCGTCCGGCGGTATCGACGATGAGCACGTCAATACCCGTCGCAGTCGCCTGTTTGACGGCATCATAGACAATGCCCGCCGCATCGCCGCCCTCTTTGCCGAACACGATGGGGACGCCCAACCGTTCCGCCCAGATTTTCAGTTGCCCAATGGCGGCGGCGCGGAAGGTGTCGCCAGCGGCCAGCATGACGCCGTAATCTTGCTCCAAGAAAAGGTGCGCGAGTTTCGCGATGGTCGTAGTTTTGCCCGACCCATTGACACCAATTACTAGGATAACTTGCGGGCGCGGAAAGGCCTCAATCTCCAAGGGCTTTGCCACGGGGCGCAGGATTTCTGCTATTTCCTCTGCAACAAAGGCCTTAAGCGCGCCTTCATCCAACCCACGCTCAAACCGCGTGGAGGCCAGTTTCGCGCGAATTTGTGCGGCGGTCGCAGGGCCTAGGTCACTGACTATCAACGCCTCCTCAATCGAATCCAGCGTCGCATCGTCCAGTTTCGATTGCGTGATAAGGCCGGTCAAATTGCCGGTGAGCCGTCCCGACGTTTTCTTCAATCCGCCAAACAGGCGATCGGACCAGCTTTCGGGCTCATAGGCCATAAGAATTTGCCTCAATAATCTGACCGAAAAGCTGGCCATCGGTGACGCGGGTGATGCGGACAGGCGCTATCTGCCCCGCCGTCGCCTTTGATTCAAGCCGAATATGCGCGAAATTTTCGGCATGACCGGATAATTGATCGCGCTCAATCAAAACCTTGTGGGTAGAGCAAATCAAGCCCGCTTGCCAATGCGCCTTTTGCGCAGCCACTGCGGTTCGCAGTTGCGCGGCTCTGGCCTTACGGACGGGCGGTGCAACCTGCGGCATTCTTGCGGCGGGGGTGCCGTTGCGCTCCGAATAAGGGAAGATATGGCCATGGACAATCTTCGCCTCCGCGACCAAGCGCAGCGAGTTTTCAAACGCGGCGTCATCCTCGGTCGGAAAACCTGCGATAATATCCGCTCCGATGGCGATGTCGGGACGGCGTTCTTGCAGCCCTGCCACCAATTCGATGGCTTGTTCCCGATTGTGGCGACGTTTCATCCGTTTAAGGATAAGGTTATCGCCCGATTGCAACGACAAGTGCACATGCGGCATCATGCGCGCCTCGCCGGTGAGCAGGTCGAACAAACGCTCGTCAATCTCAACGCCATCCACCGATGACAGGCGCAATCGCGGAAGGGTGGGGACGGCGCGCAATATCCGCTCGACCAAATGACCGAGAGTCGGCGCACCGGGCAAATCGTGGCCATAGCTGGTCACATCGACGCCGGTTAGCACGATTTCTTGGAATCCTTCATCCAACAAGCGTTTGATTTTATCAATCACCGCGCCCGCCGGAACCGACCGGTTTGGCCCTCGGCCAAAAGGGATGATGCAAAAGGTGCAGCGGTGGTCGCACCCATTCTGCACTTCGACAAACGCCCGGGTTTGTTCCGAAAAGCTACTCACCAAATGCGGAGAAGCCTCAGCCACCGACATAATGTCGGACACGCGTACCGGATCGTTCAGCCGGTCCAGCCCCATGAAATTGGCGATATTGCCCTTTTCCGCATTGCCGACCACGGCGGTGACTTCATCCATGGCGCGGAACATCTCTGGGTCGGTTTGCGCTGCGCAGCCCGTGACGACGACATGGGCGTCAGGGTTGTCCTTTCGCGCACGGCGGATGGCTTGGCGGGTTTGGCGCACGGCCTCATTGGTTACGGCACAACTGTTAATGATGATGGTGGCCCGTGCATCGTCCGTGGGGCCAGCAAGGCGCAGTGATGCCGCCAGCGCGTCACTTTCCGCCGCGTTCAGGCGGCAGCCCAGAGTTATGGTTTCAACCTTTGCCATCCGCCGTGCCTATGCCGTATCGGGCAGCGTAACGGTCCCGCTGAACACATGAGTCGCGGGGCCACGCATCGTTATATCGCCGCCCTGCTGCCATTCGATAGTCAACGTTCCCCCGGGCAAGCGAACCTCGACAGGACTACTGACCCGTTTTTGCAGGATGGCGGCGACTGCGGTAGCGCATGCGCCTGTGCCGCACGCCTGCGTAAGGCCCGCACCGCGTTCCCATACGACAAGGTCAATGCCAGTGCCAGTCACATGAGCAAAATTGACGTTGATGCGTTCGGGGAAAACGGAGTCTGTTTCGATGACGGGACCAATCACCGCGAAGTCGGGAGTTTGGCCGCCTTCCAAAAAGAACACCACATGTGGGTTCCCAACATTGACACAACACCCGCCGCTTAGGTCGTCCCAAGCCAGTGGCAAATTCTGCGCATCCATGGCGTAGGCAAGAGGAATTTCTTCCCATGCGAAGCGTGGTTGGCCCATATTGACCGACAATTGCGCGCCACTGATCATGGCGTGGAGGAGGCCGCCCAACGTCTCAATCGAGATATCGCGGCCTTCGCGTGCAACGATGCAGCGGGTGGCGTTGCCACAGGCCTCAACTTCCGACGCGTCGGGATTGAATATGCGCATTTTCAGATCGGCAATGGTGCTGTTTTCTAGAAGGATAAGCTGATCGCATCCAATGCCGGTGCGCCGGTTGCACAAAGCAAAAATTTGCTCCGTGTTCAGCGCGACTGGCTGCACGCGGCTGTCTATGACGATGAAGTCATTGCCCAGTCCGTGCATTTTATCGAATTTGATGGTTGCCATAATGCCGCCCATTTAGGGGGCTTATGACGTCCTGTCCAGCATTTGCCCTTTTCGATCAACGCGCAGCGCTGCGAGGTGCTTCGGTTTGTGACAAAACCCCTTCTGCCTCAATTTCATTCGAAGCAAACACATCGGGTTGTTCGGCGCGGCGTGCTGGCAGCAGGTTGCGTTCGGCCAACAATTTGCGTGCGCCAACGATCGACAATGGGCGGCCATAGAACCAACCTTGTGCGGTGAAATCCCCCAAATCGGCCACGAAGCGTTCGACCAGTTCGTCCTCGATACCCTCCGCTGTAATCGGCAGACCGAGCGAGCGACATAGGCTAGTAATGCCGCGAACCATATCGGCGCTGTCCTTATCCCGCGCAACCGAGCTGATGAAGCTGCGGTCGATTTTGATGCGGTCAAACGGCAATTCGCGCAGGTGTGTTAGCGAGCTATAACCGGTGCCGAAATCATCATAGGCGACCCGGATACCTTGGTTTTTCAGGCTGTGGATGATGGTTTGCGCCAATTCCACGTTCTTGAAAATCGCGCCTTCGGTAATTTCCACTTCCAACCGTTGCGGCGGAAAACCGGTTTCGACCAGCAGTTTCAATATCCGTTGTGCCAATCGTTCGTCGAGCAATTGCACTGGCGAAATATTCACCGCAATGGTCAACGACGGATCCCAATTCTTCGCCTCCAAAAACGCCTTTTCCATGATGGAGATAGATAAGTCGCCAATCAGGCCCGATTCTTGCGCAACATCGATGAACGTTTCAACCGGCACATGACGATGCGCAGGGGCATCCCAACGTGCGAGCATTTCAAAGCCAGTCAAACGGCCCGTGCGAATGTCAACCTGCTGCTCAAAATAAGGCACAAATTCGCCGCGCGGAATGCCAAGCCGGATGGCCGCTTCAACATCAATGCGCGCGCGCAACTCCTGCTCCATTTCCTCGGTGAACCAGCTTTTGTCATTCTTGCCGTTGCGTTTGGCATTATACATCGCAATGTCGGCGCGCTGCATCAATTTATCGACGCCACCATCATTTCGGTCATGGCGTGCGATGCCGATGGATACCGTCGTTTCCAATATCAGATTGTCTTGGATGATGGGGCGTTCGGTTTCTTCGATTATCGCCTCAGCAAAGCGCGTGACTTCCTCCGGCACATTTGGGTTAAATGTGAACACAAAGGCGAACTCGTCGCCACCAATGCGCGCCAAATAAGCCCGCGATGGAGCGATTTTCTGCATCCGCTCCGCAAATTGCGTTAGCAGGAAATCGCCGGCGGCGTGACCGTTCATGTCATTGATGCGTTTGAAATTGTCCAAATCAAGCATCATGAAGGCGACTGAATGATCTTTAGAATCCGCACTCACACACAAATCTGCGGCAATTTGCGAAATCGCGCGGCGGTTATAAAATCCCGTCAACGGGTCGGTAATAGCAAGTTTTTGCGCGCGTTGCTCGGCCGTGATGCGATCCTGCATTTCCAATTGCATGTCGCGATACCGGCGCCAACCGAACAAAAGCAGGGCAATGTTGAGCAGCAGCGTGGTCATCACCATGCGCTTGTCAACGGCGCCCAAATCGCCAACCTGGTTAAAAATCACGTTGACGGCTGTGCTACCGGTGCCGATAAAAAGGATGGTCGCCGCGATAACGATGGCACCCACCAAAAGCTCGCTATTCGCCTTTGTGTTGCGATTGATTGAGGTGCCGCCAACCAGTGCTATTTCTTTGCCATTGACGACAGCTTGCTTTTTGTTGGAACGCCATCCAAACATACTGAATAATCCTTACCCCGTTTATGTGGATGTTTTTGTATCCATTATTGATTAACAAGGCTCTAATCTTGGCAAAATAGCTTAATTTTCAAATGTTTAACAGGGTCAAGGCGGTCATCGCACTTCATCTTTCAAAGGTAAAACAATGCAAATAATTGCTTTGGCATTTCTGGGCAGCGTGATGTTGGGGTCGATTCCATTTGGCCTTCTACTGACGCGGCTTTCAGGCGGCGGCGACTTGCGATCGGTGGGATCTGGCAATATCGGCGCGACCAATGTTCTGCGGACGGGCAAAAAAGGGATTGCGGCTCTTACATTGCTATTGGACTTATCGAAGGGGACATTGGCGGTGTTGGCCGTTGGCTGGATTTGGCCGACAAGCGAATGGAGCCAATATGCCACGTTGGCCGCAGCATTGGGCGCGGTTTTGGGTCATTGTTTCTCGGTATTTCTCAAATTTTCGGGTGGGAAAGGCGTGGCGACTTACGCTGGCGTTGCCTTTGGATTATCGCCAGTCTTGGGCGGCATCTACGCGTTCATATGGTTAGGCGTGTTACTCGCTTTTCGTATTAGCTCTTTGGGTGGCATTGCCGCGGCAATTGCCATGCCGATAGCCGCACTTGTCATGGGGCAGGGTGAATGGGCATTGGTGCTATTGTTGATAAGTGGCCTTGTTGTCTTGAAACACGGCGAAAATATTGAACGGCTCCGAATTGGGACGGAACCGCGCATTGGTCGGAAAGACGCCTAAATATGGCCGATGGCGTTTCATCGCAATTCCACAAACTGCGCCTTATCCGATCCGCGCGCGTTGGGCCGGTAAGCTATCGGCAGCTGCTCGGACGATTTGGCACTGCTGAGGCCGCTCTAGATGCTTTGCCTGCCCTTTTGCAAAAGGGTGGAAGCAGAAATGTTGCAATTGCACCAGCCGACATAGTGAATCGCGAGTTGGCGGCGATAGACAAATTTGGCGCGCGGCTGTTATTCGAAGACGATTTGCAATTTCCTGCGTTGCTGCGGTCGATGCCCGGCGCGCCGGTCGCGTTGACCTTAAAAGGCGATACCACGTTGTTCACCCGCAATGCTTGCGCTATCGTGGGTGCACGTAACGCATCCGCATCGGCGTGCAAAATGGCGGCATTTTTGGCCCAGGGATTATCGGAGGCGGGGTTTGCCGTCGTGTCTGGATTGGCACGCGGCATTGATACCGCCGCGCATCGCGGGTCACTTGCTTGTGGGGCAATTGCGGTTGTCGCGGGCGGAATAGATTTTGCCTATCCGCCGGAAAACGCAGCATTACAGACAGAAATCGCCGAACGCGGTCTGCTCATTGCCGAAATGCCCTTTGGCACCGAACCAAGAGCGCGACATTTCCCGCATCGTAACCGGATTATTGCGGGGTTGGCGACGGGGACGTTGATTGTGGAGGCCGCACCCAAATCCGGATCGCTCATTACCGCACGATTGGCGGCGGAAGCTGGGCGTGAGGTGATGGCCATCCCGGGTTCACCAATGGACCCGCGGTCGCAAGGGTGCAATGACCTCATCCGCCAAGGCGCGACATTGGTGCAAAGCGTGGAGGACATCGCCGAAATGTTGACCAGCTTTACAGGAGACGCACGCAGCGCGGCTACATTGCTCGATAACCGGGCGGAATGGGTTGCGGAGCCCAGCTATGACGCCGCCGAAGCAGTTGAACCCGATGACGGCCAACGCGGTGACGTGCGCGCTTTGCTGTCATTTAATTTCGTTGAGGTGGATGAACTCGTCCGGCAATCGGATTGCGACCCCTCGGCTGTACACCTTATCCTCTTGGAAATGGAGCTTGCCGGAACATTAGAACGCGGGGCGGGCAGCAAAGTCCGCCTAATGGGTTAAGTTCGAAAACTTGTCGGCATAATGGACTCATACACCGAAACTGGCGGAGCGCCAATGACGTGCCGACCGTTACGCAGTAAAAACAAATGGCGAATAATCTCCGCCTGCTGCTCCAACCCATAGCGTTCCAAAGGCCATCCGGGCTTTATGCTGTAATGATAGCGCGCAAAGGGCAAGCGGCGCAGCGGCAAGAAAATGCCGCGCTGATGTTGCCACACATGGGTCATTTCGTGCAGGAAATGCCCCTGCAAATCCAATCCTGCCGCGCAATAATCGTCGCAGAACAAACCGCCTTTTGGATGGAACCATAAATGCCCATCGGGTGCCATGGTTATCCGGCGAGGCTGAAACCACCACCATTTGCGATGATGGATGCGAACCCGATCATAATTAATGGCGTCGCCAAATAGAGAACGCGACAAAGCAACTTCTTGTTCGGTTAGCCTGCGCCCCGATTGCCGTGCAAACATGGCCTTGCCTAAATCTCTTCTGCGCCATCGGGGATGGTGTAGGGGGCGGTGGCATATTGCCGGTCGCCATTGGAAAAGACGAATGTCATCTCGATCTTATTGGTCCCTCGAGGTATGCGGTTCACTCGGTCCAGTTCGACGCCGTATATGGCACCGGGACCAAAGCGAACCTTTTCACCGGCTTTAATGACAATGCCTTCATCAATGGTAATCGTTTTTCCCTTGGCATCGACGATCCTCGTGACAACCGCCGATGGGGAAGAGACGTGCATCAACTTTACATCCTGTGCGCCGCCTTCGATTGTGAAGGAGGCAATGGACGGGTCGAACAATTTTTGCCCCGCTGTTACTTCAATATCGACAACGCCCAAAACGCGCTTATCCACATTGCAAGCGGACAAAGCGCCCAAGGCGGCAACAGAAAGCATGAAAATGCGCGAACTAATGCGAAGTGTGCCGTTCATCGAAATCCACCTTATATCCAGAAATCATAAGCCCAAATGCCCTAATTTTTTCGTCTCTGATACGCAAAAAATAGGGGAAAGGTTCCATTTTGTAACGGTCTAGGCATTTGCCTGCCTTGTGCAAGCCGAATTCTGGCCTATATCGGCGCTGTCACAGGAGCGGTAATGCCTCATTGAGGTTGACCCATGGTCATCCCGAGGGTTCCGTTCCGTCCCAACTGTCATGAATTTGAGGTTAGTAAGACTATGGCAAAAGTAATCGGTATCGATCTTGGCACCACCAACAGCTGCGTTGCGGTTATGGATGGCGGCAAACCGAAAGTAATTGAAAACTCCGAAGGTGCCCGCACCACGCCCTCCATCGTCGCTTTCGCAAAAGACGGCGAACGCCTAATCGGTCAACCGGCCAAGCGTCAGGCGGTGACCAATCCCGACAATACTGTGTCCGCGGTAAAGCGCCTCATCGGCCGTCGTTTCGACGATCCCATGACCAAAAAGGACATGGAATTGGTCCCCTATACTATCGTAAAGGGATCAAACGGCGACGCATGGGTCGAGGCCGGCGGCGAAAAATATTCGCCCAGCCAAATCTCCGCCTTCACCTTGCAAAAGATGAAGGAAACCGCCGAGGCGTATCTGGGCGAAAAGGTGACGCAAGCCGTCATCACCGTCCCCGCATACTTCAACGACGCGCAACGTCAGGCGACGAAGGATGCCGGACAAATCGCAGGTCTTGAGGTGCTTCGCATCATCAACGAACCGACGGCCGCTGCGCTTGCCTATGGCCTCGATAAAGATGAGAATAAAACCATCGCGGTCTATGACCTTGGTGGCGGTACGTTCGATATTTCCATCCTCGAAGTCGGCGACGGCGTGTTTGAAGTCAAATCGACCAACGGCGACACGTTCTTGGGTGGTGAAGATTTCGACAGCAAGCTTGTCGAATTCTTGGCCGAAGATTTCAACAAGGCCGAGGGCATTGACTTGACCAAGGACAAGCTCGCCCTGCAACGTCTGAAAGAAGCGGCAGAAAAGGCGAAGATTGAATTGTCGAGCGCGCAAACGACCGAGGTCAACTTGCCGTTCATCACCGCCGACCAAAATGGGCCGAAGCATTTGGTAAAGCCCATCAGCCGCGCCGATTTGGAAAGATTGGTCGATGGCCTGATCCAACGCACTTTGGAGCCTTGCAAAAAGGCATTGAAGGATGCTGGTTTGGACAAGGGCGGCATCGACGAAGTCGTGTTGGTCGGCGGGATGACCCGTATGCCGAAGGTGCGCGAAGTCGTGCAAAACTTCTTTGGTAAAGAGCCCCATACCGGCGTGAACCCCGACGAAGTCGTTGCCATGGGCGCGGCTATTCAGGGGGGCGTTTTGCAGGGCGATGTGAAGGACGTTCTCCTTCTCGACGTCACGCCATTGTCGTTGGGCATTGAGACGTTAGGCGGTGTGTTTACGCGTATGATTGATCGTAATACGACAATCCCGACGAAGAAGAGCCAAGTCTATTCGACCGCCGAGGACAATCAAAATGCCGTGACCATCCGCGTGTTCCAAGGCGAGCGTGAAATGGCGGCGGATAACAAAATCCTCGGCCAATTCGACCTCGTCGGCCTGCCCCCCGCACCGCGCGGCGTGCCACAAATTGAGGTCACGTTTGATATCGATGCCAATGGCATCGTTAACGTGTCGGCGAAGGACAAGGGCACCGGCAAGGAACAGCAAATCCGCATCCAGGCATCGGGCGGCTTGTCGGACAATGACATCGACCAAATGGTCAAGGATGCTGAGCGCTTTGCCGAAGAAGACAAGAAGCGCCGCGAGTCAGCCGAAGCGAAAAACAACGCCGAAAGCCTTGTCCACGCGACTGAAAAGCAATTGATTGAACATGGCGATTCAATCGATGCCGCACTGAAGGGTGAGATTGAGGCTGCTATTGCCGAAACGAAAACGGCTATCGAAGGCGGCGATGCGGATGCGATGAAGGCGAAAACCGACGCGCTTACGCAAGTTGCGATGAAGATGGGCCAAGCGATCTATGAGAAGGAGCAGGCGACTGCTGCTTCGCCAGACGCAGACGCTCCGGCGAATAAGGCCGACGACGATGTCGTTGACGCCGAATTCTCCGAAGTCGACGAAGACGCGAAAAACTGATGATTGCCGCATGGGCCGCCGTCAGTATGGACGGTGGCCCAACGGCACTGCGGGGGCAGGGCGTTGAGTCTGGACATTGATTTTTATGAATTGCTGGAGTGCGAACGCACGGCCGACGATAAGGTGCTTAAGGCGTCCTATCGGCGGCTTGCCATGCAATATCATCCCGACCGTAATCCCGGCGATGCGGAGGCGGAGGCGCGGTTTAAGGCGATAAGCGAAGCCTATGACTGCCTGAAAGATCCGCAAAAACGCGCGGCGTACGACCGGTTCGGTAAAGACGGCGTGAATGGCCAGGGCGGCGGCGCAGGTGCGCAAGGCTTTGGCGATTTCGCGGACATTTTCGAAAGTTTCTTCGGCGATGCCTTTCAAGGTGGCCGTGGGCGCGGGCCGCAACGCGGCGCGGATTTGCGCTATGATATGGAAATCACGCTTGACGAGGCGTTCCATGGCAAAGAAACTGAGGTCACCGTCGATGTGTCCGTCCGCTGCGAAAGTTGCGATGGCAGCGGCGCGGGCGCGGATAGCGAAGTAAAAGGCTGCGCCACCTGTCGCGGGCATGGCAAGGTCCGTGCGCAGCAGGGGTTCTTCGTAGTCGAACGCCCATGCCCAACATGCCACGGTCGCGGGCAAGTGGTGTCCAACCCATGCCGCACATGCCATGGCGAGGGACGGCACGACAAACGGCAATCACTTTCCGTCAATGTCCCACCGGGTGTGGACAATGGCACGCGTATCCGCATGGCGGGTAAGGGCGAAGCGGGGGCGCACGGCGCACCGGCGGGCGATCTCTACATCTTCATTCATGTCAAAGAACATGGTATTTTCACGCGAGAGGGCACCAACCTGTTCACGCGCGTGCCTATTAGCTTCACCAAGGCGGCATTGGGCGGGACAATTGAATTGCCTGGCATGGATGGCGAAAAACTGACGCTGAAGGTGCCTGAAGGCATACAATCCGGCAAACAAATTCGCCATCGTGGCGCGGGCATGCCGGTATTGCAGGGGCGCGGGCGCGGTGATCTGGTCGTGCAAATCGACGTGGAAACGCCAACGCGTCTTTCTGCGCGTCAACGCGAATTATTGTGCGAGTTTCAGGAAACCGAAACGGGTAAGGAGTGCCCACAATCTGAGGGCTTTTTTGCCAAGATTAAGGATTTCTTTGAGGACCTAACCTAACCCAAACGCGCTTGCCATGGGAATTGCGCGGCGATATAAGCAAATGAGCGGCGGCCTGTGATAGGCCGCCCTTTTTGTTTTTTACCACCGCCGCTGAATTTGGCGGCACGCCACAGGAGGCCCATATGACGATTACCCCGCTTATGCCCGTTTACCCCCGGTGCGGCGTGCGTCCTGTGCGCGGTGAGGGGTGCTATCTTTATGGCGAGAATGGCGAAAAATACCTCGATTTCGCCAGTGGCATTGCCGTCAATTTGCTAGGTCATGGCCATCCGCATCTGACCATGGCGATTGCGGATCAGGCCGCGACCTTGATGCACGTCTCCAACCTTTATGGCTCTCCGCAGGGCGAGGCCTTTGCGCAACGTATCGTGGACACGACCTTCGCCGACACCGTGTTCTTCACCAACAGCGGTGCGGAAGCGGTCGAATGCGCGATGAAAACCGCACGTGCCTACCATCAATCGGCGGGCCATTCAGGCCGGTTTGAAATCATCACTTTCAACAATGCTTTCCATGGGCGGACGATGGCGACCATTTCGGCGAGCAATCAGGAAAAAATGCACCATAATTTCCTGCCGTTGCTGCCCGGGTTCAAATATGTGCCGTTTGGCGATCTTGAGGGCGCGAAAGCAGCGATGGATGCCAGCACGGCGGCGTTCCTGGTCGAACCCGTGCAAGGCGAGGGCGGCGTGCGTCCGGCGGAGAAAGAGTTCCTTCAGGGGCTACGCAAATTGGCGGACGAGCACGATGCGTTATTGGTGCTTGATGAGGTCCAATGCGGTGTCGCACGTACCGGTACGCTCTATGCCTATGAGCAATATGACATCATCCCCGACGTAGTGGCCACCGCGAAAGGCATTGGGGGCGGCTTCCCAATGGGTGCGTGCCTCGCGACCGAAAAGGCCGCGCGCGGCATGGTCTTTGGTACGCATGGCTCCACTTATGGCGGCAACCCGTTAGCCATGGCGGCGGGGCAGGCGGTTTGGGACGTGGTCGCGAATGACGAATTCCTCGCTCACGTCCGCGACATCGGCGCAAAACTGCGCGGTGCGTTGGAGCAATTCATCGGCAACTATCCCGAACTCTTCACCGAAGTGCGCGGGATGGGGTTGATGCTCGGCATCAAATTGGCCGAGGGGAAGGAGCCGCGCGATTTCGTGGCGCACTTGCGCGACCATCACGGACTGCTCACTGTTGCGGCGGGCGACAACACCATTCGGATTTTGCCGCCGCTGATTATCGAACAAGCCCACGTCGATGAATGCATCGAACGGTTGAGCGCAGGTGCGGGGAACTTTACCAAATGACGCGGCACTTCATCAATTTGAGCGATGCGGGCGCCGATGGCGTCGCCGCGATGTTGGCCGATGCGCTGGACCGGAAAGCGGCGAGGGCGGGCTGGCCCAAGGGCAAGGCGGACGCCGATGCACCCTTGGCGGGCCATACGTTGGGCATGATTTTTGAGAAAAACTCGACCCGCACCCGCGTCAGTTTCGACATGGCGATCCGGCAGTTGGGCGGCAGCAGCCTGATCCTCGATGGCGGAACGTCGCAATTGGGCCGCGGGGAGAGCATTGCCGACACCGCGCGCGTGCTCAGCCGCATGGTGGACGCCATCATGATCCGCACCGACGACCATGCAAAGATTGAGGAAATGGCGCGTTTTGCGTCCGTTCCCGTCATCAATGGCCTGACCGATTTGTCGCACCCGTGTCAGATTGTCGCCGATTTGCTGACGCTCGCGGAGCACGGCAAGGCGTTGCCGGGGCTTGAAGTCGCGTGGTTGGGCGATGGCAACAACGTGCTGCATTCCATTGTTGAGGCAGCCGGTCTGTTCAAATTCAATTTGCGCATGGGCATACCAGAGGGTTACGATCCCGACCCGTCGTTTGCGCAAGCCGCGCGCGCGGCCGGAGCGACCGTGACGCTTACTCGCTCCGCTGAAGAGGCGGCGGCGGGCGCGGATGTGATTGTTACCGACACATGGATTTCGATGGGGCAATCGGACGGCGCGGAAAAGCTGGCCGCGATGATGCCGTATCAGGTCAACGCCGCGTTGATGGCGCAGGCGAAACCCGACGCCCTGTTCCTCCATTGCCTGCCCGCCCATGTGGGCGAAGAAGTGACGCAGGACGTGTTCGACAGCGCGGCGAGCGTGGTGTTCGATGAGGCGGAAAACCGCCTGCACGCACAGAAAAGCGTGTTGCGGTGGTGTTTTAATAAGGTTTGAATATTGAGAGGCCTAACTCATATTTAGGCTTCTGTTTTTCACAATCCGCAGCGATTATACGCATATCCGACATCATCCGATCGTATCCGAGAACCTTTTCTCGAGACACAATAGAAAAACCAGATATTTTACCCATATCACTTGGGTTTAATTTGAGACCTGATGCAGAATTTCCAGCTAGCTTAGTCCAAAACAAAAGCTCAGGATAATCCTCGATTTTAATACCATCTTTCCGAAAGCCGTCGGTTTCAATATAAGCATGAGCTTCGGAACAGAAGTTGGCATAGCTGTAAATAAACAAGAGCGAATTTCGCGCATCCTTATCTTCGACAGATTTAGCACTAACGGGGGCAACTGAAAAATAAATTGCCCCGAGTCCAAGCGATACGCGAATGCAGAATTTTGCGAAAATCCCTATCATCGCCCTAATCCACCGCATCCAACCCATAGGCCGTGTGCAACACCCGCACGGCCAACTCTGTCTCGTCCTCATCGACCAAAACTGATACCTTAATCTCGCTGGTTGAGATGGCGAGGATGTTGATGCCACGTTCACTCAAGGATTTGAACATGGTGGAGGCGACGCCCGCGTGGCTTTTCATGCCGACGCCGACGACGGATATTTTTGCGACCTTGGTATCGGGCAGCATCCGGTTGAAGCCGATTTTGTCCTTATCCGCTTCCAGCAATTGCACCGCACGGTCGAGGTCGGCGGCGGGGACGGTGAAAGTCACGTCGGTTTCGCCCTTATCGCGGCCCACGTTTTGGATAATCATATCGACGTTGATGCTGTTTTCCGCCAGCGGGCCAAAGATGGTTGCCACTGCGCCGGGGCGGTCTGGGACGCGGGTTAGCGTGATTTTCGCTTCATTCTTGTCATGCGCGATACCGGTGATGAGTTGGCGTTCCACTTTGAGTTCCTCCAGTTCCTCGTCGCTGACGATTAAGGTGCCTTGGGTTGGCGCTTGGCCGGGTTCGACGAAGGAGGAGAGCACTTGCACGCGCACCTTTTCCTTCATGGCGAGGCCGACCGAGCGGGTTTGCAACACCTTTGCGCCGACGCTGGCGAGTTCCAGCATTTCTTCATAGGTGACGTAATTGAGTTTGCGCGCGCGCGCCACAATGCGCGGGTCGGTGGTGTAGACGCCGTCCACATCGGTATAGATGTCGCACCGGTCCGCCTTCACCGCCGCCGCAACTGCGACCGCCGACGTGTCGGATCCGCCACGGCCAAGCGTAGTGACGCGATTGTCAGCGCTGACGCCTTGGAAGCCGGGAACGACGGCGACTTGGCCCGATTGCATTGCGGCGATCATAGAGTCGCATTCGATGTCGGCAATCCGCGCCTTTGCGTGCGCCTCAATCGTGTTGATCGGGATTTGCCAGCCCAGCCAACTGCGCGCCGGAACCCCCATCGCTTGCAAGGTGAGCGCGAGCAACCCGCTGGTAACTTGTTCGCCGCTGGCCACCACAACGTCATATTCAGCGGGGTCGTAAATCGGGTTAGCTTCACGGCAGAATCCCACCAATCGATCGGTCTCTCCGGCCATTGCGGAGACGACGACGGCGACTTCGTTGCCGGCCTCAACCTCACGTTTGACCAACGACGCGACGGTGCGAATCCGCTCCGTCCCCGCCATGGAGGTGCCGCCGAATTTCATCACGATGCGTGCCATTGCTGCCCAGCCTGTAATTTAATTGCACAAAACCCCACGCGGGGTCGCGCTCCCTTTAGCAAGCGTAGGCGTAAAAGCAATATCGGGTTTAATGCGAAATGCTATACGGCGGGAATCGCGAGGAGCGCGGCTGCGCCAGCGGGTAGAGCAATGTCGTCGCCTGCTTTCACCCATGCGACACTGCCGGGTGGGAGCAGTGCGCAACCGACTTCCGCTTCTTGATCCAATGTGATGAGCAAGGCATCGCGGGTCAGCGCTGCCTTTACTTGCTCGACGCCGTCCGCTGTAAAATGCAGAAGGTCGAAATAGGCGTTACGCGATAACCAACTTGCCGCTCCCTTTGGCGAAGTGCGCAATGCCATGTCATAAGGTTCTGCCTTTGCCACCGCGACGCCAGCGTCCAAATGCAATTCGCGCGGGCGGCCATAATCATAGAGGCGATAAGTGATGTCATTCGCCTGCTGCACCTCCACCAATGTCACGCCAGGGCCTATGGCGTGGATGGTGCCAGCGGGGATGAACCAGCATTGGCCCGCCTCCGCCGCGTGCCAGACCAGTGCCTGTTCGATGGACCCGTCCAATGCGGCGGCGCGCAAATCGGCGGCGGTCACGGGCGCGTGCAGCCCAATGCCCAACGTCGCGCCTTCGTCCGCATGCGTCACGAACCAACATTCGCTCTTGCCGCCGGACAGGCCGATTGCGCGCGCTTGTTCATCGGTAGGGTGCACTTGCACCGACAGTTTTTCTGACGTGAACAGATATTTGACCAGCAAGGCATCCAGCGCGGGGGGCAGAGTATCACCTTGAAACCAAATCTCGCCTGTCTGCATCCGCTCAGGCGCGCCGAAGCCAACGGGCACATCATGCCGCCCCCAAATCTTCTCAACAAAATGGCGGGTGAGGATTTGCACGCCTACTCGCCCTTAGCGCCTGGCAATTGGCCGACCATTTGGGCGGAAGGCGAGTGGGTGATCATAATGTCGTCGCCATCGACGACAATGATAAGATCATCGACGCCCGCCACCGACACGCGCTTGCCGCCAGCCAACACAGTTAGGTTATGGCCGCCAACAATGTCGACTCGTCCGCGCGCCGCGTTGTGATCATCGTCGCGCGGTAAATGCTCGGCTAGGCTAGCGAAGCTGCCAATGTCGGACCAACCCATATCGGCCTCCACCATCGCGACCTTGCGGCTGTTTTCCATGACGGCATAGTCGACCGATTCGCCCTTAATCGCGGTGAAGGCGGCGGCGTCAGGATGGATTCGCGCACCTTCGGTAATCGTATTGGCCATGGCGGCGGCGCAGGAGTCGGCGATGACTGGGCGGTGAGCTGCTAATTCTACCAAAACCTGTGCGGCGTCGAACAGGAACACCCCACCGTTCCAGCTATGCCGACCGCTAGCGACAAACGCGCGGGCGCGAGGCAGGGCGGGTTTTTCTTCAAAGCGGGCGACTTCGTAAACACCTTCTGCCAATGCACGACCGCGTTCCAAATAGCCATAACCGGTCTCCGGATGGCTGGCCGCGATGCCGAAAGTCATCAAACGTCCGGCTTGTGCCCCCGTCAACGCAACGCGCACGGCGGCGTGGAAAGCATCGGCGTCGGCGATATGGTGGTCGCTAGGACAGACCAACATCGGGCCGCCCCCTTCGCTTTGCGCCGCGACCCAATGCGCCGCGAGCGCAATTGCAGGCGCGGTGTTCCGCGCGGCGGGTTCGACGATGATGTGCGCAGGCCGACCAGCGAGTTGTTCCTCTATCAAGTCCACATGCGCCGCACCCGCGACGATGACGGGCGGAGCAAAAAGGTCAGGCGCAGACAGGCGCGCCAAGGTCTCCTCAAACAGCGACACCTCGCCTAGCAAAGGCAAAAACGGTTTTGGTTTTTGCGGGCGTGACAACGGCCACAGCCGTGTTCCGCTGCCTCCGCATAAAATAACAGGGGTAATTTTTGTGTTCATTCAGAAAGCCTTTAATAGCTAAGCGTTTCAATTTGGCAAAGGTTGCGCGACAAGTCTCGCTAATGCAAATATGGAGTGGTAAATGGACCGCAACACCGCCACGAAGGAACCGAAGATGAGCAGCATTATCGAACAAGAAGCCGCGCATTTCGGCACTTTGGCGGCCGATTGGTGGAACCCTAAAGGGTCGTCGGCAATGTTGCATAAGCTGAACCCTGTGCGGCTTGGCTATATTCGCGCGCAGATTGATGCGCATTTTGGCGGCAACCCATCGGCATTGCGGCCTTTGGCGGGCAAGAGCGCGATTGATATTGGATGCGGTGCGGGTCTGCTGTGTGAACCACTCGCACGGATGGGCGCCGATGTGACCGGCGTTGATGCCGCGCCAGAAAATATAGCGGCGGCGCGGGACCATGCGGCGCAATCGGGTTTAGCCATTCGCTATGAGGCGGGCGATTTCTTGGCATTGGACCTACCGCAATATGACCTCGTCACTTCTTTGGAGGTCGTTGAACATGTCTCCGACCCAGCGGCGTTTATCAACGGTTTGGCGGCGCGGCTGAACGAGGATGGTCTGTTAATCATATCCACCCCAAACCGCACCGCAGCCTCGCGACTGTTGATGATAGAGGGCGCGGAACGCCTCGGCCAAATCCCGCGCGGGACGCACCATTGGGATCAATTTATTACGCCCGATGAGATGCACGACTTGCTCCATGCGGCAGGATTGGAAGTCACCAATACCGCGGGCATCCATTTATCATTGGCGCGCGGTTTGACGATAAGTGACAAATTGGACCTGAATTATATCATGGCCTGCCGCCATCAACGCGTCTAAAGCACCCGCAATCGAACGGCTTTAGGGCAGACTATGACACGCATTTTGATCACAGGCACCGCCGGTTTCATCGGCTTCCACCTCGCACGGCTGCTGCTGGAAGAAGGCCATGAGGTGATGGGCTATGACGGCATCACCGATTATTACGACGTCGCGTTGAAACACGCGCGCCATGCGGCATTGAAGCAGCACCCGACCTTCACGCCGGTTGAGGCGATGCTGGAGGATATGGACACTTTGTCCCGCGTATCGGCCGAATTCAGTCCCGAAGTCATCGTGCATCTGGCGGCGCAGGCCGGTGTCCGTTATAGCCTTGAACAACCGCGCAGCTATATCAACAGCAACATTGTCGGCAGTTTCAACGTCATGGAAATCGCGCGCGAGCATCAGGTGCGGCATTTGATGATGGCGTCAACCTCCTCTGCCTATGGCGCGAATGAGGATTTGCCTTACGCCGAAACGGATAAGGCCGACCATCCACTGACCATCTATGCCGCCACGAAGAAGGCGACCGAGGTGATGGGGCATAGCTACGCGCATTTGTGGGGCATTCCGACGACGATGTTCCGTTTTTTTACCGTTTATGGCCCATGGGGTCGGCCCGATATGGCGTTGTTCAAATTCGTCGCCAATATCCTGCATGATAAGCCGATTGACGTTTATAACCACGGCGAAATGTATCGCGATTTTACGTATGTTGAAGATTTAGTGCGCGGCATTGCGCTGCTGATGGACGCCGCTCCCGTGCGCCCCGACAGCGCCGCCGATATTGCGCTGGGCGATAGCCTAAGCCCCGCCGCGCCGTTCCGTGTCGTCAACATCGGCAATTCGGACAAGGTGAAGCTTACCGATTTCATTGACGCGATTGAGGCGGAACTCGGCAAAAAGGCCATCCGTAACATGATGGACATGCAAATGGGTGATGTGCCCGCGACATGGGCGAATGCGGACCTGATCCGATCTCTCACCGGCTATGCCCCAAAAACGGACGTGCGCGATGGTATAAAGCAATTTGTAAATTGGTATCGGGAGTTCTATGGCGTCTAGCCATAACGCAATGGGTCGCACCAACATGCCGTTTTTCTGTGCGAACAGGGGTTTTAAGTTTTGATCATTAAACAAAGAGATGCCCGGTGGTGGCACGTGATGAACGCGGCCACACGCTACGTCATTTGGAATGGCGCGGCATTTTGGGCGTTCCATCCGGCCATCAATGAATATCCCAAAAGCGGCGGCAGCTGGCTAAGCCAGATTTTGGGCGATTTGTTTGAGCTTCCCAATCCGCGCAATCAATTGCCACCATTGGGATCGTGCATTTTGCACGGCCATCATCTAACGCTGCCCAACCCCAAAGACATCGTCGTCATTTGGCGCGACGGGAGGGATGTGGTGTGTAGTTTTTATCACCACCTCCTGTTCAAAAATAACTTCGCTAGCAACCAATTTCAAAGCCGCGTGGCCGAGCAGATGGCGGGCATTGACGTCACAGATACGCGCGCCGGAATGCCTCGCTTTATCGAGTTGATGGCGACCGGCCAAATCACGCCGGGCTTCGCATGGCAGGATTTCGTGACCCAATGGCGGGACCATGCGGCGGTGCGGGTGGAGACACGTTACGAGGATATGCTGGCCGATTGCGCGGGTGAGATATTGCGCATCGCCGCCGCCTTTGATTTGAATATCACGCCGGAACGGGCGCAGGCGATTGCCGACAAATATTCCTTCGAAAACCAAACCAAACGCAAACCAGGGCAGGAGGATAAATCCAGCTTCCTACGCAAAGGCATCGCGGGCGATTGGCACAACCACTTTTCCGACGAAGCGCGGCAAGTGTTTGACCATTATTGCGGGCAGGCGCTCATAGATTTGGGCTATGAACCCGACCGGTCATGGGTGGGGGGCGCGTGATGCGATTTCTAATGCGATTGGTGCCGCTGACGCTGGTGGAGATTTTGGCACGCGCGGCGGGTTTCTTGCTCGGCATATTTGTGCCGGGGAAGGCCTATGGGTTGGAGCGCAAAATACGCGGCATCTATTGGGGGTTTCGTTTCGGTAGCCGAAACCTCGTCATCGGGCGGCACATGCAGTTTGAGGGCGAGAATTTCAAACTCGGGGCGAATGTAAAGCTGTTTGATGGCGGACAATATGTGACCGCTGGCCATGGCTATATCCACATTGGCAAGAACACGCATATTTCACGCATGTCGATCGTATCCGGCATGGGCGGCGTCACAATTGGCGAGGGCTGTGCGATTTCGGCGCAGGTGGCGATTTATTCAGTGACGGCGGATACCAACTCGCCTGTGCTGGTCGATGCCGAAACGTCGAAGGGTCCGGTGACCATTGGCAATAATGTCTACATCGGTCTTGGCGCGAAAATCATTCCCGGCGTTACCATTGGCGACAATGCCGTTATCGCGGCGGGGGCGATTGTGACCAAGGACGTGCCCGCCGATATGCTGGCAAAAGGCGTCCCAGCAACGTTCAGCCCTTTGACCAAACGGATGGCCAGAATGCAGGGTGAAGGATGAGCCGCTTTAACGACTCCGACAACCGTCTGGCGCGGATTTTGGCGCGCAATGAGGGCAACGTCATTGGCGGCGTGGCGCGCGAGGGGTTGGGCAAATTGATGCTTAAGCCCGCCTTTCGGCGCATGGCGCGGCCATTTTTAAGCGAGGCCAAGCCAGACAAATGGCTATTCGTCGTGGGCTGCTACAACAGCGGCACCACCATATTGCGCCGCCTCCTTGAATCGCATCCCGATATTGCCGCCACAGTGCGTGAAGGGGCTAAGCTGACCGATGCCTTCCCCAATTTGGAGGTCGGCGGGTGGCCGCGCATGATGTTCAAAAACCAGCATTTGTGGGACTTGGGCGAGGATGGAGCGGCGGAGCGGGCGAAAATGGCGCGGCAGGATTGGTCAATCTGGTTCGATAAGGACTCCAGCGTTTTCTTCGAAAAATCCATCGACCACTCCACCCGCATTGCATGGATAAACCGCCACTTTCCCAACGCGCATTTTGTTTGGATTACCCGCAATGGCTATTGCGTGAATGAGGGCATCATGCGCCGTGCGAAGCCCTTTGGTGAAGCGAAGGCAGAAATCGGGGAACGCTATCCGGCGGAATTAGCCGCGCGGCAATGGGTCGCTTTTGATGAGCACATCCGCACCGAAATTGCCGAAGTGCCGCGTAGCCATGCGATCACTTATGAGCAGTTGATGGCGCAGCCTTCTGAAACTCTGTCTGGCATATTCGACTTTCTTGGCCTGCCCGCGCCGGAAATGCACACTGTCGCCGATGGCATTTCCATTGACGGGCACCATCACGAACTCGCGAACCAAAATGCGGCGTCTTTGGCCCGCCTGACCGCCGCCGAAAGAGACGCGATGCGTCCCATTATGGCCAAAGCTATGCAGCGCCATGGCTATGCCATCGACTAAATTATGCCGAATTAAGGATGAGATCCGATGAGTGAATTCAAACTGGAACGCTATATTTACTGGGGCATGCGCGGCATCGTGCGTGTCGGCACCATCCCGTTTCGCGGTATGAAAGAAGGCGCGGGAAAGAACCGCGTGCGGCAAGCCATTCTGTCGCTGCAACACAGCCTGCCCACCGAATTTGCCGTGAATGCCGGCGATACCGTTGTCCAAATCGGCACGCCTCGCCCTAAAACAATGCGTCGTTTCCGCCGCGCGGTTGGCGATACCGGACGGCTTATCATTGTGGAGGCGATGCCGGAGAATCAAGACCGATTGGCCAAGGCGATTGCCGAGGACGGGTTCACCAACGTGACGCTCATCCGCGCGGCGGCGTGTAATGAAAACCGCTTGGGCGAACTCTCGATCTCGCCTTACATCGGCGACCATAAAATCGACCTCGACCATATTCGGATGGATAATGACGACCGACCCGGCAATGCCGCCATGGACACAATTGCGGTGCAGTTCATTAGGTTGGACGACGAATTGCCGAAACATAGCGTGACCACCATCGACTATATTTCCATCACCGTGAATGGTGCAGAGGGCGAGGTCTTAAAAGGGGCCACGAATATTTTACGGGCCAGTGCCAAGGGCACCCGCGTTTACGCCAAAGGTCATGCGCGTGATACTAAGGGCCAACCGCTGCACCTTGAAACACAGGCCATTATGCAAAGCCTTGGCTATCAGACAAAAATTACCAAGGGCGAGCCATCGTCATCTTCGGAAAAAGATTGGCGCTGGCGGGCAGGGGATTTGTTCGCCTGGAAAGAGTAACTACTCCGCCGGGCTTGGCGCTGCATTGAAATTTGGATTGGCCGGCCCGCGCGACGATTTCCGTCGACGCGGGCTTTCATTTTTCGCCACCATTTTTGACCAGAATTGGCTACAAATCCAAATCGCGACCCCGTATCGAATGACGTACAGGAACGAGAGCGAGAAGTCGGCGACCAAGAAGAAAATGATGCACAACATAAAAAGGGCATAGGCCGGGGTACTGAACCGCTTATCGACGTGCCGTTCGTAGCGGTTGTAAAGCTGAGCAGAGATCGCTCCCAATAGGAACATGCCGACAAAAATGCCGCCCCAGCCAAAGTTCATATAAAACTCGCCCACCGCGCCCGGCGGAACACCACTATTGTTGTTATTCTGCAAGATGGTTTGCGCCACCAATGGCCCAATACGGACCAAGGGCTTTTCGGGCCACAACACGCGGGGAATTGGCGCGAAGAAAGCGCCAACGAAGCTTTCCCCGTACATATACAGGTTTTTCTTCTCCGTCTGGTCCACGATCACGGCGGTTTTGGCGGGGTCGAGGAAATAGGCACCTTCAAAAGTTTGTTCCATGGCGACACCAATGGATGCACCAATACTCAAATCCTGAATTTCCTTTTCGCCACCACCCATGCGGATAGCGCTAACGAATGAAAGGAATAGGAACGCTACGCCAATCAATGCCCAGCGTTTGAACTTGGACGACACGTTTTCATTTATGGTGCGAAGGCTCATCACCATGACGGTGGCGATGATGATGATGAGCACGCCATTGCGCCGGCTAGCGAGCATGTAGCATAGCGACACAAAGGCAATGGCCGGGACGTAGATGTTGGCGATGGTAATCCTCTTTGTAAACGCCAGCCAATAGATGAAAAAGGCAACAACCATATCGCCGCCGAAGGTCAGGAATGCGAGCGAGCTTTTCCCACCTTCCTCATCGACGTAGAATTTTGACGCCGTGAATTGCCCGCGTAGCAGTTGCTCATGGAAACCCATGGTGAAGAAATAAACCACCATCAGGCCCAATGACACGAAGAATACGGGGTAATAATAGAGTTCAGGAAACCGCGCCGGTTGGCCCATTGTTATAGGGTTGATAAGAGTTCCATCCGTTCGAACGTTCTTTCGCCGAAACATTAAAACGCCCGCGATAAAGGCGATCACACCCACGTTCACCGCCAACTGCCCAATATGAATAATGTCGCGTGACCAATATTCGGTCACGAAGGAGGCTTCGGCCATGACAGCATAGGCCAGATACAGGCTCTTCAACGTGTAACCGAGCAACATCGTCCACGCCAAAATATTCAGCGGGCTCAAGCCATTGTTGCGTCCAAGCATCGCCACCACAAAAAACAGCAGCGCGGTCGGGGCAATGCCAAGCACCAAAATTGTCATGACGTAAAGCATCCGAATGCTTTACCGCCAAACGCGGCAAAGACAAAGCAAAATGGCGCGCGCTTTGTCCCTGTTTGACAATTGGAGTGAGGCGGCGTGTGCCATTATCGCTGGCAATTTCGCGGCCCGATGAGTATGGGATTTGCCATGGAAACTCCTCCGAAAATTGGGCAGCTTATCATCTCCTTTGATTTTGAAATCGGATGGGGGGTATGGGAAAGTGAGCTTTGGCCAGCACGGCAGGCGCGGGGAATCTACCGCGATTTACGGCCTGCGATGCGTCGGTTCTTGGCGTTTTTGGATGATCGCGAAATTGCGCTAACCTGGGCAACAGTTGGTGCCATGGTCACGGCGCGCCATAGTGGCGAGTTTGACCATTTGCCTCCCGCCGCGCAGGCGCATATTGCCCGTTTTTTGGCGACGGCGGATGCCAAGACGGTCGATGGACGCGATTTGTTTGACATTGTTGCTGGCACCCGCACGACGCAACAAATTGCAAGCCATAGCTACTCGCACACGCGTTTCGATTATGCGGGCATGACGCATGAGGCGATTTTGGCGGATCTTGTGAAAAGCCGAAGAGCAATGGTAGATTTGAACCGCCCAGTTGATGCCTTGGTTTTTCCCGAAAACATCATCGTCGATTGGCCGGCACTCGCCGAGTCTGGCTTCCGCGTCGGCCGCACGCCCGCGCCCGCCGTTCGGCCCAGCGGCATAGCGCCTCTGGATCATTTTCTGGCCCGAACCATGGCAACGCCGCCAATGGTGCGCGAAGACATGCGTCCCGACGGGGTATTGGAACACAGCGGTTCGCTGTTCTTCAATTGGTTCGGCAGGGGTGCTTCCCTGCGCCGCCATACGGTCATGTATCAGGCAAAGAAGGCCATCGACCATGCCGCCAAGACAGGCGAAAAAGTTCATTTGTGGCTGCACCCGTTCAACCTGACGCACAGTGTTGGGATGGCAGAAGCTATTGAGGATATTTGCACGCACGCGCACAATTTGGCGGAAAAGGGGCAGTTGCAATTCGGAAGGCTATAACGGCTTGCTGGGGCTGCCCGAATAGAGCGGCCCCATGCCAACGCGATTAGTTCATCCGCCAAACGCCCATATATTTGTCTGTTTTTCCGTCGCCGAAATCTTCAAGCATCACGTCTGGTTCGCCCAGGAACAGTGCCATATTTTGTTTACGGCTGTTCGGGAAAACCGTATCGATTTTTTCTTTCACGGTGGGGCAAGTGGTTGCAATCAGCCACTTCGCCCCGGTCGCCCGCACATTGGCAATAGATTTCTCAACGGCATCATTGGGAAAATGAATGAACACATCGCGGCAGAAATAGACCTCTGCGGCAGGAATCGGCCCCTCAATGATGTCGCCAACCGAGAATTGGACCGTATCGCTCAGATATTTGCGCGTGTTTTCCGCAATCAAATCGGGAACGATGTCGATTCCGTGATAGCTCATACCTGCAGGAAAATCGACCAGTCGCATCCAGTTGAAGTCACCACATGGCAAATCGACCATCGATTTCACCTCATGGGCGTGCAGCCATTCGGCTAAGTTCTTGCGGATATGCTGGGTAAATTCCACGGTCGATCCACCACCGCTTTTGCTTTCGGGGTTTAACCATAGGTTTTGATCATGCACGATTTTGAAAGCGGTTTTATAGTCGGCATCGCCAAACAAGCGCTTATGCCGCGCATCCAAACGCTTTTGCAAAATGGATTGCGGGATAAGGGGGCGCAGAAGTTGCTTCAGTTGCTTTTTCATAAGGACCTCTTTTTCAATAGGTTAAGTGCAGAAATTTCGATGCCGTAAAGAGCCTTCAATTTCTGCCGAGAATAGACGTTTATTATTGCATACATAAGAGTCGGGCCGACGGCTATAGCGACAATGCCCATGCTCGCCCCGGCGGCAAACAGCCATATTACACTGAACATATTTGCCCAAATCAGCGCCCGAACGGCGATTTGTGGATTTCCCGTTTGCGTCGCGAACAGGAACGGTTGCCCGCACGACACACTGAACAAATTGGCAAAGAGCAATAGGCCAAGCATGGCGATGTTAGTCGGCAACCAGGCAATCTCAAAATGCGCGAACCACCAGGGCGCAGTCAGGCCGATCAGGGCGGCAATGGCAATGGCGGGCAGGAATGCCATCTTTGTGGCGTAGCGTGCATGCGCCTGCAAACCATTGGTATCATCCAATGCCGAGGCCCTACTGATGCGAGGGGCGAGTATCCAAACGACGATACTTTGCGGGATGGCGATAATGTTAGTGATACGTTTGATGAGCGCATAAATGCCAGTCGCCAATGGGCCGGCAACAACGCCCGCAATCAAAATATCAAGCTGCGTTGAGGCGGTGTTTAGCAACACGGTCCACCAATAAGCGGTCAAGTCCTTGAACGCGATAGGCTGCGCGCCGTCCCCGCCGACCGGTATCCATTTCGTCGCGGCATGGAGTAGGAGGAGGACGATTTGCCCCACTAACAATAGCCCGCAACAGACCAAGAATATCGCCGCCACGCGGGTATTGCCAAGCCACCACATGGCGACAATCCCCGCAACCAGGGCCAAGGGCGGCGCGAATTCTGCGACAAACATAGCCTCCATGCTGCTGCGCGTGGCACGCACCCACGCGCCGAGCAGGGATGCCAATGACCAGAAAAATCCTGTCGCGGCGAGCATTCCGCCTTCCCCTGAGCGCAGCGGGTACAGGGTGAAATTCTGCGCTGCGATGAGCTCCAAGGATGCGCCAAAAATTGCGCAAATGAGTAATGGTAAAGCGACGAACCATTTGAGTGCGGTCGGAACGCTATGCCACGGCATTCCCTTGGCTTGGCGAAACGGCACGTCCTTTAGCAAGAACGACGGTGCGCCGAATCCGGCGAAACTGGCCAGTAATCTGGCCCCAGCATAGACAATGGCAAACCGGCCGAAATCGGTTTTGTCGAGGATGGTGCCCGCAATAACCACGATGATGAATTGCGAGAGGCTTATGCCGCCCCGCAATACGACCAGCGTGGCGTATTCGAAAAGGCTTTTGCGCGCGGATGGTTTGGCGGCGCTCATTTTGCCCGAGCCTCCAACGCCGTTTCCATCAACGCCCGATTACTGGCAACGCCGTCGGTGTTCTCTAACCAGTCCGCCGCCTTTTGACGGGCCCCCATCTGCCATGCCGCGAATTCATTATCACCCATCGCCGCCCACGCGTCGATGGCATCGGAAAATCCTTTGCGGTCGTTGAGCGGCAAGTCATGCCCCGCCTTCCCCGCCGCCAGATTGCGCCAAAGCGTTTGGTCACTGATCAGCACGGGGCAACCGGCTTGCAAAGCCTCAAAAATAGAATGGCCAAAGTTTTCGCCATGGGTGGGCATATAAAACGCATCGGCTTGGCGCAGGGCCTCCGCGACATCTGGCCGTGAAATAGGCCCATGCCACACGACATTGATATGCGCAGGCAAACGCGCAATTGCCGCCTCGCACTCGGTCCAATAGGCGGCATCCTCCTTTGGCCCATAGAGGTTGAAGGTGACGGGTTGGGCGCAAGTGGCGAGCGTTTCAATTGCGAATAATACGTTCTTAATCGGATGAATGCGCGCCACCATGGCGAGCGAAATTGCGCCTGCCGTTTTGACGGGCTTTATAGCCAATGCCGCATCATCCAGCGGCGTCAGATCTGGTGCGATTTGAATACCTCCCATTGCCTCCGGCACATGTTCGATAATATCCGCCGCCTCATGCTCCGCCGATGCCTGCCACACGATGCCGCGATGCAGGCCGAGTAGCGCCGAAACACGCTTGTAGAATTGCTTGCGTTTCGGCGATTTGCCAATTGCATTAACTGCAAATTCCCCGCGCGGGGCGAGCACGACAGTGGGCCGACCCTTGGCCAAACCCATTCGCGCAATCAGGCGGGGAGTGAAGGAAAATACCGGATTGACGTAGCCATTGGCATAAATCACATCCCACTCCTCCGCGCGCAGAACCCGCAAAATGGCCATCGGCGTAGACTTACCCAAGGGTTCATACCAAATGCGGTATCCGCCCGCATCATGCCATTGGGATCGGGGCAGGGGAAACGGCTCGCTCGCTCCCAAATCGCGGTCGCGGGTGAAAACGGCGATGTCGTATTCTTGCCTGAAATGCGCGACAAAATTGGTCAGCGATTGCGCGCTGCCGCCCGCCTTATAGGCAGGGTAAAAATATTGCCCCAGCACCAATATTTTAGGACGCGATTGCATGGAGCATCCTATCCCATTCGGCCAAAATCGCGTCGTGGCGATAGGTGTCCTGATAATATTGCGCCACGGCTTGTTTAACGTCGGGGCTGGAGAGGATGGAGGCGATGGCCTCACCCACACTTGCTGCCGTTTCGTGTGCAGGGGTGGCGCCAATGCCGTTGTGCGTGACTTCTTGAGCGATGCCGCTATGCGGTTCGATAAAGGTCAAAACTGGCAGGCCAAGGCCCAGATAGCTTAGGATTTTGGACGGGTAGGACACGGCATAAATGTCCTTCGCCAACGATACCAAGCCAATGTCGGCGTCCGCCATCACGGTTGCCGCGGTTTCAAACGGTAGGAATGGTGCGAATTGAACCTGCGCATGCTGGCCCCATTGCCGTTCCAACGCGGGGCGCATTTCGCCGTCACCCATGAGCATAAGTTCGAGGCGCGGGTCGCTTTCCATTGCCGCAACGATGAGTGGCACAATGACGTCGAGCCTTTGGAACCGGCCCATATTGCCCGCGAAAATGATGCGCTTTTTGTCGGCTGCTTTGGCATAATCCGGCGGCGGAGCGGCGGCCTCTGCAAATTTGGACAGCAGCATGTTGTTGATGATATAAATGGGCAATGTGCCCGCCAACCTGCGCCGTTCCAGCGTGTTTTTCATATCCTGCGACAGGACAATAATCGCGCTCGCCCGCCGCAAGGTCTGATTGTCGAACCACCGGAACGCTGCTTGCAACGGCCGTTTTTGCATTAGACCGCCGGAGTAATGGCTGACCTCCGGATGAATATCCTGCATATGGTAAACGAATTTTGCGCCGATGATTTTGGCCGCCAAACTCGCCACCCATCCGGCAATTACGGGCGGGAAGGTGGCGGCGGTGACCACATCTGGCTTTATACGGATAATGTGTAAGAACAGCGCGATGCAATAGACCATGGTGTTGAACAGGCGCACCGCGATGTTCGATTTCGTCTCCTGAAATGTGCGCACGCGGTTGATGGTGATACGGTCATCGAAGAACAGCGCCGCGCCTTTTTCAATTTTACCATAAGATGGATAGGACGCGAACACACGCACTTCATGCCCCTCATCGGCAAAATGCGTCGCTAGCGTGCGCAAGATATTGGCGTAAGGCGGCGTGTCTGGCCAAAAATAGCGGTGGGTCAGCAGGATTTTCACGCTGCTTGTCCCAATCGAGCAAAGTCAAACCATCGGTTCGCCTGTGCATCGCGGGGCAGGGGGAAATCATGCTTTCCCGCCACCATTTGCACGATGATAAGTGCGGTTTGGATCATCACGCCAACGTCACTTAAAAACGTGGCGCGGTGGATATAGGCGAGTTCCACCGCGAGCTTTGGCGCAAGCACGAACCGCTCATAGCTGCCATCGGGGTCGCTGTCGTCGAGCAACGCGTTGGCGTGGGTGTAACCAAACAAAGCGCCGGGGCTGGTGACACCGGGACGCACGGCGAGCGTTTCCATCATCCACGGCAGATAGCTGGAATGCACAATCGCCACCGATTCCGGTCGCGGGCCGACGATGGCCATATCGCCGATCAGCACGTTGAAAAACTGCGGCAACTCGTCGATTTTGGTGGCGCGAAGGAAATGGCCGAAGCCAAAAATGCGGGTGTCATTGACCGCGCTAATTTCCGGTCCAGCGGTTTCGCGCACGTGCATGGTGCGGAACTTCCACATTGAAAAGGGCCGCTCACCCACGCCCATCCGGTTGGCGCGGTAAAATATCGGCCCGGGCGAGGTCAGCTTTATCCCCAATGCCGCAACCACCATCAATGGCGCGGTGGCCACTAAGATGAATGCGGAAAAACCGATGTCGAATGCGCGTTTCAGCATGATTAATTGGCCAACAGCCCGCGCAAGGTGGCGATGACGTAATCCTGATCATCCTCGCTCATGCCGGGGAACAGCGGGAGGCTGATGCAGGTCTCACCAATCGCATCGGCATTCGGAAATGCCTCTGGCGTCAGGCCGAAGGTTTCCTGCCAATAGGTCATACGGTGTAGCGGGCGGTAATGCACCGACACGCCAATGCCCGCGGCTTGCAGCGCGACGATAACGTCGTTGCGGTTCATCACTGCGCCATCGGTGACGCGCACGATGTAAAGATGGTGGCTGTGTCCGCCCGTTTTCTTCGCCACGGCGGGCAGGATGAGCGGCAAGCCAGCAAGTTTCTCACTGTACCGATCGCACAATGCCTTGCGCGCGTCCTTAAACGCGACGATTTTCTTCAACTGATGAAGGCCCATCGCGGCGGCGATATCGGTCAGGTTGTATTTATAGCCCGGCGCAACGATGTCGTATTGCCAGCTTGCCTTGGTATCGGTGAAGCGGTTGAACACATCGCGGTTGATGCCGTGGAGGCGCATATGCCGCGCCCGCTGCGCCAAGGCGGGATCGCGCGTGGTCAGCATGCCGCCTTCGCCCGTGGTCATCGTCTTGTTGGCGTAGAAGGAAAACGCGGTGACATCGGCGTAGCAATCGCCAATCAATTTGCCATCGTGATAGGTAGGCAGGGCGTGCGCGGCGTCGTCCAAAATTTTCAGGCCATGCTGGTCAGCCAGCGCGCGAATGCCCTTCATGTCGCACGCCAAACCGGCAAAGTGCACTGGCATGATGACTTTGGTACGCGGGCTTATGGCGGGTTCAATCTGCGCAGGGCCAATGTTGAAACTGTCCAAATCGCAATCGACGAACACCGGCGTCGCGCCCAAATAGCGGACGACTTCGGCGGTGGCGGTGAAGGTGAAAGTGGGAACGATAACTTCGTCGCCCGGGCCAACGCCCAACGCCTCAAGGCCCAAATGCAGCGCCGCCGTGGCGCTGTTCACCGCGATGGAGTCCACGCCATCATCGAACAAGGCCGAAAAGTCCCGCTCAAATTTAGCCGATTTCGCGCCGGTGGTGAGCCAGCCATTGCGCAGGCAATCGACGACTTCATTGATTTCATCCTCACCAATGCTGGGGCGGAAAAAGGGGATAGTGCGGGCTTCCACGGTCGAATTACTCCCTGTAACCAAGCTGCTCAAGCAGAGCGCCGGCGTGTTGGATCATTTGCGTTTTTTCAGTGTCGGACATGGCGGTGCGCCATTTGGCATCGGTGCGTTTGTCGACCTGGGCAAGGTGATTGGCGACGATGGCATCCGCTTCGCGCAAATCACAAAAATCGCATAGTTGGCGTATCGTGGACTCACCGCCGACCAAATCGTCATAGCGGACAGTGATGACGCGGCCATGGGGCAGGGCGTCCAAATCGCGCTGTGCCGTCGCCAACGATTGCGCCCATTGCTTTGCGCAGATTTCCGCAAGCGGCACATCAGCGCGCACATCATCGACGATGCCGGGATAGCGCGGACCCCACAGTTTATCGGTCTTGCGCCGCTCCAACTTGCCCTTGATAATATCGACAACGAACCATGCGGCATAACCCAGATTTTGCAGCGGCATTCCGCGCAATTTCTCAACCAAACGGCCCCAATCGGGCGGTGCCTCCCATTGGCGCATCGAGCTTTCTGTCACCGACCGGCCATCGCGGATCAGGTGGATAAACTTCGCATCGGGAAAGGCGCGCAGGATGTAGGGCACGCGCAACGTGTTGCTCACCGTTTTTTCAAATAGAACGGTCGCCGCATCGGGCGTCGTTTTGGCGAGCCGGTGGATATGCGTGCGGATGAACTGCTCTTGCTTCGCGGTCATCTGCTCCGGCGGTAGGACATCATCGGGATGCTGTTCAAAACCATAGCGCCAGATGTAATTGACATCATAGGGCACTTTGCACGCATTGGGCGACGTCGCCAAAATATCGCGCAGATATTTCGTGCCGGACCGCGCCGCGCCAATGATGAAAATGGGTTGGGCCATAGCTATCGCGCCTTAGCCGACATAATCGTGCATACGGATGCCATCCCATCCATTGGACAGACGCGCGGTGCCGAGGATGAGTTTTGTGACCCGTTCGGACGTGTTCATGATCTGATAGTCCTCAGGGATGATGCCCGCCACGCCCGCTGCCTTGCGTTCAGCATGCATCGCGGTCACCGCCGCTACGGCTTCGGCAATCGTGTCGGCATTGAGGCCCGTGACGATGATGTTGCCGGTGTCCAATGCCTCGGGCCGCTCAATCGCGTCGCGCGGGGTGATGGCGGGGAAGTCGAGGATGCTCGATTCCTCCGCAATCGTGCCGCTGTCGCTAATCGCGCAGAATGCCTGCATTTGCAGGTGGTTATAGTCGTGGAAACCGAAGGGCTTCATATCGCGGATGCGCGGGTCGAGCGCCAGGCCTTCGATGGCGTCCAACCGCTTCCGAGTCCGAGGATGCGTGGAGATGATGACCGGCATGTCATACGCGGCGGCGAGTTGGTTCAACGCCGCCATTGCTTGCGCCAGCCGGTCCTTGCTATCCACATTCTCTTCGCGGTGGAGCGAGACGATGAAATATTTGCCCGCCTCAAGGCCCAAAGTGGACAGCACATCCGACGCTTCAATCTGCGGGCGGTAATGTTCCAACACCTCGCGCATGGGTGAACCCGTCAGATACACGCGCCGATGCTGCATCCCCTCGGATAACAAGTGCCGCCGCGCATGTTCGGTATAAACCAGATTGAAATCGCTAATATGATCGACCAGTCGCCGGTTGGTTTCCTCCGGCACGTTGCGGTCGTAGCTGCGATTGCCGGCCTCCATATGATAGACGGGGATTTTCATCCGTCGCGCCATAATGGCGGCAATCGCGCTGTTGGTATCGCCAAGGACAAGCAACGCATCGGGGCGATTGGCGCGCAGTTCTTTCTCGGTTTCGATGAGGATACCGCCCAGAACTGCACCCAAGGATGACGTGTCCACGCCCATAAAATTATCGGGTTTGCGCACGCCCAGATCGCTGAAAAACACTTCGTTCAGCTCATAATCCCAATTCTGCCCCGTGTGGACAATGCGGTGATCAGTGTGCTGATCCAGGCGCGCCATGACGCGCGACAGGCGGATGATTTCGGGGCGCGTGCCCAGAACGGTGGTGACTTTCAACTTGCTCATGTGTCGTGTCCTCTAAACAGGATCGGCATAGGTATCGGGCCGCGCGGGGTCGAACATCCGGTGCGTCCAAAAGAAGGTGATGACCGGCGTATCGCCGTCATTGATGATATTGTGCGTGTGAAAGGGTATCTGATCGATGGCGACGGGGGTGTCGCCACTGACGCGGAATTCCGTCACTTCGCCCGTCAGAACTTTGCGGATTTGCAGCAGCGCCTCACCCTGCACCACCAAGAACCGCTCCACCAAATCATAATGGAAATGCTCCCCTCGGCGCTGTCCGGGCAGGGTGGTGGAGAGGAAGGTGTGGCTGGCATTGCCGCCCTTTGCGCTTTCAAACAACATCCCACGCGCGTCGGCATTGACCCTTAAAGGGCGCGGGTAGTGTTTGGGGAAACCGCCACTGCGGTAGCTGTTGAACAACGCCAAATCGAACGGGTCCGACAGGTCGGGGAAGATATTGGCGGTGTAGAGTTCGTGAAAACCTTTCAGCTTTTCGTAAAGTTCAACGACCCCAATATCGCGGCCTTTCGGAGCTAACGTCCCGCCGGTTCCGCCCAGCGCCGCATCAATCGCCATCTGCGCCGCTTCGCCCGCATGGAGCAATTGCACCCGCCCATCGGGGTTGAGCGTGGGCGTCACATCCTCCCACAACTGATCAATAATCGTTGCGGTGACATTGTTGTAGTATGGCTTGGCGCACTCGCCAAAAATATGCGGCAGGATGAGGTTGGTGTAACGCTCACCCGCAAACTCGGCCAAAACCTCGCCCGCGATGCGTTTTGAGCGGCCATAAAAGGTGTCGTTCGCCGCGTGTGTGCTGTTGGCATAGACGATGTGCGGAGTGACCCCCGCCGCCTGACAGCCCGCGACCAGACGTCGCGCGATGGCCGGGTTGGCCGCCTCTACTTCTTCCTCGGTCCCGCGATTGACGCCTGCCCAGTGGAGCACTGCGTCCGCGCCTTTTAGCGCCTCAGCCAACGCCGCGGCGTCGTCAAAGGTCGCATGGTCAATCAGCGCGAGTTCATAGGGCGCATCCGTCCCCTTAAACCGCGCCTGACAATTTTGTGCATGGAGCCGCGCCGCGCTGTGCCAGCCCAAAAGCCCGCGCGCTCCGGTAATTGCTATTTTCATTGGGCTTGCCATGAAGCCAATTCCGCCTGCACCTCGGGCAGGGTGAGCAGCAATGCCTTCACGCCCTCCACATCCAATTGGTGCGTATTGTGGCTATGATAATCGTCAAGCGCCGCGGTTTCGGTTTCCCCTTCCGAGAAATAGGCGTTGTAATTCAGGTCGCGGCCATCCAATTGCAGCCGCCAATAGTCGCCCATATCCTCCGCCGTGGTCAATTCCTGCGCACTAGCCAGCGTTTCGTAAAGCTTTTCGGCATGTCGCCATCCGATGACGCCAACAGGATGGTTCGGCACATCGAAGAGTTCGAGCAATGCCGTAACAAGATCTGCAATCGTGCTGGCCGCCGCCTTCTTAATGAACAAATCGCCCTGATTGGCGTGTTCGAACGCGAACCGCACCAACTCAACACTGTCGCGCAACGGCATCAGAAAGCGCGTCATTTTGGGTTCCGTAACGGTGATCGGATTGCCGTCCTTAATCTGTTTAATGAACAAAGGGATGACCGACCCGCGCGAATACATGACGTTGCCGTACCGGACGCAGCTTATCGTCGTGCCAGCTCCGCCGCCGATTTCTCGCGCGGCGGATTGGGCGAGTTTTTCCATCATCGCCTTGCTCATGCCCATCGCGTTGATGGGCATCACGGCCTTGTCCGTGGACAGGCAGACGAGGCTTTTGACGTCGTTCTGGATGGCCGAACGGATGACGTTTTCGCTGCCCAAAATATTGGTGCGCACGGCCTCCAACGGGAAGAATTCGCAGGAGGGCACTTGCTTCAACGCAGCGGCGTGGAAACAGGCGTCGACGCCCGCCATCGCGCGGTCAACGCTGGACCGTTCCCGAATGTCGCCGATGAAATAGCGCACTCGCGGGTCGCGCAATTGGTTACGCAACGCATCCTGCTTTTCCTCATCGCGGCTTAGCACGCGCACTTCGCTCACACCATCGGCCAGCAAGCCGTTGAGCATCGTCTTGCCGAAGCTGCCTGTCCCGCCGGTAATGAGGACAGAATCTATCTTTCGCGCCAACATCAATTCCCTTCGGCAGTATTCTCGGTATGCGACGCCGGTTATGCTGTATCGCGCGCCTTTTATGCGCAGGCGCAGCATTTATCAACCGCGTTTACCGACAATTGCGCCGCTTAGACTGAGGGGAATAGCGTTGCCAACGTATTGACCGGCGAAAGGCCGAAATGCGCGGACAAGCGCTCCGCCGTCATCCGCTCAAAACTGCGCGTGGGCATCAGGTCGCGGCCTTGGTAAAGGGCGTTCGCAGAAAGCCCCGGCCATTCGGCGACCACCGGCGTTCTGCTGCCCAATGACCCGCCCAGCCAAAACGCGGCACTTCCTGTCCCATGGTCCGTTCCTTGCGTCCCATTAAGCGCGGCGGTGCGGCCGAATTCGGTGGCGACGAGAACCAAGGTCTTGTTCCACAATGGGCCCAAACTGCTCGCCAGTGCATCCACCATGGCATCCAAATGGGTGAGTTGCCGCGTCAGCCGGTTTTGCTGCGCGCTGTGCGTGTCCCAACCACCGGTTTCGATCATCATCAACCGCGCGCCATTGGCGGGGCGGAGCAAGTCGGCGGCGGCGGTGCCAATGGTCGATCCGCCCTTCGCGTCGCCTTTATTTGTGGACAGCAATCCCTGCGTTTGCATCGCCTGTTGCCAAAGGGGGCCAAGTTCAGGGTCACTGGCATAAAGCGTACTCATTTGCATGGCCAAATCGTCGCTCACCGGCGCGTTGTTTTCCAAGCCAACGTTGCCGACATGGTTCTTCCCCGCCAGTGCGAGCGGGATGATAGGCGATAATGCCATCGCACTTTGCGCGCCTTGGGGCAACATCCCGATAAGGCGGTTCATCCATCCCGTGCGCAGCGATTGCGCCGTTGCGCCGCCGGTTTCCAGCACAGCCTGCGCATCAAAGTGCGAGCGTTGGCGATACACCGTGCCGATGGCGTGGACAATTTCCGCCTGACCTTTTTGCGCCAAGCCATGGATTTTTGGTAGGGCAGGGTGCAGGGCGAAATAACCGTCCAACCGCAACGGGTCGGCGGACATCAATCCTTTGCGAAGGCCAGTGAGGGCCGCATCTCCGCGCGGCTCCACAATGGCCAATCCATCGGCGGCACCGCGTTG
This sequence comes from Sphingomonadaceae bacterium, assembly GCA_041736905.1. Lineage (GTDB taxonomy): Bacteria > Pseudomonadota > Alphaproteobacteria > Sphingomonadales > Sphingomonadaceae > JBGSSR01. Next base: position 4,461 of record JBGSSR010000078.1, on the reverse strand, counting down.
GATTATAAACACAAAGCGCTGGTCGGTGGGCGCGTTCATGGCGTGAAGGGGGCCGATGCTGAACGGGCTAAACGCCAATCCACTGGCCATCATGGATTGCGCGATAAAATGGCGACGGTTCACGGTCATGGTCTATCTCCGCTGAAATTCGGGGAGGGACAGGGCAATCGCCCATTGGCTGCGCGGACTTTCGGCGGCGAGCAGAACTGACCTCGATTGAACTGAAAGCATGTTAGCAGGGAATAGCGCGTCGATGGCGTCCGCCGACAACGGATCCTGACCAGCGCGACCCGCTAGCCGTTCCGCCGCACCCACGCGCCGCACCAATCCATCGGGGCTGGCCCAATGAGTGAATTGGTCACCAAATCCGGCGGGCGACCCGGGTTGCCAAATACTCTGCCCCAAATCCTGCACGAATTTATGCGCAACAATGCGTTCGTGCGCGCGATTGCTGATGAGGCGGCAAGCGGATACGGTCCAATCCCATGGCGATTTGAATTTCAAAGGCTCAGCCCGCCAGCTCTCCTCTGCATCAAGCATAGCGGCATAGAGCGCCATCAAGTCGCCCTTGGAGCCTAAATACGCGGTCGCCATGGACTTAACCAATTGAGCAGGCGGAGCATCCGCGACAAAATGCCGCGCCAATTTGGTCGCTAGAAATGTGGCGGTCGCGGGGTGCACCGCCAACGCATCTAACATCCCCAAAAATTGACCCGCGCCAGTGTCCGGATAACGCTGACCGAGCAGCCGACGTTCGCCCGGCTCATGCAATTGCGGAATAAAAATAGCCCGGCCTAAAGGTTTGCCAGCGCTACCTTCCTTTGCGTCGCGCTGCCGCGAATAATGCGCGATGGTGTGGCCCGTCATCGCGCGGGCAAGTTCCTCGATATCGCCTTGCGAATAGCCGCCGTTCACGCCAAGCGTGTGCAATTCCAAAATTTCACGAGCAAGGTTTTCGTTGAGGCCCGCCTTCTTACCCTTCAACTCGCGCGCTTCTCGGCCCCGTTGGCCGGCTATGCTGTTGGGACCGATGGAGTTCACTTGATCCAAATAAATCAACATCGCGGGGTGGAGCAGGGCTGATTTCAATAGGTCCGCGAAACGGCCACCGACATATGTCGCGATTGCGGCATTTTCATAATCGGGTGCCAAGGCCCGAACGACCAAGGACTTCGCATCAATGGCAAAATGGTTGGACCAAAATTGGACCAGCCGCTCACGAAACGGTGCCTCACTCTCGACGGAAAGCGCCAACCGATCGTTTACGGACTGTCGAAACGATTGGTTGAAAACGGCGCGCTTTTCTGGGGGCAAAACTTCCCCAGCCATGGCTGCGCTTCGGGCAGAAAATTGAAACGACAAGATGTCGGAGATTAGCGCTTCTGCATTTGACGCGGTGGAACTGCTATGTGCATTTTGCACCTGCGTCAGTAAGGCGGACTTTGACGCCGAAGGCACATCGAAATCATGGGCATGGCCAAGGCCAAATCGAGTGGCCGCGATATGTGCTTTAATATCCATGTGCGCCTCCGCTTTGGTTCCGGTTTCCTTGTTTTGCTGGTTACGCCATGAATAGCTGGTGAATTGCACATTCATGGATTGGAGCCAAGCGAATCAAGCTTGCTGAAGTCCTTGGCAACGGATTGCAGCCCAGCGGAGTGTCTAATCCAGCAGCGGGATCTGTTTTTCGGGGAGGGCTGCCCTATCGCCGCGGTTGTGCGGGCATAAAAGGAGTTGCGATCCATTTTACCCTAGGGAAATGGGAGCTATTAACACCAATGTTAACGACCGGATGACCGCACTACAAACCGCCACCGTCCTCGATTCTGTAACCCAAAAGCAACATTCGTTTCCTTGCACGCAAATTTTTGCGCTCTTTGCTGGACATAAAGCAACAAAATGCGCCACAGTTTGCCCAAGGCGCTGACAATGACTGTGATACACAGCTTTGGGTCGCGCTGTTTATTGAGGAGAGAATTTGATGCGTAAAACCATTTTGCGTACGGCAACCGCGCTAACGCCGGTATTGGCCTTTGGCCTTGCTACCCCCGCTTTTGCACAAGAAACCACCGCAACAGAAGAAAATGCTGACGAAGGCTATGGCGACATCGTCGTTACCGCCCAAGGTCGTGACCAATTGCTGCAAGAAGTTCCCGTTGCGATTACCGTCGTGGACAGCGAACTGATTACCAATAGCGGCGTGACCGACGTTCGCGGCCTGCGTCAATTGACGCCAAGTCTGCAATCCACCACTGGCCAATCCAGCGCGACCGGCGTTGTGCTGTCCATCCGCGGTATCGGCACCGCAGGCGATAACCCGGGTTTTGAACCTGCCGTTGGCGTGTTCGTCGATGGTGTGTTCCGCGCCCGCGCCGGTTTGGCTTTGTCCGACATGCCCGAATTGGAGCGTGTTGAGGTTCTTCGCGGCCCACAAGGCACTTTGTTCGGTCGCAACACGTCGGCCGGTGCATTGAGCATCGTGACCGCTGGCCCAAAATTTGATTTCGGCGGTTATGTTGAAGGCAGCTTTGGCAACTACGACGAAAAACAAATCAAACTTGGCGTCACGGGCCCATTGTCGGACACCTTGGCCGTGCGGTTTGACGGTGGCTGGCGGGAGCGTGATGGCTACATCACCGAAGTCAACACAGGCAAAGACATCAACAATGTCGATCGCCAATTCATGCGTAGCCAAGTGCTGTATGACAACGGCGACAATGTGCAATTCCGCTTCATCGCAGATTATGCGCGCACCGACGAAGAATGCTGCGGCGCGATCCACACCGCCATCGGCAGCACCGGTCCCGCGATAATTGGCCTGACCTCCGCATTGTCGGGCGGCCAAACGACAGGCCTTATCACGCCAAACGATCCTGCTGACCGCAACGTTGCCTTTACGCCCGGCCGTGATTTGACCGAGCAAGTCGAAGAATGGGGCTTTTCCGGTCAATTGGACGTTGAATTGGGTGGCGTGAACATCACGAGCATCACGGCGTACCGCGATTGGGATGCCACCCGTTCGATGGATATCGATTTTACCGGCCTCGATCGTGCCTATCGTGATGGCTACCAAACCGGAATCAAGGACTTCACCCAAGAATTGCGTATCCAAGGCGAGTTCATGGATGGTAAAGTCGACTGGATGGTTGGCGCATTCTATCTGGATGAAGAATTGACGCTGACGGATACGGTTCGTTTTGGCTCGCAAGCCATGTTTTATACCGACACGGTGATTTTCGCCAGCAGCGGACGTCAAGTGTTCGGAACGCGTGGCGCGGCTCCCTTTATCTTCGGCGCTCCCGTTCCGGCCCTATCTGATGGTCAGGGTCAGCAAGCCGACAATTGGACCGTAAATACTAAAGGCCTAGGTATCTTTACCCACAACATCGTTGAGTTTAGCGACCAGCTGAGCCTGACCTTTGGTGTGCGTTGGAACCATGAAACGAAGAACATTACCGGCGACCTGAATTCAAACGCGGCGTCGTGTAATTTCTTCAACAGCCCCACGGTGTCGGCCACGTTAATTGGTCAACAAACAGCCTTGGCAGCAGCGGCAGCGGGTGGTTCCGCCGCGGCAGCGGCGCAATTGGCGGGCTTGCAAGGCGCTATCCTGCTTAGCTGTAACCCAACGGTGAATACGGAGTTTAACGGCGATTACACCGGCAAACGGAGCGAAGATCAAATCACCGGCACCGCCAAATTGGCGTTTAAGCTCAATGACGACACCTTACTTTTCGCTAGCTATGCGAAGGGGTATAAGTCGGGCGGTTTCAACCTTGACCGTGGTTCGTTTGACAGCCGCTGGTTGCTTGGCCCCACGGGGACGTTTGGCAATGGTGCACAAATTTCCGATTTGGAATTCGGCAAAGAAACCGTGAACAGCTATGAGATTGGCATCAAAGCCAACCCGACGCCGTTCATGCAATTGAACATCACTGGCTTCTACCAAGACTTTGATGGATACCAAAACCTACGTTTTGAAGGGACACGGTTCGTCGTTCGTCAATATGACAAGGTCGTGTCGAAGGGCGTTGAAGTTGAATTGGGACTGCGTCCAATCGACAATCTCAATGCCTCGGTTGGCTACACCTATCTCTCGGCGGTGGTGGATGACCCCATCAATGCTGCCGACGATGACGGCAAACAATTTACCAACCAACCCAAGCACACCGTCACCGGTGCGGTTACTTGGACCCCGCCAATTTCGGATAGTGTGTCTGGCCTAGTCCACATCGACATGCGTTCTATGAGCGCGGCCAACACGTTGAACGACCCCAACGGCATCGCATTCACGCGCAACGATGCTTATACGGTGTTCAACGCACGGATCGGCGTCAACTTCGCCGATGGGAAATATGGGATTGAGTTGTACGGTCAGAATATCTTTGACCAATATTACAACATCACCAGCTTCCCCGTGCCGGAACAAGTCGGTGCCTATGCGGTCTATCCCGGCACCCC